>JBJOHC010000092.1:0-8250 GCA_046047955.1 Planctomycetota bacterium
CTTCGCGCGGATTTGTGCGGGGCTGGGCAATGGACGGCCGACCTCGGGCGTTCGACGGTGCCGCGGCGTTCGCGGCCACCCAACTCAGGAGCACACTGCCATGCGCAACCGCTTCGTCCTCGTCGGCGGCCTCGCCGCCATCCTCACCTCGACCGTTCTCGCCGCCCCGCCCGAGCCACCGGCCCCCGGTGGACCGAACCCGCAGGGCCCGCGCGGACCGCGCCAGGCCCCCAAGTTCGAGGACATGGACAAGAACGGCGACGGCTTCATCGACCAGCAGGAGGCGGGCGAGCGCTGGAAGCGCCTCCAGCGTCTCGACAAGGACGGCGACGGCAAGATCTCGCGCGAAGAGTGGGACAACCGCCAGCCGCCGCGCGGCCCGCGTCCGGGCGGCCCTGGCCCGGCCCCGAGCAAGGCCTGACGGCCGCATCCACGGATCACGAATGTCGGGCGGGCGGGCGACCTTGGTCGCCCGCCTGTCTTTTTGGGATCTCCGGTACTGCTTGCCTCGGCGATTCTTCACCCCGAGGTCTTCATCTCGAGGGCTTCATCTCGAGGCCTTCATCTCGAGGTCTTCATCTCGAGGTCTTCGCCTCGATGCTTTCACTTCGAGGCTTTCACTTCGAGGCTCTCACTTCGGGGCCTTCACTTCGGGGCCTTCACTTCGGGGCCACGCACGAGCCCGGGCGCGAGCCACCCGCGCGCGACACCGCCAACGGTGATTCCCCACCGAAGAGCGCCCTTTGGCGGATAACGCCGATTCAGCGCGGCGGGTCGGATCGTTCCGAGGACGGCGCCGCCGAGGGAGGCGGAAACGCGGGGATCGCGCGGAGGCGGAATGCATCGACGACCTCGCGCAGCGTGCGGAGCGACGCCTGCATCGAGGCCGCGGCGACACCGAACTCGGCCGCGGCACCCGCCCCCTGCGCGGCACGCTCGCGCAGCCTCCGCATGGTCTCCTCGATGCGCGCCGAGCCGAGGTTCTGCTCGCGCACGCCGTCGTCGATCGCCCGGATGCGCTGCGCCGATCCGTCGACATGCCCGACGATGCCGCCGAGCCGCGCTCCGACCTCGGCGGCCTTCCCCGCGCCCGTCTCGACGGCGCGCGTGAAGCGATCCATCTCCATCACGCCCGACGAGACCGCGCCCTGCATCTCGCGGAGGATCGCCTCGATCTCGCCGGTCGCACCCGAGGTCTCGTTCGCAAGCCTGCGGATCTCGCGGGCGACGACGAGGAATCCGCGCCCGTGCTCGCCCGCCTTCTCGGCCTCGATGGCGGCGTTCACCGAAAGGAGATTCGTCTGCTCGGCGACGCGCTCGATGGTGGCGCCGATCGCGGTGATGCCGCTCGCGCGCGAACTGATGACGGCGAGCCGCTCCGACATCGACGCGGACGACGCGCGCATCGACTCCATCGACGCGCGCAGCGCGTCCATCGAATCGCGCCCCCCCGCCGCGAGCGCGCCCGACCCATCGGCGATCTCGCGCAGTTCCGCGGCGACGAGTCCGAGCTCTTCGCCCGACCGCCGGATCTCGTGCACCGCCGCCGCGATCTCGCTCGCCGACGCATCGATCTCGGCGAGCGTCTCGTTCTGCGACTGTCCCGCGGCGCCGACCTGCCCCGCCGCGATCTGCAGGGCCGCGAGCGCCTCGCGGATCCGGAGAACGAGGCGCGCAAGCCCCTCCCGCATCGCCGCGACGGCGCGGAGGAGGACGCCCGCCTCGTCGACGCGCGCATCCACGGGCACCTCGATCGACAGATCGCCGCTCGCGACCGCGCCCGACGCGCGCACCGCCGCACCGATCCGCCGCGCGTGCGAGACGAGCATCGCGACCAGGAGCCACACCGGAACCGAGAGTCCCACGATCGACACGATGCCCGTCACCGCGGTCTCGCGCCAGAGCGGACCCACGACATCCTCGACGGGCCGCGCGAGGACGAGGGTCCATCCCCCCGTCGGAATCTCCGCCGACGCCCAGTAGGTCTCGGCGCCATCGAATGGCGAGGGATCGGTCCGGAGGAACCGCCGCCTCGCGGAACGCTCCGTCCCCGCCTCGCGGCCACCCTCCACGCCCTGCCCGCCGCGGAGCGCGGGCACCGAACGCAGCGGCCCCTCGGCGACCTCGCGGGTCTGGAGGGGCATCGCGCCGCCCTCGCGATCCTCGGCGAGGCTCGTCGCGACGAACCGACCGCGTCCCGAGACGAGATAGACCGTCGCGCCCGTCGCGCGGGCGATCTCCTCGACGGCATCCTTCATTCCGCGCAGGCTCCGGTCGGCGCCCGCGATACCGCGGAAGCGACCGTCGATGACGATCGGATAGGTCTGCTCGACGAGCAGGTCGCCGTCATAGAGGTAGGGCTCGGTCACCATCGGCGCCGCCTTCCCCGTCGCCGCGAAGGCGCGGCGCGCGCCGTCGTAGTAGAGGCTCGTCTCGAGCTCGACATTCGGCTTGAGGGAGAGCGCGCCACCCTTCGCGGGATCGCGGAACCAGTAGGGCACGAACCGCCCGCCCGACTCGAGCGCGCCCGCGGGAAGCCCCGCGCCGAGACTCTCGAGATCGCGACCGTCGGCGTCGGGCTCGTAGCAGAGGTAGGTGCCGAGGCACCACGGATTGGATTCCACCGCGCGCCGGAGAACCGCGAGCGAGAGCGCGCGCTGGCCGAAGAGCCCGGCGACCTGCGCGTCGGCGAGCGACTTCGCGAGCCCGACCGCGTTGTTCGCCTCGTCCTCGAAGTACGCCGCGTGCGCCGCGGCCGCATCGAGGAGCGCGGTCTCGGCGCCCGCGCGCAGCGCGTCGAATCGCGCCGCGGAGAGCCACCAGACGATGCCCGCGATCAGGACGAGGATCGGCGCGATGCACCAGCGCAGCGCGCGGCCAAGCAGCGTCGTCCGTGCCCGAGTTGGTTCGTCCGATGGCATCGCGGTCTCCTCTACCGACTCGCCGCCCGCGCGCGACCTACGCGATCGCGCACGCCTCGTCGAAATCGAGCCGCGGCGACCGCGGGAAGAGCTTCGCCGCGTCGCCGTAGCCGAGATTGCAGATGAAGTTGACGCGATGCGTCGTCCCCGCGAAGAACGCCTCGTTCACCTTCGCGGCGTCGAACCCGCTCATCGGTCCGCAGTCGAGCCCGAGCGCGCGCGCGGCGAGGATGAAGTAGCCGCCCTGCATGCTCGAGTTCCGGAAGGCGTTCTCCTCGATGAGCGGCGGGTTGCCCGCGTACCAGCTGCGCGCGTCGGTGTGCGGGAAGAGCTTCGGGAGCTTCTCGTGGAACTCCATGTCCATCGCGAGGATCGCGGTCACGGGTGCGGCCTTCGTCTTCTCGACGTTGCCGGGCGCCATGCACGGGAGGAGGCGCGCCTTCGCCTCGGCGCTCTTCACGAAGACGACGCGGAGCGGGCTCGAGTTGGCGGCCGTGGGCGCCCAGCGGAGGAGCGCGTAGAGTTCGCGCAGCGTCGCGTCGGAGACGGCCTGGTCGAGCCAGGCATTGTGGGTGCGGGCGTCGAGGAAGAGCTGCGCGAGGGCGTCGGCGTCGAGGGGCGGCATGGGGCGAGACGATAGCGTGGATTCCAGCCCGTCAGGAATGATCCACGGAACCACGGATCCGCGAATCCGCCTCGGCGCGACGCCCTCGTAGACTCCGTCTCCCCACGCAGCCATCGCCTCACGGCGAAAGGACCCTCGAACCATGCACCACGCCATCCGAATCGCAGCCGCCCTCGCCCTCCCTGCCCTCCTCGCCTCGTGCGAGACGGTTCCGCCGGCATCGGACGGGCGGGCGCCGGACGAGCGAATCTGGACCGCCGCCGATGTCCCCGGCGTCACCGACGCCGCTCCCGGCACCGTCGCCTACGACCGCGACGTCTTCCAGACGCTGCTCGGAAACCACGCGCGCATCCGCCGCGAGGTGCGGCTCGTCGACGATGGCGTCGAGACCGTCACCGAGAGCGACGACCCGTCGATCGCGATCCTCATCAAGGACCATGTCCGCGCGATGAAGTCGCGCATCGAGGAGCGCCGCCGCATCCGCCAGTGGGATCCGATGTTCCGCGCCGTCTTCGACCACGCCGCCGAGATCGAGATGACCTACGAGGAGACGGCCTCGGGCGTGCGCGTGCGCGAGGTCTCGTCCGACCCCGCCGTCGCAAGGCTCATCCAGGCGCATGCGCGCGTCGTCGACGGGTTCGTCGCGCGCGGCGGCGCCGAGTCGCGCGAGGCGCATCCCGTCCCCGCGGGCGCGGCCGGCGCCACCGAGTGACGGGCGCCGCCCGCTACGCTAGCCGCATGAAGACGAAGGCCGAGATCGTCCGCGACTGGCTCCCCCGCTACACGGGCCTCCGCCTCGACGAGTTCGGGCAGTACGTCCTGCTCGTCAACTTCACGAACTACGTGGAGCTCTTCGCCGAGCGCTTCGGCGTCGAGGTGCGCGGCCGCGACAAGCCGATGGTCTCGGCGACCGCCGAGGACATCACGATCCTGAGCTTCGGCATGGGAAGCGCGATGGCGGCGACGACGATGGACCTCCTCTCGGCGGTCGAGCCGAAGGCGGTTCTCTTCCTCGGGAAGTGCGGCGGCCTGAAGCGGACGAAGCTCGGCGACTTCGTGCTGCCGATCGCCGCGATCCGCGGCGAGGGCACGAGCAACGAGTACATGCCGCCCGAGGTGCCCGCGCTCCCCTCCTTCCGCCTGCAGCGCGCGGTGAGCGAGGCGATCATCCGCCACGACTGCGACTACTGGACGGGCACCGTCTACACGACGAACCGCCGCGTCTGGGAGCACGACGAGCGCGTGCGCGAGTACCTCCTCGAGATCCGCGCGACGGGGATCGACATGGAGACCGCGACCATCTTCCTCGTCGGCTTCGCGAACGGCATTCCGAAGGGCGCGCTCCTCCTCGTGAGCGACAACCCGATGACCCCCGAGGGCGTGAAGAGCGCGGAGAGCGACCGCTCGGTCACCGAGCGCTTCGTCGCGAAGCACCTCGCGATCGGCATCGACGCGCTGCGCGAACTCCGCGACCGCGGCGAGAGCGTCAAGCACCTGCGCTTCGAGTAGCGCGGCCGCGCACGCCCGTCGCGGTGGGCGCGAGGCGCGGGTTCGCGGCGAGCGCCGCCTTGCGCACGGGCGTGAACGCCCACCAGGCGCGCGGCGGCGCACCGCGGCATTCCTCGATCGCGGCGAGGAAGACATCGATCACGCAGGGATCGTGCCGCGCGCCCGTCCTGGCGCAGAGCGCCTCGTACATGCGGTACGCATCGCGCCGCGCGAGCTGCGCGCGCGAGCGGATCCCGAGCGTCTCGAAGTCGCCGAGCGTCGCGCGACCGACGTTCGCGAGCGTCGAGAGCGGCGCCTCGCCGCGAGCGCGGCCGCTCACGGCAACCGCGCGAGCCGCACCTCGCGCACATTCACGACGGCTTCACCCGGCTTCGACTTCGCGCGCAGAATCGCCCGATGCGAGCCCATGGGCACCGCGACCTCGCCGAGGACGACCGTGCGGTACTCCTGCCAGCCGCCGGTCGCGGGCACGGTCAGCGACAGCACGCCCGCCCCGCCCTCCACCTCGAACTCGACCTCCGCGCCCGCCGATTCGTCCTTGCACGCGAGCTCGATCTCGACGCGATAGCGCCCACCCTGCGTCGCGCCGATTCCGACGGGCCACGACGCCGTCGCCTTCGGATCGAGCCAGTAGCCGATGTTGTGCCGCACATCGCCGATCACGCCGACGCGCTCGACGCGGATCTCGGGCCCCTCGAGCGACGCGTCGTGCGGCGTGAGCGTGGCGACGCCGTCGCGCCCGGGGAAGACGAGGAACGCCGCCGGCTCCACCTCGCCCGCGAGGTCGAGCCGGATCACCGTGCACGCGGCGTCGACCGGCGTTGCGGGCACCTCGAGGACGAGCCGTTCGCCCTCGTCGTCGCTCGCGCCGAAGCGCGCGATCTCGCCACCACCGAGGACGCGCGCCGACCGCACGGCGCCATGCATCGGCACGACGAGCCGCCCGTCGGCGGGCCAGTCCCAGACATGCAGGTAGACGACGCCGGGCTTCACCGTCGCGCGCCCCCACGCGAGCCGCGCGAACGGACTCGCGGTCGTGCCGTGGATCGCCTCGCCATGCACCCTCATCCACGCGCCGACGCCGCGCAACGCCTTCTGCGCCTCCTCGGGCACGCGGCCGAACCGGTCGGGACCGATGTTGAGAAGGAGGTTCCCGCCCTTCGACACGATGTCCGAGAGGAGCCGCACCACCGTGCCCGCGTCCTTCCAGTTCGCGTCGTGGGCGCTGTAGCCGTAGCTCTCGTTCAGCGTGTGGTTCACCTCCCAGTCCATGCCTGGAAGGCCCGTCGGCGGCACGTACTTCTCGGGAGTCCCGTAGTCGCCGTTCTTATTCTCGAGGCCGAGGTAGAGGCGGTTGTTGACGAGGATTCCGGGCTGCGCCCCGCGCATGTCGGCCATGAGCCGCGCCGCGCCCCAGGCCTCGCCCTGCCGCGCCTGGTCGGAGTAGTCGAACCAGATCGTCGCGAGCGGGCCGTAGTTCGCGAGAAGCTCGCGCACATGTCCGCGCATGTACGCCTTGTAGCGCTCGTGCTCGCGCGCGCGGCCATCCTTCGGATACGCGGGCAGCGCCATCTCGTAGGCGTCGGGATGCTGCCAGTCGAGAAGCGAGTAGTAGAAGCCCGGGCGGATCCCCTTCGCGCGCATCGCGTCGGCGAACTCGCGCGCGACGTCGCGGCCCGCGGGCGAGATGTTGGTGCCGCCCGCGACATCGTTCGCGAGCGAGTAGGGCTCCTTCGAGTTGAAGAGCGTGAAGCCGTCGTGGTGCTTCGAGGTCATCACCGCGTAGCGCATGCCCGCGGCCGCCGCGAGCTCGGCCCACGCGTCGGCGAAGCCCTCGTCGGGCGTGAAGAGCGGCTTCATCTCGCGCGCGTAGTCGGCGCACGGCACGCCGGCCCAGTGCTGGATCCACTCGGCGTAGTGCTGCTCGTAGCGCTTGCCGTTCCAGAAGCCGCCCGCGGGCGCGTAGAGCCCCCAGTGGACGAACATGCCGAAGCGGGCCTCGCGCCACCACGCCATGCGCTCGTCGCGGGTCTCGGCCCAGCGGGCGAGCTCCTCGGACTCGACGACGGGCGCCTCGGCTGGCGCGATGGCCGGAGGCTCCGCCGCCGAAGGATGCGCGAGTGGAAGGAGGACGGCGGCGAGAAGCGCGTGCATCCGCGCAAGGTAGCGCCGCGCGGCCGTCAGGCCATCTCGCGCGTCAGGCTCTCGAGTTCGGCGAGGCTGAAGACGCCGTCCTTCCGGCAGGACGCGTGCAGGTGCGGCGAAAGCGCGAGCCAGCGCGCCGCGTTCGAGGCGCGCACGCCGCCGCCCGGGATCACCTCGATCGGCTCGCGGCCGAGGCGCGCGGCCTCGGCGCGGGCGCGCTCGCAGTCGCGCGCGACCACGGAAACGCGCTCGTCGAGCGACGCGACCGACGCGTCCCACCCGAGGACGCCCGCGGTGATGAAGCGGGTGAAGCCGAGCGCCGACAGGTCGCGCATGCCGCGCGCGCGATCGACGAGGAGGTCGTAGGTCCGCAGGAACGCGACGACGAGGCCGAACGAGCGCGCGTGCGCGATCAGCCGCGCGTTCGCCTCCATGTCGACGAAGCCGTCGGGCGTGAGGAGCGACACGCCCACCGAGTGCGCCCCCGCCGCCGCCGCCGCCTCGATCTCGCGCAGGCAGAGGTCGAGGAGCTTCGGCGTCGTCGCGAAGGCGGCGACATCGAGCTCGCGCCGCGCGCCGGGAAACTCGGGCCGGATCATCGCGACGACGGTGCACGCCGTCCCCTCGACCGCCTCGCGGCAGGCGCGCACGAGGTCCATCCGCGGCGTCCAGCCCTCGCTCGAGAGGTCGTGGCAGACCTCGAGGCGCGTGGCGTGCGGAGCGGCGAGGCGTGCGGCCTCGATCGAGTCGATCGGAACTTCGAGGGTGCGGGCGATGGACATGGCGCGGGAGGCTACCCGACCGTCCGCGGCCGCGCAGGTTTCCGGAAAATCGCCGCACGCAACGCCCCGACGCACGACGCCCACGCGATTCTCCGATACTTCCCGCCATGCGCGACTTCACGACGATCGTCTCGGGACTCCCCCGCTCGGGCACGAGCATGGCCATGCAGATGATCGTCGCGGGCGGCATCCCGCCGCTCACCGACGGCCTCCGCGCCGCCGACGACGACAATCCGCGCGGCTACTTCGAGTTCGAGCGGGTGAAGTC
>JBJOHC010000093.1:0-7037 GCA_046047955.1 Planctomycetota bacterium
GCCCGGGCCACCGCATGTACGAGCAGTGGCAGCCGCTCGGCGTCGTCGGCTGCATCACGGCGTTCAACTTCCCGAACGCGGTGTGGGCGTGGAACGCGATGATCGCCGCGGTCTGCGGCGACGCGGTCGTCTGGAAGCCGTCGCTCGTGACGCCGCTCGTCGCGATCGCGACGAGCGAGGTCTGCTGGAAGGTCCTCCGCGAGCAGGAGATCTGGCGGCCCGAGGGCATCGATCCCGCCGACCTCTTCCCGCTCGTCATCGGCACCGACGCCGAGGTCGGCGAGCCGATGATCGCCGACCGCCGCCTGCCGCTCATCTCGGCGACGGGTTCGTGCCGCATGGGCCGCCGCGTCGGCGAGGTCGTCGCGAAGCGCCTCGGCCGCTCGCTCCTCGAGCTCGGCGGCAACAACGCGATCATCGTGATGGACGACGCGGACATGGAGATGGTCGTGCGCGCGGTCCTCTTCGGCGCCGTCGGCACCGCCGGCCAGCGCTGCACCTCGACGCGCCGCCTCCTCGTCCACGAGAAGGTCGTCGGCGACCTCTGCGCGCGCCTCGCGAAGGCCTACAAGTCGGTGCCGATCGGCGATCCGCTCGCGGCGGGGACCCTCATGGGTCCGCTCGTGAATCCGCAGGCCGTCGCGAACATGCGCGCGGCGTGCGAGGCCGCGGTCGCGCAGGGCTGCGAGCTCCTCGCGGGCGGCCCGTCGGGCATCGACCGCTTCGCGGGGAAGCCCGGCAACTTCGTCGAGCCGACCCTCTTCCGCGTGCCCGCGGGCTGCCGTCCCGCGATCTGCTGCGAGGAGACCTTCGCGCCGATCCTCTACGTCTACGCCGTGAAGGACCTCGACGAGGCGATCGAGATCCAGAACTCGGTCGACCAGGGGCTGTCGAGCGCGATCTTCACCCTCAACATGCGCTCGGCCGAGCGGTTCCTCTCGACCGAGGGCTCCGACTGCGGCATCGCGAACGTGAACATCGGCACCTCGGGCGCCGAGATCGGCGGTGCGTTCGGCGGCGAGAAGGACACGGGCGGCGGCCGCGAATCGGGCTCGGACAGCTGGAAGCAGTACATGCGCCGGCAGACCTGCACGATCAACTGGTCGGCCGATCTGCCGCTCGCGCAGGGGATCAAGTTCGAGGCGTGAGCGCGCGGGGGCGCGCGTCACGTGGCTTCGCGTGGCGGCGACGGCCGCGCGAAGTCCATGCGCATGCCCTGTCCATGAGCATGCCCTGAGAACGCCACGAGAACATCACGAGAACATCATGAGAAAGGCGCCTCCCATCGGGAGGCGCCTTTCGCGTTCCGGTCGGTCGTTCACGCGCGCGGGGGCGATCCGTTCACGCCTTCGGCGCGCCGGTCGGCGCGTCGCCGCCCTTCGGCTTCGCGGGGGCGTCGGAGGCGCCGGGCGCGGCGACGGGCGACTTCGGCGTCTTCGGGGCCGCGGGAGCCTTCGGCGCCTCGGGCGCGGCGGGCTCGGCGCGCTTCTCCATCGCCGCGATCGCCTTATCCGCATCTTCCTTCGAGACGAGGACGACCTTCTCGATGACGACATCCTTCACGGGCCAGTCCTGCATGCCGTTGCGCACGCCGCGCTGCTCGCGCGCGATGGCGTCGACCGTGCCCATGCCCGCGATCACCTTCGCGAAGACGGCGTAGCCCGCGCCGCCCGAGATCGGCCGGTCGAGGGCGTCGTTGTCCTTCAGGTTGATGAAGAACTGGCTGGTCGCGCTCTTCGGGTCGTCGGTGCGCGCCATCGACAGCGTGCCGCGCAGGTTCTTCAGGCCGTTCTGCCACTCGTTGTCGATGGGGGCGTCGGTCTTCTTCTGGACGCCGCTCGGCTCGAAGCCGCCGCCCTGGATGACGAAGCCGGGGACGATGCGGTGGAAGACCGTGCCGTCGTAGAAGCCCTTCTTCGCGTAGGCCACGAAGTTCTCGACGGTGATCGGCGCCTTCGCGCGGTCGAGCTCGAGGACGAGGTCGCCCTTGTTCGTCCGCATCACGGCGTACTCCATGCTGGCCGCGGGCGCCTTCGCGGCGGGTGCCGCGGGCGCGGTGTCCTGCGCGAGGGCGGCGGTGGCGAGCGGCGAGAGCGCGGCGAGCGCGAGGATGGCGATGGTTCGATTCATGCGGTTGCTCCTTGGGAAGGGCCGATGATATCGGCTTGCCGCGAGGCAAGCGGTCCCCGAGGGAGCGTTGGGCGCAACGCGCGCTCGACGCGATCCGCGCGATGCCCGCGTTCCACTTCGACCGACGCGAACTCGGCGGCATCCGCCGCGCCGTGCAGCGCGTAGCATCCGCTCCCTCCCTCCCATGCGAACGACACACGAACGATCGACCACGCCCGCTGCCGAGCCGGATTCCGCACGCCCGTCGGCGAACGCCGCGCTGCCCTGGTGGCGCCGCGGCGCGGCGGGCGCGCTCCTCGACCTCTTCTCGAGCGTGAAGTTCGGCATCTGGCTGATGGCGATCCTCTTCGTCTACTCGTCGATCGGGTCGGCGGGCGTCGTCTATCCCGACCTCGCCGGCGGCGCGAGCATCTTCAGCGCCGAGGGCTGGGCGCACGACCAGATGCGGCAGTGGCGCGGCCTCGAGATGACCGAGTTCGAGTGGTTCCACTGGTGGCCGTTCGACCTCATGATGGCGCTCATCGCGGCGAACATCACGGTGACGACGCTCCGCCGCATTCCGTTCAAGCCCGTCAACTACGGCGTGTGGATGATCCACGCGGGCATCCTCGTCCTCATCGCGGGTTCGTGGATCTACTTCGGAACGAAGGTCGAGGGCGACGCGCCCGTCGCGCGGCGGAAGGTCGTCGCGACGCTCGTGTCGACCGCGGCCGACGGCACCGAGCGGCGCGAGACGGTCGACTTCCTCGCGGCGCCCGGCACGCGGTTCTCGGCGGGAACGGGCGCCGATCGCACGGACTTCGAGGTCACGATGGTCGATCCCGCGTGGGAGCTCCTCACCGGCGACGACAAGGGGAAGCGCGTCTACAGCGTGACCGTCTCGGTCGATCGCGGCGGGCGGCGCTTCATGCGCCAGCTTCTCGCGGGGAAGCCCGAGCTCAACGAGGACCTCGTCTTCACCGACGATCCCGAGCAGCCGATGAAGCGCGCGGTCAAGATCACCGGGAAGCCGCTGATCGACGAGACGCTCGTCATGGATCTCGACTACGAGCCGCAGCGCTGGTTCTACCTGCGCAACGAGCTGGTGAAGTCGTGGGCGCTCTACGTGCGCCGGCCCGGCGAGACGGCGTGGACCGAGCGGCCGATCCACGGCCTTCCCATGTACAACGACTACATCGGCGACCGGAGCCTCGTCTTCGACGGCGAGGGCGCGCGGGAGATTCCCCTCGATCCGCTCGACATCCGCGTTCCCGCGGTCGCGGCCGACGATCCCTTCCCCGGGATCGACTTCGAGGTGACGGGCTACCTGCGCTACGCGTTCGCGCGCTCGCGCTTCGTCGAGGGGCCCGCGGGGAGCGCGCGCAATCCGGTCGCGTTCCTGCGGATCGCGAGCGACCGCGGGCAGAGCGCCGACTACCGCCTCGTCGCGAACGACCCCGAGCGCGCGGTCGCCGACGGGGGACTCCTCCGCATCGTCGACCTGCGCGACGAGGCGGGGCTCGACGGGATCCTCCGGCAGCCGACGATCACGGTGCGCATTCCCGGCGCGGACATCGAGGTGCGCGAGCTGATCCGCGACGTGGCCGCGGCGAATCCCGACGCGCCCTTCGTCGAGATCAAGGGAAGTGAGATGAAGGGAAGCGCGACCGATGGCACCGCGCCCTACGCCTACCGCGTCGTCAACGTGCGCGACGGCGTTCCCGTCGCCGGACGGACGGTGTCGCTCGCGATCGTCGAGATCCGGACGCCGCGCGGCGTCTTCCGCCGCTGGGTCTTCGACGATCCGGCGCTCACGCGCGATGTCCTCGAGGAGGACGCGGGCGACGCGCACGGCGCGCCGAAGATCGCCGACGCGTCGATCGAGGTCGGCTACGAGCCGGGCGGCGGCACGGCGCTCGTGACGCTCGTCCACGGACCCGAGGTGGGCCGCGCGCGGCTCGTCGCCGCGATCGGCGCCGAGCCCTCCGTGTCCGATCTCGCGCTTCGCACGCCGCTCGCGCTTCCGGGCGGCATCACCGTCTCGCTCGAGGAGCTCATGCCGCACGCGGTCCTCGAGTCGAAGCCGCTCATCGTGCCGCGCGCGCAGCGCCAGCGCGACGCGATGGAGATCTTCTCGCAGATCCTCGTCGCCCCCGAGGGCGGCAGCGCGCAGTGGATTCCGTTCAACCGCTGGACCTTCGACTCGCCCGAGGAGGTGCTGCGCAAGTCACCCTACGAGCCGCGCCGCGTGCGGCTCGCCGACGGCCGCGAGGCGGAGGTCCTCTTCGGCCGCCAGCGCCTGCCGCTCGGCACCGAGGTCGCGCTCGAGGAGTTCGTCCTCACCTCGCACGTGGGCGGCTTCACGGGTGAGCAGGGCTCGATCCGGAACTACACGAGCATGCTGCGCTTCCGCGACCCGGGCGACCCCGCGTGGAGCGAGCCGACGCCCGTCCGCGTGAACGAGCCCGTCGAGCACGACGGCCTCTGGTACTTCCAGGCCCAGTGGGATCCGCCCGACGCGGCGCGCGCCGAGGGCGAGCGCGCGAGCCGCGGGCTCAACTACACCGTTCTCGGCGTGGGCAACCGGAACGGCGTCTACACCCAGCTTCTCGGCTGCGTGATCGCCGTCGCGGGCATGCTCTACGCGTTCTACGTGAAGCCGGTCCTGAAGCGCCGGCGCCAGGCCGAGGTGCTCGAATCGCTCGCGCGGACCCGCGCGGCGCAGGGGGGCGCGTGATGGAGACTCGCAGCATGCGGCGGACGAACACCGTTGTCGGAACTCCCGTGCGGCCCGCGGCCTTCCGCGTGGCGCTTCGCGTCTCGCTCCTGGCGGCGACCCTTGCGGCGATCGTGGCGTGGCTCGCGCCCGCCGCGGCCCACGCGCGCCCCGAGGACGGCCCCGCCTCCTTCGCGCAGGCGGTCGACCTCACGCCGCTCGCGACCGTCGCGGTCCAGAGCGACGGCCGCGTGAAGAGCCTCTCGAGCCTCGCGAACGAGACGATGGCGTTCGTCTCGGGTCCGAAGCGGATCGCGGGGCAGGAGCCGCTCTACACCTATCTCGACATGCTCTTCCGGCCCGACGCGTACCGCGACGCGGACGCGATCTACGTGAAGGGCGCGGGCCCGCGGCGCACGATCTCGGACGCCGTCCTCTCGGCCGACTCCTCCGAGGAGACGAAGGCGCGCATGCAGGCCTTCGCGAAGTCGGGGCTCATCTCGGAGACCTTCCTCATGCGGCCCGCCGTCGCGGCGGCGATGCGGGAGATGCAGCAGGACCTCGTCCGCACCGCGAAGGTGGTCGACGCGATCGACTCGGCGCTTCGGGTGAAGGATCCGCGCTTCCTCCTCGGTCGCCTCCGCATCGTGCCGCGCGGCGACGGCGATGCCGCGAAGCCCTGGCACACCGTCGCCGAGGTGATGTTCGCCGACGGGAAGGAGGCGGTGCCCGGCGCGATGCTGCTTCTCGCCGAACGCACCGCGCCGCCCGAGGATCTCTCGCCCGAACAGCTCGCGGCGACGGGCGACGCGTGGCGCGCGCTCGTGAACGGATGGCTGCGCGGCGACGCGGCGGGCGTGAACGCGGCGGCGCGCGCGCTCGCGGAGGTGCTGCCGACGATCGATCCCGCGTCGTACCCCGACCAGGCGCGCCTCGGGTGGGAGCACTGGTACTTCAAGAACGGGCACATGACGCGCGTCTGGCTCGTCTACATGCTCGCGTCGGTCCTCCTCCTCCTCGGCTTCGTCTGGAAGTGGCCGCGGGCGCGCCTCGCGGGATACGCGGTCTTCGCGGTGGCGGTCGCGCTCCACACGCTCGCGGTCGGACTGCGGTGGTACATCTCGGGCCGCTGGCCGAACTCGAACATGTACGAGGCGGTCACGACCGCCGCATGGATGGGCGCGGCGGGCGCGGTCCTCATCGAGTGGTGGGTGCGGCGCACGGCGATGGCGAGCCTCTTCGCGCTCGGCGCCGCGGTGAGCGCGATGGTCGCCCTCATGGCGGCGCACTTCCTCCCCGTCCAGCTCAATCCCGCGATCGGCAACATGATGCCGGTCCTCCACGACGTGTGGCTCTACATCCACACCAACGTGATCATCTTCAGCTACGTCCTCATCTTCATGGCGGCGGTGAGCGCGGGGATCTACCTCCTGCACCGCGTCATGGGGGGCGCGCCCGCGTTCGCGAAGGTCGGCGGCGCGGGCAGCCTGATCGTCGCGGGGCCGCACGGCGAGGAGCGCATGGCCGAGGGGCGCGCGTCGTTCGGCGAGATCCTCGACGGCGTGACGATGGTGCTCATGGAGCTCTCGTTCGTCCTCCTCTGGGCGGGCATCGTGATGGGCGCGATCTGGGCCGACCATTCGTGGGGCCGCCCGTGGGGCTGGGATCCGAAGGAGGTGTTCGCGCTGAACACCTTCCTCGTGTTCGCGGTGCTCGTCCATGTCCGGCTGAAGGTGAAGGACAAGGGGCTCTGGACCGCATGGCTCGCCGTGATCGGCGCGGCGGTGATGCTCTTCAACTGGATCGTGATCAACTTCGTGATCACGGGGCTCCATTCGTATGCGTAGGCGGTTTCGCGCTGCGGCGCGAAACCGGCCGCCGGTCTCACCGCGCGTGCCTCGCGGCGGACCGAGATGCGCTGGTGCGTAGGCGCATCCGCGCTGCGGCGCGGATGCGGCCGCCGGTCTCGCCGCGAGTGACTCGCGGCGGACCGACAGGCGCTGATGCGCCGGCGGTTTCGCGCTCGAGCGCGGATGCGGCGGGCCTCCTCGTGTGAACGAGCGCCCGTTGCGCCGCGTCGCGGTCCTCCTCGCGGACCCGAGTCGGTTTCCCGCGGGAATCGTGCGCTCACGCCGCGCGTGGCGGCGTGTAGACTCCGCGCCCCGCAGACCGACACGCACCGCCACGGAGCCCGCCATGAGCTTTGCCATCG
>JBJOHC010000094.1:0-14203 GCA_046047955.1 Planctomycetota bacterium
CGTGCAACTGATCGTCGGATGACGGTCAGCGCCTGACACCAATGGCGTCCGGCTGCAGCGTACGCTGCAGCCGGACGCCTTCTTCGTTCGCAGCCATCACGGCATCTCCCTCGGTCCCCGATCCATGCAGCACTTCCGTCGCCCTTCGTCCCTCGTCGGCACGCCGTTCCATCTCGCGCACTCCGCCCTCGCGCTCGCCGTCCTGACGGCCGCGCTCGGGTCGGGCTGCACGCCCAGGACCGAGTCCTCGGCGGGCGCCGGGGCCCCGGCCTCGCAGGGGACCGCGACGCCGACCGACGGGACGGCGGCCCCGATCTCGACCCCGATCTCGGCGGAGCCGCGGCGGCTCGAGAAGCTCGCCGATGCGGAACTCGCGCCGTGGCGTGCGGAGCTCCTCGATCTCGCGTTCGCCGCGGCGTCGAAGGTCCCCGATCCCGCCCACACGCGCGACCGCTGCCGCCTGCAGGAGGAGGTCGTGAACGCGTGCCTGCGGCTCGAACTGCCCGTGCGCGCGGCTGGCTACGCGCGCGGCATCGACAACTGGCGGAAGGGCGTCGCGTTCTCCGAGATCGGCCTCTGGTGCGCGCGCCGCGGTCTCGCGGGCGAGGCGCGCGGCTTCATCGAGGTCGCGCGCTCGAGCGCGAAGGGCGAGCAGGGGTGGCAGGACGACCGCGTGCGCGTCGGGATCGGCCGCGTGTACGCGGCGCTCGGCGAGGAGAAGCTCGCCGACTCGCTCGAGGCGGGCGTCGTCGAGGCGGAGCGCGGTCGCGTCGCGGAGATCCGCGTCGATGCGCTCGAGGCGGACGACCTCGATGGCCGGCTCGCGGCGCTCGGCGCCGTGGTCGCCGAGTACAACTTCGACCTCTCGCGCAACGCGCTCGCCGAGTACACCGCGCTCCTGCGCCGCTTCGGCGGCGATCCGGCCGTGCGCGAGCGGATCCTCGCCGACATGCGCCTCGCGTGGAAGGACATGCCGATCATCGCGCAGCTCGACGCGATGGGTTCGCTCATCGACACCGCGGTCTCGATCGGCGCGCTCGACACCGCGCGCGTCCTCTGCGACGAGGCCGACGCGCTCATCGACGGCTCCGCGTGGCTTCCCGAGGACAAGCCCGGAACGCTCGCGCGCTTCGCCGAACTCAGGTATCGTGCGGGCGACGCGCGTCGTGCGCGAGCGCGCCTCGACGCCGCGCTCGCCTGCTACGACGAGACCGAAGGCGCCATCGTGAACATCTGGAGGGCGGGGGCGCTGCGCCCGATCGCTCACGCGTTCTTTACGATGGGCGAACGCGGTTCTTCGCATGATCTTTACAACCGTTCGATCGAGGTCGGTACCTTGAACCCCAACTCGCGTCCCCGCGCCGAGGACCTCTGCCGGACCTGCCTTTCGATCGCCGATTGCGGCCTCGAGGTCCGCCCGGAGCTCCTCTCCCGCATCCGCGAGATCGCCGGCGCCCTCTCCGATCCGTGGTGATCGCGGCGGGCGGCGGCGAGTGCCCCGCCCCTCGGTCTCCATCGGATCGCCCCCGTTGTTCCTCCCGCGTCACCCGTTCTGGGCCGCTTCCGCGGTCGCCCTCATCCTGCCTTCGCCGGCCTTCGCGGTCGCGCAACAGGCGGGCTCCATCCGCGGCGTCGTCTACGACAAGGACTTCGACGCGCCGCTCGCGCGGGCGCGCGTCCTGATCGTCGAGACGGGCGCGAAGGTCGAGGCGTCGGACGACGGCAACTACGTCTTCAACGACGTGCCGCCCGGCCGCTACACGCTCGTCTTCTCGAAGGACGGCTTCGTCCGCCAGGTGAAGGCGGATGTCGTCGTCAACGAGGGGCAGCTCACCGATGTCGACATGCAGCTCGCGGGCGAGTTCGAGGACATGGACGAGTTCATCGTCCAGGAGATCGAGCTCGGCGGCAGCGAGGGCGCGCTCCTCAAGCTCCGCCTCGAGAGCCCCGCGCTCCTCGATTCGGTCGGCAGCGAGCTGATGAACCGCGCGGGCGCGAGCGACGCCGCGAGCGCGCTCACGCTCGTCTCGGGCGCGACGGTGCAGGACGGCAAGTTCGCCGTCGTGCGCGGCCTTCCCGACCGCTACGTGAGCTCGCAGCTCAACGGCATCCGCCTGCCGACCGCCGACGAGGAGAAGCGCGCGGTCCAGCTCGACCAGTTCCCCTCGGCGGTCATCGAGAGCGTGCAGGTCTCGAAGACCTTCACGCCCGACCAGCAGGGCGATGCGTCGGGTGGCGCGGTGAACGTGGTCCTCAAGGGCATCCCCGAGGAGACCTCGTTCCAGTTCAAGGGACAGCTCGGCTACAACTCGCAGGCGGGCGGGCGCAGCGACTTCCTGAGCTCGCAGGGCGGCGGCGTCGGAACCTGGGGCTTCGACAACGGCGGCCGCGACATCCAGGAGGACAACATCGGCGGGAACTGGACGGGTGCGGTCGGCACGAGCCGCACCGACAGTCCCGTCGACAGCAAGTGGTCGCTCTCGGGCGGCGGCAAGGCCGAGCTCGACGACGGCGTCAAGATCGGCGGCTTCGCGAGCTTCTTCTACGAGCGCGACAGCGCGTTCTTCGAGAACGGCATCGACGACTCGTACTGGGTCGACGTGCCCGGCGGCCCGATGGTGCCGCAGACCTACCAGGGCGGCGTCGAGGACGGCGACTTCAAGACGCAGCTCCTCGATGTGACGCAGGGCTCGCAGCAGGTGCAGTGGGGCGGTCTCGGAAGCTTCGGCCTCGAGACGGAGAACCACCTCCTCACCGCGACCTTCCTCTATACGCACGACGCGACCGACACCGCGACGCTCGCGGAGAATACGCGCGGCAAGGAGTACTACTTCCCGGGCTACGACCCGTACGCGCTCGGCGGCACGGGCAACACGCCCGACACGGTGCTCTCGTCGCCGTACATCCGCCTGCAGACGCTCGAGTACACCGAGCGCACGACGCAGACCGTCCTCTTCAGCGGGCGCCACACGCTGCGCTTCGGCGCGTTCGACCGCGAGGACGCGGGTGCGGGCGACGGCGGCGACGGCGGCTCGGTCTTCGGCGTCTTCGACGCGCCGATCCTCGACTGGTCGATCGCCTACGGCTACGCGAACCTCTACCAGCCCGACAAGACGCAGTTCGGATCGCTCTGGCTGCCCGAGGTCTACTACCCCGGCTTCCCGCCGTTCCTGCCGCCGTTCACGACGCCCGCGCAGTACGTGCCCTACAAGCCCGACGCGAACTTCACGCTCGGCAACATGCAGCGGATCTTCAAGGAGATCACCGAGAACAACGACGAGTACGCGCTGAACCTCAAGTTCCCGTTCTCGCGCGGAGAGGGGATGGAGGGCTACCTGAAGGTGGGCGCGTTCACCGATTCGGTCGAGCGCGAGTTCACCCAGGAGACCTTCTCGAACTTCAACGACAACTCGGGCTGGCAGGCCGACTGGTCGGAGCTCTGGAGCGACGTCTTCCCCGACCAGGATCATCCGGTGACGGCGGGTCCGCCGCTCGTCGACGTCGACTACTCGGGCAACCAGAAGATCACCGCGTTCTACGCGATGCTGAGCTACCCGATCCTCGAGACGGTCGACATCATCGGCGGCGCGCGCATCGAGTCGACGACGCTCGGGATCGTGAACTACCCCGAGGAGGACGCGGTGTGGTTCCCGCCGGGCGTCGACGCGCCGGTGCAGCTCCGCCCGGGCGACGGCGACGTCGACTACTCGCAGGACAGCGTGCTGCCCTCGATCGGCGTCGTCTGGGAGACGACCGAGGAGGTCACGCTGCGCGCGGCGTTCAGCCAGACGGTCGCGCGGCAGACCTTCCGCGAGCTCAGCCCCATCCTGCAGCAGGAGTTCCTCGGCGGACCGATCTTCATCGGCAATCCGAACCTGGTGATGAGCTCCCTCAACAACTACGACCTGCGCGCCGACTGGACGCCGCAGGAGGGAAGCTTCCTCTCGGCCTCGCTCTTCTACAAGCAGGTCTACGACGCGATCGAGTACGTGCAGCGGATCGCGGACTTCGACTTCACGACGCCCGTGAACTATCCCGAGGGCGAGCTGCTCGGCCTCGAGCTCGAGCTGCGGCAGGACATCGGAAAGCTCGGCGAGGACTTCGAGGCGTTCACGGGCCTCTCGTTCGGCGCGAACGCGACGATCATCAACTCGCAGGTGACGCTCCCCGAGGACGAGGCCGCCGCGCTCGCGGGCCCCGTGATCCAGGCGCCGATGCCGACCCGCGACATGACGGGCGCGCCCGCGTACCTCGTGAACTTCAACCTCACCTACGACCTCGAGGACACGGGGACGCAGATGGGCCTCTTCTACACCATCACCGGCGACACGCTGGTGTCGGGTGCGGGCGAGAACAGCGGCCGGTTCGTGCCGAACATCTACACGACCGAGTTCGGCACGCTGAACTTCACCTTCTCGCAGGAGCTGATGAAGGGCCTGCGGCTCTTCTTCCAGGCGAAGAACCTGCTGAATCCGCCGATCGAGACGGTCTACCGCTCGCCCTACATCGGCGCCGACGTGATCAACACCTCCTACACCGCGGGCATCGACTTCGCGGTCGGACTCTCGTTCCAGCTCGACTTCTGACGGCATCCGCCACACGCCGAACGCGTCCCACGCCAGAGTGCATCCCATGACGAACCGACACGACATCATCGCCTCCGCCGCGCGCGGCCTCGGCATCGCGGCGATCCTCGCGGCCATTCCCCTCGCGGCCGGCGCCGCGCAGGACGCGCGCGACGTGGCCTCCGAGATCGAGGCGACGCGCGACGCGCTCGGCCGCTGGGTCGAGACGCGCAAGGTGATCTCCGAGGAGAGGCGCGAGTGGGCGCTCGGCCGCGAGATCCTCGAGGACCGCATCGCGCTCCTCTCCCGCGAGCTCGAGACCCTCGAGGGGCGCGTGAAGGAGGCCGAGGCGAGCGTGACCGAGGCCGATCGGAAGCGCGACGAGCTCGTCACGCAGAACGAGACGCTGAAGGCCTCGTCGGCGAAGCTCGCGGAGATCGCCGCGGGCCTCGAGTCGAGGACGAAGGCGCTCGTCGCGCGCCTCCCCGACCCGATCCGCGAGCGCATCGCGCCGCTCTCGCAGCGCCTGCCCGAGGACAGCGCGAAGACCGAGCTCGCGCTCTCGACGCGCTTCCAGAACGTGGTCGGCATCCTCAACGAGATCAACAAGTTCAACCGCGACATCGTGCTGACGAGCGAGGTGCGCAAGCTCCCCGACGGCACCACCGCCGAGGTGACGGCGATGTACCTCGGCATCGGACAGGGCTACTACGTGGGCGGCGGCGGCAAGCTCGCGGGCGTGGGCACGGCCGGTCCCGAGGGCTGGACCTGGACGCCCGCGAACGAGTCTGCCGCGGCGATCGCCCTCGCCATCGGCATCATGAAGAACGAGCAGCCCGCGGCGTTCGTGCCGCTTCCCGTCAAGCTCAACTGATGCTCCGCGCCACGAGCTTCGCCACGAACCGCCTCCCATCGACGAGACGACCATGACCACGATCGCTTCACTGATCCTCGCCTTCGCCGCCGCGCCCGGCCTCGCGATCGCCGCGGCGCCCCTCGCGCAGGCCGCGCAGGCCGAGCAGGCCGCGCCCGCGACGGCGCCCGCCGACGCAAGCGCCGCCGAGAAGACCTTCGCCGATGTCCCCGCCGACGCGCAGCGCCGCCTCGAGGAGAGCCTCGCCGAACTCTCGAAGCTCCGCGAGACGATGGCCTCCGAGAAGATCCCGCTCGCGCGGCGCATCACCGAACTCGAGGGGAAGCTCGTCGACGAGCGCGGCAAGCTCCAGTCGGTGAACCGCCTCCTCGACACGCGCACGCTCGACCTGAGCAACCTGCGCACGCAGATCAAGGCGCGCCAGGAGGAGACGGGCTACCTCTCGACCCTCCTCGGCGAG
Organism: Planctomycetota bacterium; assembly: GCA_046047955.1. Classification (GTDB taxonomy): domain Bacteria; phylum Planctomycetota; class Phycisphaerae; order Phycisphaerales; family SM1A02; genus QWPT01. The sequence continues at coordinate 5,900 of JBJOHC010000094.1, forward strand.
TACCTGCGCAACTTCGAGAGCGGCCTCCACATCACCGAGCTCCAGCGCTACCGGAAGGACGTCTCGGGCGTGCGCCTCGCGATGGAGAACGAGACGCTCTCCGAGGCCGAGCTCTTCGCGGTGCAGGCGGGGGTCCTCGACCTCTCGCTCGCGCGCCTCGAGGAGGCGCTCGGCGGCACGCGCTTCACGGGTTCCGCGGCCGACGCCGAGGGCATCATGAGCGAGGGCACCTTCGTCCTCCTCGGGCCCGCGGCGATCTTCCGTTCGAACGACGGCGCGAAGGTCGGCACCGCCGAGCAGCGGCTCGGTTCGCTCGAGCCCGCGGTGATCGTCTTCGAGGATCCCAAGGTCTCCGACGCGGCGGCGCAGCTCGCGGCCGCGACGGGCAGCGACTTCCCGCTCGACCCGACCCTCGGCAACGCCCACAAGCTCGCCGAGACCGAGGAGACGCTCCTCGAGCACATCGGGAAGGGCGGTCCCGTCATGTACCCGATCCTCGGGATGGCGGGCCTCGCGCTCCTCGTCGCGCTCTACAAGTGGCTGCGCATGAGCCTCATCTTCTCGCCGTCGCGGAAGCGCGTGCGCGAGCTCCTCGCCGCGGTCGCGAAGGGCGACAAGGCGGCTGCGACGGCCGTCGCCGCGCGCATGCCCGGCCCGCAGGGGCGCATGCTCCGCGCGGGCGCCGAGCATCTCGGAGAGCCGCGCGAACTCGTCGAGGAGGTCATGTTCGAGACCGTGCTCGCGTCGAAGCACCGCATCAACGCGCTGCTCCCGTTCATCGCGATCTGCGCCGCGGCGGCGCCCCTCCTCGGCCTCCTCGGCACGGTGACGGGCATCATGAACACCTTCAAGCTCATCACCGTCTTCGGCACGGGCGATGTCAAGACCCTCTCGGGCGGCATCTCCGAGGCGCTCATCACGACGGAGTACGGCCTCATCGTCGCGATCCCGTCGCTCCTCCTGCACGCGTACCTCTCGCGCAAGGCGAAGGGGATCGTCGACCGCATGGAGGCGACCGCGATCCGCTTCGTGAACGAGGTGGCGAAGTTCGAGTCGCACGCGGCCGCGAAGGCGGCCGCGACGGTCGAGCGCAAGCCCGAGCCCGCGCTCGCGGCGGCTGGCGCCTCGGGCGCGCCGGGCGCCGAAGGCAAGGCGTCCTGACGGCGTCGCGCGCCGCGATCGATCCGCATCCGTTTCCCGTTCCGTCCCTCCGCCCTCTCCACGATGCCCCCGACCACCGACATGTTCGCCTCGCCCGAGGCCTTCTGGGCGCACGCCGTCGAGATCTGGATCGCCGGCGGGTGGGCGCTCGTCGCGATCGCCGTGGTCGCGTTCGCGATGTTCACGATCGCGCTCAAGACCGCGTTCAACCTCGTGGGCAAGGAGTACTGGGTGCCCGAGCGCCGCTGGCGGCGCTGGATGACCGAGCCCGCGCGGCGCCGCGGTCCGCTCGGCCGGTTGCTCGACGAACTCGACGGAATCGACACCGTCGAGGCGTGCGCGTTCGTCTTCGACGGGGTCCGCTCGAACGAGCTCAAGCCGTTCGACCGCGACCTCAAGCTCATGCAGATCTGCGTGAGCGTGGCGCCGCTCCTCGGGCTCTTCGGAACGGTGACGGGCATGCTCGCGACCTTCGGCGCGCTCGCGTCGGGCGCGGGCGGCGACCAGACCATGGGCATGATCGCGAAGGGCATCTCCGAGGCGCTCATCACGACCGAGACGGGGCTCATCGTGGCGCTGCCCGGGCTCTTCATCATGTACGCCCTCAAGCGGCAGGTCGAGCGCTACCGCGCCTTCCTCGCCCACCTCGAGAGCGTGTGCTCGCAATCGATCTACAGGAAGTCGCGGGCGGCCGCGGCGGGTGACCGGGATGGCGAGGCCGTCGCGGCCTCCGCCACGGGCACCGTCACCGCGGCCTGACGGGAAAGAACGGCAAGAGGAGAACGCACGATGGGACGTTTCCGTGATTCAGGCGACGAAGGCGGCGAGCCCGGCATCGACATGGGGCCGATGCTCGACTGCGTCTTCATCCTCCTCATCTTCTTCATCGTGACGACGACCTTCGTCGACGAGACCGGCGTCGAGGTCGACAAGCCGCAGGCGGCGAGCGCGGTGCAGCTCGAGAAGACGAGCATCCTCATCGCCATCACCAAGGAAGGGCAGATCGTCTACGGCGGGCGCGAGATCGGCGTGAGCGGCGTGCAGCCGCTCGTGAAGCGCATGGTCCAGAAGGAGGAGGTCCCCGTCATCGTGCAGGCCGACCGCGAGGCGCCGTCGGGGATCCTCGTGCGCGTCATCGACGAGGCGAAGCTCGGCGGCGCGGCGAAGGTGAGCATCGCGTCGCTGAAGCCGAAGGCGTGACGCGGGGCGCCGCGCCGATGCGGGCGGCGAATGGCAGACGGTAGACGGCAGACGGTAGACGGTAGACGGCAGACGGAACCATGACGACCGACCCATGCTGACGGCACTCCGGTTCATCCTCAAGGCCTTCCTCGCGATCGTGGGGCTCGTCCTCGCGCTGGCGCTGACGGTCGGGCTCTTCCTGCTCCTGCCGCTGCTCGAGTCGATCACCTCGACCAACGACTCGGACACGATCATCCAGGCGGTCGACACCGCGGTCACGCCGCCACCACCGCCGCCGCCCGAGCCCGAGGAGCCCGAGAAGGAGGAGGAGCCCGAGGAGCCCGAGCCGCCGAAGCTCGCCGAGGAGGCGCCGCCGCTCGATCTCTCGCAGCTCGAACTCGCGCTGAATCCCGGCATGGGTGGCGGGGGCGTCGCCGACTTCGCCGTGAAGCTGCCGGTCGGCGCCGCGGGGGGCGGCGACTCCGAGGGCGGCGTGGACGCGCTCTTCTCGCTCTCCGACCTCGATCAGAAGCCGCGCGCGATCTACCAGCCCGGGCCGAGCATGACGCCCGCCCTGAAGAAGAAGGCGCCCGCGACCGTCAACATCATCTTCATCGTCGACCAGCGCGGGCGCGTCGAGAGCCCGATGGTGCAGAGTTCGACGCTGCCCGACTTCGAGGCGCCCGCGCTCGCGGCCGTCAAGCAGTGGCGTTTCGAGCCGGGCAAGCGCAACGGCGAGCCAGTCAAGTTCCGCATGCGCGTTCCGATCACCTTCCCGAAGAAGTAGCCGTGCGCGGCGCGCCCGCGCCGCCAGCGGAAGACCCGAGATTCCAGCGAGCCAGCCATGATCAAGCTCCTCACCCCGACCCTTCTCGCTCCGGCACTCCTCGCCGCCTGCCTCGCGCCGACCGCGGCCGCGCAGAAGGGGGCCGCGCCGGCCGCGCCCGTCGCGCCCATCGAGACCGGGCGCACGCGCGCGCTGAACGCCGCCGAACTCGCGCTCTGGAACAGCGAGGACTTCCAGCGCCAGATCGCGACGAGCTACCTCTCGGAAACCGACATCGAGCCCGTCGTGACGGCGCCCGAGCGCAAGCAGATCGAGCCGATCCTCAAGCTCATCGCCGCCGACAACATGCAGGGCGCCGCCGAGGCGCTCGAGAAGGTGCGCACCGAGGCGTCGAGCGCGGTCTTCGACTTCACGCTCGCGAACATCTACTTCCAGGGCGACGACCTCGAGCGCGCGATCGCCGACTACAGGCGCGCGGTCGGGAAGTTCCCCAAGTTCCGCCGCGCCTGGAAGAACCTCGCGCTCATCTACGTGCGCCAGGGCGACTTCGCGAGCGCGGTGCCCGCGCTGACGAAGGTGGTCGAGCTCGGCGGCGGCGACGCGCTCACCTACGGACTCCTCGCCTTCGGCTACTCGGGGCTCGACGACCATCTCGCGGCCGAGAGCGCGTACCGCATGGCGATCCTCCTCGATCCCGCGACCCGCGACTGGAAGCTCGGGCTCGCGCGCAGCTTCTTCAAGCAGCAGCGCTACGCGGACGCGGTCGCCCTCGTCGGCAAGCTCATCGAGGAGACGCCCGAGGCGAGCGAGCTCTGGCTCCTGCAGGCGAACGCGTTCATCGGGCTCGGCCAGACCGCGCGCGCCGCGGAGAACTACGAGATCGTCGACCGGCTCGGGAAGTCGACCGCCGACAGCCTCAACATGCTCGCGGACATCTACATCAACTCCGAGCTCTACGGCCTCGCGGTCGACTGCTACGCGCGCGCCCTCGACCTCGACTCGAAGGGCGGTCCCGAGCGGATCATCCGCGCCGTGAAGGTGCTGACCGCGCGCGGCGCGAGCGACGAGAGCGAGACGCTCATCGCGAAGGTCGACCAGGTCTTCGGCGACCGCGTCTCGGATACGGACAGGCGCGACCTCCTGAAGCTGCGCGCGCGCATGGCGGCCGCGAAGGGCGCCACCGACGAGGAGGCGCGGATCCTCGCCGAGGTCGTCGCGGTCGATCCGCTCGACGGCGAGGCGCTCATCCTCCTCGGCCAGTACCACGCGAAGGCCGGCGACGCCGAGAAGGCGATCTTCCACTACGAGCGCGCCCAGCAGATCGAGAAGTACGAGGCCGACGCCAAGGTGCGCCACGCCCAGCTCCTCGTCGGGCAGGGGAAGTACGCCGAGGGCATCAAGCTCCTCCGCGAGGCGCAGCAGGTGAAGCCGCGCGAGAACATCCAGCAGTACCTCGAGCAGGTCGAGCGCGTGTCGAAGACGCGCGCCTGAGCGGCGGACTCGACGCGCGGCGCCGCTCGCGCTCGGGACGCGAGGCTCGGGGCGGGAAGATCGAGAAGTGAAGTTCGGGAAGCGAAGGTCGGGAAGCAAAGGTCGGGAAGAGGGAATCGAGAAGCCCGAAGAGAACGACCCGCGCCCTGGGGGGCGCGGGTCGTTCTCGTTTCGTCTGGCTTCGTCTCGGGTCGCCGCGTGGCGCGTCGTCCCGCGCAGGTCGCCGACCTCCCGCGCGGGGGGCTCAGCCCCACGCGCCGAGCAGCTCGGCGAGGTCGGTCGCGTCGACGGTGCCGTCGCCGTTCACATCACCGGTTCCCGTCCCGCCCCAGTTGCCGAGCAGGAGCGCGAGGTCGGCCGCGTTGACCGCGCCGTTCCCGTCGAGATCGGCGGGGTTCGAGGGCGGCGCGCTGGGCGCGACCGCGGCGAACGAAACCGAGTTCGGCGTTCCCGCCGCGCCCGGCTTGAAGAGCCCGAGGCTCGCGTTCGCGGCCGTCGGCGCGCGGTCGGCGTCGAACCAGAAGGTGTAGAGCGTCGCGAAGCGGAGGGCGTTGCCGTTCGGATTCGTGGCGTAGACGCCGCCCGACCAGGTGATCGCGCCGTCCGCGGTCGACACCGACCAGTCGGTGTTGTCGTAGGGGTCGCCCGAGTGGTAGTCCACATCGTGGAACCCGATGCCGGTGACGGTCACGCCCTCGGGAACGGGCACCGAGAACGAGCGACCCGAGCGGTCGGAGTTCAGGTTCTGGACGGCGTACGAGTAGCGCCAGGTGCCGTCGCCGTTGTCGCTCGCCTTGTAGCCGAGGATGAAGCGTCCATCCTCGGGCACATCGGCCTCGACGAGCGTCACGGCCGAGTCGAACGAGCGCCACGCGGCGACCGCGGGCTGCTGCTGGTTCGTCGTACCCGTGAGGCTCAGCGTGTAGGACCCCGAGGTGAGCGATCCGACGTTGAACTGCCGCCACGACGCGTTGTTGTCGTCGTTGCCCGCCGCGGCGTCGCCCGGATGGATGTACTGCGCCTCGAAGAGGTAGACCGCGCCCGCGTTGAGCGACGGGTTCAGGTCGTTCGCCTTGATCTGCAGGCGGCGGCCGATCGTGGTCGGCGCCGCGGGCATCCCCGAGTTGTAGGTGCCGGGGAAGAAGCCCGTCGTCGCGTTCACCTCGGAGCGCGTGCCGAGACCGCCCTGGCTTCCGTTGAGGCCCGAGCTGTAGGGATCCGAGCATCCGACGCCGAGCCAGTTGCCGCTCGAGGACGGGGTGCAGGTTCCGCAGAGCGAGCCCTGCAGCGCCGTGAAGCCGTGCTTGCCCCAGCCGAGGCCGATCTGCTCGATGCGGCCGTCCTTGATGCGGTGCGCGTTCTGCGGGATGAACGGGTGCCGGTTGTCGGGCGAGGCGAACCAGTCGAGGAGCGCGTCGCCGATGTTGCAGCTCGTGGTGCCGATCGCGTAGGCCATCGTCGTGACGCCGCCCGAGTTCACCGCGCCGTACTTCGACACATCGGGAATCGAGCCGACGATGACATCGGGGCCGTTCTCGCCGCCGCCGCCACCACCTCCGCCGCCCGAGCCGCCGAAGGCGACGAGCAGCGAGCCCGCGCCCGCGTCCGACGAGCCGTAGCCGCCGACGACGACGCGGTAGGTGGTGCCCGCCGTCAGCCCGCCCGTCGCCGAGCTCTGGAAGTTGCAGGCGTCGTCATTGCAGGCGACGGGCGACTGGCCCGCGCCGCACGCGGGAACGACCGCGATGCGCGTGTCCCAGGACGCCGACCCGCAGGTCGAGAAGGTGTACGAGCCCGTCTCGTCGGGGGTGAAGGTGAAGTAGTTCGGCTTGTAGATCGTGTGCGATCCGCAGCCCGTGCCCGACCCGATCGAGATCGACCCCGTCGCCGAAGCGGTGTTGAACGCGTTCTCGCCGAGGACGGCGGCGGGGGCCGTCGCGCAGTTGGTGCCGCCGCCTGCGACGCCGCCATCGCCCTTGCCGCCCGCGTGGGCGCTGAGCTGGCCGAGAAGGATGGCGCCGGTCGCGAGGCCGGCCGTGGCGATGAAGATCGTCGGACGCATGCGGTTCTCCTGAATGATGGACCTGACGGAAGGTAGCGCCGTTTCGCAGCACACCTCCCGATTGCCGCAGTTCCGCGGAAAGAAATTCGGATTCTCGGGCGCGGCGCGCGCGGCGGATGTCGGACGGAGTGTCCGCCAATGCGGGCGCCCCGCGATCTCGCGCTCGTTGGGGTCACCTCAGTCGTGCCGCAGCGCGACGATCGGGTCCTTGCGGCTCGCGACGATCGCGGGATAGATCCCGAAGACGAGCCCGACGCCCGCCGCCACCACGAAGCTCACGACGATCGACCACGCGGTGATCGAGGGTTCGAGCGTGAGCCGCCCCTCGAACGCGCCCGCGAGCCACGGCAGTCGGATCAGGAGCCCGACGAGCGGCCGCAGCCCCGTCGAGATGCCGACGCCGAGCCCGATCCCGATCAGGCCGCCGAGGGTCGAGAGCGCGCCGGTCTCGACGAGGAACTGGAGGACGATGTGCCGACGCGTCGCACCGAGCGCGCGGCGGATGCCGATCTCGCGCGTCCGCTCGGTCACCGACGCGAGCATGATGTTCATGATCCCGATGCCGCCGACGAGGAGCGAGATCGCGGCGACGACGACGAGCATCACGTTCCACACCATCATCTGGCGCTTCGCGTTCTCGAGGAGTTCCCACGGGACGACGATCTGCACGTCGTTGAGCCCCGGATGTCCCGCCTCGACCACGCGCCGCACGCGCTCGGCGATCGGAACGACCGCGTCGGTCTCGGGCGCGACGACGTAGAGCTCGCTCACCTCGACCTGCTCGCCGCTGAACGAGCCCGACTGCCGCCGCATGACCATGTCGCCGAACTGGCTCTCGGCGGTCGTGATCGGGATGTGGATGTCCTTGTTGAGGTCGCGCCCGACGAGCGCGGAACCCCGCCCGCCCGCGAGGCCGACGGGCTCGAGCACGCCGATCACGCGGAAGACGGTCGTGTCGATCTTGATCGTCTTCCCGATGGGATCCTCGAGCGGGAAGAACTGCTTCGACACCTCGCTGCCGATGACGCAGACGGGCGCGAACGCCGCGAGGTCCTCGTCGGAGAGGTAGCGGCTGCGCGGCTCGAGCCGCAGGCGCGCGACATCGAGGAGTTCGGGCGTCGTGCCGTAGACCTGGCTCGTGATGCGCGAGTTCCCGTACTGGACATCGCTGCCGACCGCCTTGAGCGGGACGACGGCGTTGGCGTCGGGGAGCGCGGAGTGCAGGCGGCGCAGGTCCTGGCGCAGCAGCCCGTACGCGACGAAGAAGGTGCGCGCCTGGGCGTTGCTCGACGCCTCGGGCGGCTTCGAGCTGCGGACGATGATGTTCGTCGCGCCGAGCGCGGAGACCTCGCGCAGCGCGCCGATCTTGTTCCCCTCGCCGACCGCGACCACGACGATGACCGCCGCGACGCCGAGGATGATGCCAAGGCTCGTCAGCGTCGAGCGCAGCTTGTGGAGCCGCAGGTTGCGCAGGCCGAGGCGGAAGATCTCGAGGAAGAATCCCATGAACGGTGTCGGGCGGGCGGCGCGGTCGGAACGGGCGGTGAAGCGGGGCGCGGCATCGCGCGGAGGGCGATCGTAGCGCGGGGCGCGGAGGCGCGCCTCGAGCGCGATCACGAGC
>JBJOHC010000095.1:0-3247 GCA_046047955.1 Planctomycetota bacterium
CCCCCCCGCCCGATCCACGCACGCTCCGCGAATCTTCCCGCGCAGCCTCCGTTCCCGATTCGGTATCCTCCCCGCCGTGCACATCCGAACCAGCCATGACCGCGCGATCGGCGCCGGCGCGACGCTCTCGCTCGCCGCGTGCGTGCTGCTGGCGACCGCGGCGCACGCGCAGGACGCCACGGGCGGCGACGGCGACGGACCGACGCGTCGGGCGATCACGGGCGCCTCGCTCGGCGGATTCGTCCTTCCCATGCGGCCGGTCGAGAGCGGTCTCGCGATGTCGGCGACGCGCGGCTGGCGCTGGAAGTCGGACGACACGCAGCGGCTCCTTCTCGAGGGCGATGTGCGGGTCTCGCTCGGCGGCTACGCCTTCAGCGCGAAGCGGGCGCTCGTCTGGATCAACCGCCTGCCGACCGCGGGCGGTTTCGTCACGCAGACCGCGGTGTGGTTCGAGGAAGCCGACGAGCCGTCGCGGCGCGCGGGACTCGGCGCGAGCGGGCGCGATCTCCTGGTGACGGGTTCGTTCCTCGGACAGACGACCCTCTCGCTCGCGCTCACCGAAGAAGGCGCGCCGCCGCGCAGCGCCTTCCGCACGGCGGGCGAGGGGCGGCTCGCGCTTCACCTGAAGGAACTCGCCGCGGGCGGGCGCGCGCTCGGCACCCGCCCCGCGCTCGACGCGCCGACCGTGCGCCCCGAACGCGCCCCGCGCCCCGGCGACCCGATCGCCGCGACCGCCGCCGAGGCCGACGCCGACCTCCTTCCCGCCACCATCGCGCTGCCGGCACCCGCCGCGGGCGCCCTTCCGATCTTCCGCCCCGAGGGCACCGTCCGCTTCTCCGCCGACCTCCTGACCGTCGACGAGAAGGCCGATCGGATCGCGGTCCAGGGCATGGTCGAACTCGAGTACGAGTCGGACGCCGAGGACCGGCGGCTCGAACTCTCGGCCGAGCGCGGCGTGATCTTCCTCGCGCCCGGCGCGCTCGGCGGGCTCCGCGAGGGCGCGCGCTCGCTCGACGCGTCGCTCGTCGAGGGGATCTACCTCGAGGGCGCCGTCGAGGCGACCGACGGCGAGTACTCGATGCGCGGCGCGCAGGTCTACTACGACCTCGCCGCGAACCGCGCCGCCGTCGTCGACGCCGTGCTGCGCACCTACGACCGCCGCCGCGGCGACCTTCCGATCTACGTGCGCGCGGCGGAACTCCGCCAGGTCGCGGCCGACGAGTGGCGCTCCGAGAACGCGACCGTCTCGACGAGCGCGTTCTTCACGCCGCACCTCTCGATCGGCGTCGAGCGCGTCACCGTCACGCGCGAGCCCGACGATGCGCCCGCGGGCCGCGCGGGCGGCATCTTCGTGCGCGCCGAGGGCGCGGGGCTCGACGCCTCGGGTACGCGCATCCTGCCGCTTCCCGGCTACGAGGGCTTCGTCGACCGCGTGCCGATCCGCTCGGTGAGCGCGGGCTACCTGCAGAACCGCGGCGGCGAGATCGGCACCGAATGGGATCTCCTCGCGCTCGCGGGCGCGGAGCCGGTCGACGGGCTCGACGCGCAGCTCGCGGTCGACGCCTACACCGAGCGCGGCGTCGGCGTGGGCACGCGCTTCGAACTCTCGCAGTCGCTCGGCGAGGGCGTGATCGACCTCTACGGCCTCTACGACACGGGCGGCGACGACCGCACGAGTTCGGGCCTCGATGTCCCCGTCGACGCGGGCGCGCGCGGCGCGGTCGACGCCGCGTGGCAGACCGCGCTCAGCGCGAACGACACGCTGCAGGCGCAGTTCGCCTACCTCTCCGACGAGACCTTCGCGTCGTCCTGGCGGCAGCGCGACTTCTCGAACCGCCGCGAGTACGAGACGAGCCTCTACCTGAACGGGGTGCGCGACAACACCGCGCTCTCGCTCCTCCTCAAGCGCGATCTCAACGACTTCGTCTCGAACTCCTACCTCCTCGCGAGCCGCGGCTACTCGGTCGACAAGCTGCCCGAGGTGAGCTACCGGCGCTACGGCGACCAGCCGCTCGACGGCGTCACCTGGACGCAGCAGTGGTCCGCCGCGGCGATGGCGCTGCGTCCGACGAGCGGGACGCCCGCGTCGCTCGGCGTTCCCGTGGGCGCGTGGGGCGGAGCGATCGGCGCGGGGCAGTCGATCGAGCAGGCGTACCTCGACGCGGGCTACCGCGACGACCTCGTCTCGCGCCTCGACACGCGCCACGAGTTCTCGGTGCCGCTCTCGAACGAGTGGGCGACGGTGACGCCCTTCGTCTACGGCCAGGCGACGGGCTACATCGGCGACGAGTTCGCCGCGTACAGCGCGGGCGCCGACAACCTGCGGCTCCAGGGCGGCGGCGGCGTGCGCGCGTCGATGCGCATCGTCCGGACCGACGACACGGTGCGGAGCCGCCTCCTCGACCTGAACCGCATGCGGCACATCGCCGAGCCGTACGGCGTCCTCTGGGCGGGCTACGACTCGAACGACGAGGGTTCGATTCCGATCTACGACCAGGAGTTCGAGGGAACGACGGGTGGATCGGCGGTCAACCTCGGCCTGCGCAACACGCTGCAGACCCAGCGCGGCGGCCCGGGCGCGTGGCAGTCGGTCGACTGGCTGCGGCTCGACACGGGCGTCGTCCTGAGCGACGCGGGTTCGGACTTCACGCCCTCGCCGCTCGATCCCGCGAATCCCGCGGCGAGCCTGCGCTGGGCGCAGTCGCCGATTCCCGCGTTCTTCTCGTTCCGCCCCGAGCTCTCGCAGTGGGGAAGCCACGCCTACGGCATGATGACCTGGCAGCTCTCCGATTCGCTGACGGTCGGCGGCACGATGACCTACCTCTTCGACGACCGCGACTTCGTCTCCGACGAGGGCGGGTTCCTCGACAAGCTCGCGCGCGGATCGCTCGGCATCGAGATGCGCCACTCGCCCGTCGCGAGCACCTTCATCGAGTACCGCACCATCGCGCCGACCGAGACGGAACTCCTGCAGGCGGGCTTCCTCTACCGCGCGGGGCGGCGCTACCTCGTCGCGTTCAGCCCGCAGTACGACATCTCGGCGGGCGAGATGCGCGCCGTCTCGGGCGCGATCACCCGCACCTTCCCCGACTTCGACCTCTCGGGACGCATCGGCTACGACCTCATCGAGGACCGCACCTTCTTCGGCCTCTCCCTCTCGATGCCGCCGGGCTCCGGCGGCTCGACGAGCGGCACCTTCGGCGCCTACACGCCCACGATGGGGGCGGTGCCGTGAGCGCGCGGCGGC
>JBJOHC010000096.1:0-17075 GCA_046047955.1 Planctomycetota bacterium
TGCGGGAACGCGACGCGCACGCCCCGCGCGACGAGCCCCGCGACGAGCGGCGCGACCTCGATCTCGTCGGGAAGCGCCCGGTAGGCGAGCACCGTGCGCGCATGCGCGAACGGTGGCGCGAGCAGCGCGACATGCGCCACGCGCGTCGCGGCGCGCGCCCGCGACCAGGGCGTGATCGCCGCGATGCGTGCGCGCATCTCGCGCCGCAACGCCTGCTTTTCCGCGCGCACCGCGCCGGGTGCGGCATCCGCCGCGCCATCCGCGTGCTCCACGCCGCCCGTCACGCGCGACCGCCCATGCCATGCGCGCCGCCGGCGCCGTCGCCCCGCGCCGCCTGCCGCCGCGCGCGGATCGTCGCGAGATGCTCGCCGATCGCCTTCTCGAGGCCGCGGTCGGTCGGGCGGTAGTAGGTGCGCGCGACGCCGAGGTAGTCCTGCGTGCCGATCCCGTCGGCCGCGTCGTGCGGATACTCGTAGCGCCCCGCCTCGGCCGCGAGCGGCATGCCGTCGTCGGCCGTCCGCACGGCGCGGCGCTTCGTCTGGTCGACGATGTGGAAGGGAACGGGCACCGTCCGCCCGTCGCGCGCGTCGTCCATCGCCTCCCAGATCGCGCACGCCGCGGCGTTCGACTTCGGCGCGACGGAGAGGAAGGTCACGCACTGCGAGAGGACGAGCTGCGCCTCGGGCATGCCGATCCGCTCGACCGCCTGCCAGCAGGCGACCGCGGTCTGGAGCGCGCGCGGATCGGCGTTTCCGATGTCCTCGCTCGCGAAGATCGCGAGTCGGCGGCAGATGAAGCGCGGGTCCTCGCCCGAGACGAGCATGCGCGCGAGCCAGTAGGTCGCGGCGTCGGGGTCGCTGCCGCGCATCGACTTGATGAGCGCGCTCGCGAGGTCGTAGTGCTCGTCGCCGTCGCGGTCGAAGACGGGGATCTTGCCGTCGAGCGCGGCCTTCGCGAGGGCGAGCGTGATGCGCGGCGCGGCGTCGGTGCGCACCGCGCTCGACGCGGTCTCGAGCGCGACGAGCGCGCGGCGAAGGTCGCCGTCGGCGGCGCGCGCGAGGTGCGCGCAGGCGTCGTCGTCGAGGATAAGCCCCGCGACGCCGAGGCCGTCCTCGTGCGCGACCGCGCGGCGGAGGACCGTCGCCACATCGCGCTCGTCGAGCGGCTGGAAGCGGAAGACGATCGATCGCGAGAGGAGCGCGGGCGCGACGGCCCAGGTCGGGTTCTCCGTCGTTGCGCCGAAGAGGATGACGCTTCCCGCCTCGACCCCCTCGAGAAGCGCGTCCTGCTGGTTGCGGGCGAGGCGGTGGATCTCGTCGACGAACAGCACCGTGCGCCGCCCGTTCTCGCCGAGCCTGCGCGCCGCCGACTCGATCTTCTCGCGCAGCTCCTTCACGCCCGTCGTCGCGCCGTGCGCACGCTCGACCGCCGCGCCCGTCCGCCGCGCGATCACCTCGGCGAGCGTGGTCTTCCCCGTGCCGGGCGGGCCCGCGACGATCATCGACTGGAGCGCGTCCTGCTCGATCAGCCTGCGCAGAAGCGCGCCATCGCCGAGGCAGTGCGCCTGTCCGACGATCTCCTCGAGCGCCTTCGGCCTCAGGCGCACCGCGAGCGGCGCGGCGCGCGCGCGGCGTTCGGTGCGAAGGGGCGACCAGAGGTCGTCGGGCATGGGCGCATCGTAGTTTCCCGCGATTCGCGCGCGCGACGCGCGAAGGTCGGGACGCGAAGGACGCGCCGCGGACGGCGGTGCGACGCGGTGCCCGACACGAATCCCGACACGAACCTCGAGACGGCCGTCGCACGGCCCCACGCGCGCGCCACGCGACGGATGGAACCGCCTCCGAAAACGCGCGAATTCGCGATCGCATCCCCGCCACCGCTTCCGTCGCAGCGCTTCCTCGGCCAAGATGCGCGGCCATGCAGCGATCGATCACCGTCGGACTCGTCGGCACCACCCTTGTCGGAGGCGCCGCGCTGCTTGCGGTCGCGCTCTCGACGGTCCTCAACTTCGGCGGCGGCGAACGGGCCGTCATGAACACCGCCCGCGAGGCGATGAAGGGCGCGATCGACGCGCCGCGCCCCGAGGATGTCGTCGCGGCGAAGCCGTCCGCCGCGAAGCCCGCGCAACCGAAGCTCGCCGCGCCTTCGTGGATCTGGGCGCCCGGCGACACCGTCGCCGACGCGGCGGTTCTCGCGCGCCGCTTCACGCTCGACGCGCCCGTCCGGTCGGCGCGTCTCGTCGCCTCCATCGACAACGCGGGCCGCGTCCTGCTCGACGGCCGCGAGATCGGTGCGGGCGACGACTGGGGCTCGCCCTTCGAGGCCGACCTCGGCGAGCTCGCCGCGGGCGAGCATGAACTCGTCCTCGAGGCGCGCAACGAGGGCGGACCCGCGGGCGCCGTCGCGATCCTCGAGTGGACGGGCGCCGACGGCCTGCGCGCGCGGCTCGTCACCGACGCGTCGTGGCGCGCGGGCGAGGCCGCGGCGCGCGTCGTCGGCGCGCTCGGCGACGCGCCGTGGGGCGACGCCGTCGCCGCCGCGTTCGGCGCCGCCACGACGGGCGACATCGATCGCGCGATCTCCGTTCCCGAGGGCTTCGTCTGCGAGCTCGTCTACGCGGTGCCGAAGTCGAAGGGCTCCGTCGTGTCGCTCGCGGCCGACGCCGCGAACGGCCGTCTCATCGCGGGCCCGCAGTACGGCAACCTCTTCGCGATCCGCCCGGGCGCCGACGCCGACGCGACCGCGATCGAACCCGTCGAGCCCGCGATCGGCCGCGCGCACGGACTGCTCGTCGTCGAGAACGATCTCTTCGCCGTGGTGAACGAGGGCGGCGGCGACGCGCGCGGCGTCTGGCGCCTGCGCGACACCGACGGCGACGGCCGCTACGACGAGAAGAAGCAGCTCGCGTCGGTCGCCCGCGATGGCGGCGAGCACGGGCCGCACCAGGTCGTGCTCGCGCCCGACGGCTCGCTCTGGATCGTCGGCGGCAACCACTGCGCCCCGCCCGAGGAGGCGCTCGCCGACTCGCGCGTGCCCGCGCTCTGGCAGGAGGACATCGCCTTCGATCGGCTCTGGGACGCGAACGGCCACGCCGTCGGCGTGATGGCGCCGGGCGGCTGGATCGCGCGCACCGACCGCGAGGGCGCGAAGTGGGAGCTCGTCTCGATCGGCTACCGCAACAGCTACGACGTCGCGTTCGACGCTCTCGGCCGCGGCTACACCTTCGACAGCGACATGGAGTGGGACATGGGCCTGCCGTGGTACCGCCCGACGCGCGTCTGCGAGGTCGCGAGCGGCGTCGACTTCGGCTGGCGCTCGGGCAGCGGCAAGTGGGCGTCGTGGAGCCCCGACTCGCTGCCCGCCGCGGTCGATGTCGGTCCCGCGTCGCCGACGGGCGTTCTTTCGGCCGAAGGCCTCGATTTCCCCGCGCCCTGGAACGAGGCGCTCTTCTTCCTCGACTGGACCTACGGCACGATGTGGGCCGGCTGGCCGACCGACGCGACGAAGGACGCGTCGAGCCCCGAGCTCCGCATCGAGCCCTTCCTCGCGGGCCGTCCGCTGCCGCTCACCGACGCGGTCGCCCTCGACGGCGCGATGTACTTCGCGGTCGGCGGCCGCAACCTGCCGAGCGCGGTCTACCGCGTGCGCGCGGCGAATCCCGTCGCCGCGACGCGCGCCGCGCCGAAGGAGCCCGCCGCGCTCGCCGAGCGCCGCGCGCTCGAGCGCTACCACCGCAGGATGCAGTGGGCCGCCGAGGTCGCCGCGGTCGAGCTCGCCTTCCCCGCGCTTTCCTCGAAGGATGCGGGCGTCCGCAGCGCCGCGCGCATCGCGCTCGAGCACCAGTCGCCCGAGAAGTGGCGCGAGAAGGCGCTCACCGAGGGCGACCCGCAGGCGGCCGTCCTCGCGCTGACCGCGCTCGCGCGCGCGGGCGACCCCGCGACCGACGCCGCGCCCGTCGCCGCGAGACTCGCCGCGCTCGAGCCCTCGGTGCGCGGCACCGCGAACGAGAAGCCCTGGCTGCGCGCATGCGAACTGTGGCTCGTGCGCCTCGCGCCCGAGGACGCGACCACCTGCGACGCCGCGCCCGCGCTGCGCGACGCGCTGCTCGCGGCGTTCCCCGCACCCGCGACCGATCGCGACGCCCTCGAGCGCGACAAGCACCGCGTGAACCTCCTCGCGAAGCTCGGCGCGCCGCAGGCGGTCGCGGGCGCGATCGCGATCCTCGAGCGGCCCGAGGGATCCTCGCAGGCGCCGGTCGACGCGGCGCTTCTCTCGCGCGGCGGTCCGTACGGAAAGGCCGTCGCCGACATGCTCGCGAACGCGCCGAGCACGGGGAAGATCGGCATCGCCTACGCGGTGCGCACGGCGAAGGCGGGCTGGACCCCCGACTACCGCGAGCGCTTCGCGCGCGCGATCGCGGGTCTGCGCCGCGCGAAGGGCGGCAACAGCTTCAACGGCTTCCTCAAGCGGATCGACGAGGAGTTCCGCGCGAACGCACCCGAGGCGGAGCGCGATCTCCTCGCGCGCGTTTCATCGGGCGGGCAGGGGGACCTCACGCTCCCCGTGCCGCGCGGGCCCGGCCGCGCGTGGACCGTCGAGGCGATCGCCGCGCTCGGGCCGAAGCTCGTCTCGGGACGCGAGTACGCCGAGGGCCTGCGCGCCTACCAGGCCGCGCAGTGCGCGCAGTGCCATCGCGCGGGCGGGATCGGCGGCGGCGGCGGCCCCGACCTCTCGGGCGTCTCGCGGCGCTTCTCGCTCGAGGACCTCGCGGTCGCGATGGTCGAGCCGTCGCGCACCGTGAGCGACCAGTACGCGAACACCGACTACCTCCTGAAGGACGGCCGCACCGTGACGGGACGCGCCGCCTCCGAGGACGACGCCTCGATCGAGGTGCGCACGAGCCTCCTCTCCGACGCGACCGAGCGTCTCGCGAAGGCGGACATCGTCTCGACCGCGACGAGCGTCGCGAGCCCGATGCCCGCGCATCTCGTCGACACGCTCTCCGAGGGCGAACTCCTCGATCTCCTCGCATTCCTCCGTGCGGGCGGCGACGCCGGCGATCCCGCGTTCGCGCGCGTCGCCGACAACCGCGCGCTCGAACTCTTCGACGGAAAGTCGCTCGCGGCCTTCGACTTCGACCCCGCGTTCTGGTCGATCGAGGCGGGCGAGATCGTGGGCCGCACGACCGAGGCGGCGCCCGCGCCCCACAACACCTTCCTCGTCTGGCACGGCGAGGCGCGCGACTTCGAACTCGAGGTCGAGCTCAAGGTCGCGGGCAACAACTCGGGCGTCCAGTACCGGAGCGAGGTCTTCGGACCGCGGCGCATGCGCGGCCCGCAGATCGACGCGCACCCCGCGCCCCAGTACCTCGCCATGTGCTACGAGGAGCAGGCGCGCGGCATCCTCGCCGAGCGCGGCACGAGGCTCGAGATCGCGGCCGACGGCACGCGGACGCCGACCCCGCTCGCGGGCGCGACGCGCGAACCCGTCGATCCCGCCGAGTGGCACACCTACCGTGTCGTCGCGAAGGGCGACACCGTCGAGCACTTCCTCGACGGCGTGCCGACGGCGACGATCGTCGACCGCTCGGCCGATCGGGCGAAGGGCACGCGCCTCGGCGTCCAGATCCACGCGGGCGAGCCGACCGAGGTGCGCGTGCGGTCGATCCGACTCAGGCGGCTCGACTGATCGCGGAGGTTCTTATCGGAAATCGAGGGACGGGCGCGGCCGATCCGAGGTGGAGGCGCGCTCCGTCGATTCTCTCCTCCGACTTTCACGCAGACGCCGACGGTTTCGACCGATAGAGTCTCGCCCCGCTTCGCGGGACAGAACTCCGTCCGAGGACCCCGCGCCATGTGTGGAATCGTCGCCTATATCGGTCATCGTCAGGCCTCCGGCATCCTGCTCGAGGGTCTCAAGCGCCTCGAGTACCGCGGATACGACTCGGCGGGCGTCGCCGTGATGAACGGCGGCCTGCATGTCGCGCGCGCCGTCGGCCGCGTCGCGAACGTCGAGCGCGTCATCGGCGAGCAGAAGGACTTCAAGGGCACGATCGGCATCGCGCACACGCGCTGGGCGACCCACGGCGGCGTCACCGAGCAGAACGCGCACCCGCACCGCGACGATGCGCAGCTCGGCCACGGCATCGCGATCATCCACAACGGCATCATCGAGAACTACGCGTCGCTCAAGCGCTACCTCGAGGAGAAGGGCCATGTCTTCACGAGCGAGACCGACACCGAGGTGCTCGCGCACCTGATCGGCGAGCTCTACCAGGGCGATCTCGAGCGCGCGGTGCAGGGCGCGCTCCGCGAGGTGACCGGCGCGTACGCGATCGCCGTCATCTGCGAGAAGGAGCCCGACACCATGGTGGTCGCCCGCAAGGGTTCGCCGCTCATGGTCGGCGTCGGCAACGGCGAGTACGTGGTCGCGTCCGACGCGAGCGCGATCGTCTCCCATACGACGCAGGCGATCGCCCTCGCCGACTACTGCGTGGCGAAGCTCACGCGCGACGGCTTCCGCACGAGCACCATCGACAACGTCGAGTTCTCCGCCGAGGTGCGCGAGCTCGAGTTCGACCTCGAGCAGATCGAGCTCGGCCACTACGAGCACTTCATGCTCAAGGAGATCTTCGAGCAGCCGCGCGCGCTCCGCATGGCCCTCCAGGGCCGCGTCGACTCCGCGCGCGGCGAGATCCGCCTCGGCGGCGTCGGCGAGCACGCGCGGCGGCTCGCGAACGCGCGGCGCATCGTCTGCGTCGGCCAGGGCACCGCGCTCCACGCGTGCATGGTCGGCAAGTACCTCTTCGAGGATCTCGCGAAGATCCCCGCGGAGCACGACTTCGCGAGCGAGTTCCGCTACCGCAATCCGATCGTCGAGGACGGCACCGTCGTCGTCGCGGTGAGCCAGTCGGGCGAGACCGCCGACACGCTCGCCGCGCTCCAGGAGGCGAAGCAGCGCGGCGCGCTCGCGCTCGGCGTCGTCAACGTGGTCGGCTCGTCGATCGCGCGCGAGACCGACGCGGGCGTCTACCTGCGCGTCGGTCCCGAGATCGGCGTCGCGAGCACGAAGGCCTTCACGGGCCAGGTGCTCGTCAACTCGATGCTCGCGACCTTCGTCGGCCGTCGCCGCTACCTGTCGCAGGAGTACGTGTCGAACCTCATCCGCGAACTCGAGGCGATTCCCTCGCGCATCGAGCGCGTCCTCGAGTGGTCCGACCGGATCCGCACCGCGACCGCGAAGTACATCCACCGCGAGAACTGGCTCTTCCTCGGCCGCGGCGTGAACTACCCCGTCGCGCTCGAGGGCGCGCTGAAGCTCAAGGAGATCTCGTACATCCACGCCGAGGGCATGCCGTCGGCGGAGATGAAGCACGGCCCGATCGCGCTCATCGACGAGGGCATGCCCGTCGTCTTCGTCGCGACGCGCAACTCGCAGTACGAGAAGGTCCTCTCGAACATCGAGGAGGTCCGCTCGCGCGGCGGTCATGTGATCGCGGTCGCGACCGAGGGCGACGACGACATCCGCTCGCTCGCGCAGGAGGTCTTCTACGTGCCCGACTGCACCGAGATGTTCCAGCCGCTCCTGACGGTCGTGCCGCTGCAGCTCCTCGCGTACCACGCGGCGGTCATGCGCGGCAAGGACGTCGACAAGCCGCGTAACCTCGCGAAGTCCGTCACCGTCGAGTGAGCGAGCGTCGCGGAGGTCCGCCCCGCGCCGTCACCGCGTGTCCGCGTCGGGCGACCCGCCCGGCTTCGCCGGCGTCGCGGGCGATCCCGCGTCGCGATCGTCCGCACCCTGCCACGGACGGATGTCGATCGCCCACTCGCGCGGGTCGGGCGACGGGATCTCGAGAAGCGCGCGGTCCTCGTCCTTCACGGCGCCGTTCACCACCGGCTGCGAGATGCGCGCGGCCGTGCGGTTTCCGTTGCGCTCGCGGATGACGACGCCGACGGGCGCGAGCGTCGTGCGGTCGTAGTAGAGGTCGATCGACGCGGTCTCCTTCGCCATCGTCGTGCCGTCCTTCGGGACGAGCCGCAGCGCCGCGACATCGCGCAGCGAGCCGAGCATCGCGACATCCTGCGGGAGCTCGCCCTCGTCGACCTCGAAGCGCGCGAGGACCTCGCTCTTGCGCTGTCCGATCGGAATGGGAATCGGTCCCTCGCCGAGCGCGAGCGGGTCGAGCGACTGCCCCGGCGCGACGATCTGCCGCTTGGTGAACGAGCGGTTCGCGTGGTCCTGCTCGACCAGCCAGCCGTCGGCGAAGATCCAGTGATCGACGGCGCGGCTCGAGCGGCCCGTCGCGTCGACGAACTCGTCGAAGAGGATCGCGAAGCGGCGCGCGCCCGCCTTCCGGTCGACGACGATCCGCCCGAAGCGCCGCTCGGTCTCCTCGACGAAGGCGTCGTGCTTCTCGAGCGAGAGGCCGCCGCTGAGGGTCTCGATCGTCGTGCCCGATCTCTCGAGTTCGTCGAGGAAGCGCTCGACGCGCGCGCGGCGCTCGGCGGCGGCGTCGTTCGCGGCGGGCGCGTCGGCGACCGTCGGCGCGGGTGTGGCGTCGCCCGTGCGCGGCGGCTCGGCCGCGATCGCCCTCGCGGGGGAGGCGAGCAACGGGCAGACCGGCATGACGAGGGAGAGAGCGAGAAGACGCGTGGTCGCGAGCGGCATGGCGCAGGGACGGTAGCCGAGTCGCCGCGATTCCGTCGCAGGCTCGGCTACGCTTGCGGCGTGAGCGCCCCGCGTCCAGTTTCCAGCAGTCGGGATTCCAAGAGCTCGAATTCCAAGAGCTCGGATTCCAAGAGCTCGGATTCCAAGAGCCGGGATTCCGAGCGCCGGGATTCCCAGTGCCGAGATTCGACGAGCCGAGATTCGACGAGCCGAGTTTCGCCGTGCCGAGTTTCGACGACCGGCGATTCGACGCGCGGCAATCCGACGAGCGGAGCATCCTCGCGCGAAGGATCCGCAGGCGAAGGGGCCTTCGGCGGACCAACTGCGAGCGGCGGCTTCTCGGGTCGATCGTCCCCGATCCGCGCCGCGCGCCCGTCGCTTCTCGCGCGGCCGGTCCTCCTCGCGGGTGCGGCGGCCGCCGCCACCCTGTTCGCGTCGATCGCGATCGCGCAGGACTCCTTCATTCCCGAGGTCGTCGCGCCCTCGCCCGCGGTCGTCGAGACCGCCGCCGCCGCGCACCTCACCGATCGGGCGCGCGCCGAGTTCCGCGTCCGACACGGCGTCTTCGACGATCTCGATCTCGCCGATCCCGCGCTGCGCACGCTCGCCGACTTCGAGCGCGGCCGCATCGCCGAGGTGCTCGCGGCGGGCGACGATGCGACCGCCGCCGTGCGGCTCGCGGCGCTCGCACGGATCGGCGACGACGCGGGAATCGTCGCATGGACGGAGGGCGACGCCTCGCTCCCCGCGCGCGCGGCGCGTGCCGCGGCCCTCGCGCGGCTCGGCCGCCACGACGAGGCGCTGACGCTCGCGCGCGCGGACGACGCGCGCGCCGCGCTCGCCGCGGGTGACACGGTCGACGCGATCCTCGCCGCCGTCGACCTCGGCGCGCTCCGCATCCGGCTCGACGCGGGCGCGGCGGGCGAGTATCCCGCGCTCCTCGAGGCGCTCGGTCGCGCGCGCCAGTCGCTCGATCGGCTCGATCACCGCATCCGCCTGCGCGAGGCCGAACTCCTCGCCGACCGCGGCAAGGTGCGCGAAGCGGTCGCCGCGCTCGGCGAGGCGCTCGCGCTCCATCCCCGAAGCGCCGCGGCCTGGTTCCTCGCGGGCACGCTCGCCCTCGACCGCTTCGACTTCACGGGCGCCGCGAACGCCGCGCGCGCGCTGCGCCGGATCGACCCCGTGCATCCCGACGCCGCCATCCTCGACGCGCGCGCCGCGCTCATGGAGGACGACCCCGCGCGCGCCGCGTCGCTGCTCGCGCCCGTTCTCGCCCGCGCCGACGCGCCCGTCGCCGCGCGCCACGCCGAGATCGCGACCGCCGCCGCGCGCTACGACTTCGACGCGATGCGCGCGCTCGTCGACGCATGCGACGCGCGCCGGCCAGGCTCGGCCGATGCGCTTCTCGCCGCGGGCCGCCAGCTCGCCTTCGACCGCCAGTACGAGGAGGCGCGCGCGACGCTCGAGGCCGCCGCCCGTCGCGAACCCGCGTGGGCGCGCCCGCGCGCCGAGCTCGGTCTCCTCGCGATGCAGGATGGTCGCGAGGAGACCGCGGTCGACGATCTGCGCCGCGCGACCGCGCTCGATCCGCACGACGAGCGCACGCTCTTCACCCTCGCGCTCGCCGAGGATCTCGCCTCGTGGCCGCGCATCGAGACGGCGCACTTCGTCCTCCGCCATCCCGCGCCGACCGCCGAGAACGCCGACGCCGCGCTCGTCGCCGCGCTTCTCGCACCCGTCCTCGACGCGATGCACGCCGAGATCTGCGCGCGCCTCGGTCACGAGCCCGCGGCGAGGACGCTCATCGACGTGATGCCCGATCACCGCAGCTTCGGCGTGCGGATCACGGGCCTGCCGCGCATCCACACGATCGCGGTCTGCACCGGCCCGACCATCGCCATCGAGATTCCCAAGGAGGGCGCCTCGCGCAGGCATCTCGGGCTCTTCGATCCGCTCGCGGTCCTGCGGCACGAGTACACGCACACGGTCACGCTCTCGATGACGCGCAACCGCATTCCGCACTGGCTCACCGAGGCGGTCGCGGTCGCCCTCGAGGACACGCCGCGCACCTACGAGACCTGCCAGATGCTCGCGGCCGCGTGGCGCCGCGGCGAACTCTTCGATCTCGACGGCATCAACTGGGCCTTCGTCCGCCCCGAGAAGCCGACCGACCGCGCGCAGGCGTACGCGCAGGGGCGCTGGATGGTCGAGTTCATGGAGGCGCGCTTCGGATGGGAGGCGATCCGCGCGCTGATCTCGAGCTACGCCGAGGGGATCCGCGAGGACGAGGCGATGCGCCGCGCGTTCGGGCTGACGCGCGAGGAGTTCCGCGAGGCGTTCCTCGCCTGGGCGGGCGAGGAGGTCCGCGCGTGGGGGCTCGATCCCGAGCCGTCCCTCGCCGCGATCGCGCGCGCGCTCGTCGCGGGCGACGAGGCCGCCGAGGAGGGTCTGCGCGACCTCGAGAGGAAGCGCCTCGAAGCGGTCGTCGCCGCATGGACGAACGCGATCGGCCGCCCCTCCGAGCGCCCGTGGACGCTCACGCGCGCGCAGTGGCCGGCGCCCGCGCAGCCCGCGATCGAGATCGACGACGCGACGCTCGCCGCCGAACTCGCGCGCCATCCGACCCATCCCGATCTCCTCGAGATCGCGCTCAGGCGCGCGAAGCGCGGCGCGTCGCCCGTCGCGGGCGGATCTGCCGAGCTCGTCGAGCGCTACGCGCGCGCGCGGCCCGTCGACCCGATGCCGCACCGGCTCTGGGCGAAGGAGGCGTTGCGCGAGGGTGCCGATGGCGCGCGCGAGTCGGCGTCGGCCGCGGCCCTCGCCCATCTCGAGGCGCTCGACCTCGTGACCGACAAGGACAACGTGTACGCGCTCGCGATCGCGCGTCGCGCGCGCGCCGCGGGCGATCGCGCGCGCGCCGTCCTCGCCGCCGAGCGCGCGGCGCGCATCAACCCGTTCGACGCGGGCGTGCGCGAACTCGCCGCGGCGATCGCGGTCGAGGCGGGCGATCTCGCCGCCGCCGAGCGGCACATCGACGCCCTCGTCGTCCTCGAGCCCGACCGCGCCGTCCATCGCGCGCGGCAGGAGCGGATCCGCGCGCTGCGTGCGCCGGAGGCGCGCGGCGGCGACGACTCGACCGATGCCGCCGCGAGTGGCGTCGATCGCGGGCGATAACGCACTTTCCACCCGCGGTTTCCTTGGACTCGATCGGGCGCGGAGTATCTTGAACCGCCTCGCCCGTGGCGGCGACGCACGCTGCGCGGGCGCATCCTCCCGCGCGAGTCGCGAGATTTGAACCCGAGACGGAGAGTCCGACCATGACGGCGATCACGCGAGTCCTTCCTTTCGTCTCCGCGACCCTCGCCGCATGCGCCGCGCCGACGGTCCTCGCCGTCGACACCTTCGACTGCACGCTCGTCCGGAAGGCGAGCTCCGTCACGCAGTCGACCGAGGTGGCCGCGCCCTTCACGGGCTCGCTCATCGGAAACTACGACGCGGTGTCGAACCCGACGGGGACCTCGACGCTCCCGGGAATCTTCGGCGGAAGCGGCAACAACCCGATCCCCTACTCCGCGTCGTTCGTCCTCGGTGGCGACATCGTGTCCGCGCCGACGGGCCTCTTCGCGGCGACCGTCGACGCCGAACTCGGGACGATCGCGATCGAGGGACTCTCGATCGACCTCCTCAGCGGATCGCCCGGCGCGCTCGGCGCGACGCTCAACATCAACTACAGCACCTTCCGCACGGTGAACCCAGGCTCGCTCTATCCGGGCGGCGTGACGATTCCCGTGCCCCTCGGCGAGGCGACGGTGTCGGAACTCGTCGCGACGCAGGCCGCGCCCGCGATCGGCACGCTGACCGCGACGAAGGGCGGCTTCACGTTCACCGTCGCGGTGCCGGTCGTCGTGTCGCTGACGGCGGACCTTCTCGGCACGCCGATCGCCGACGGCGTCCCGACGCCCGGTGTCCTGCCGCTGACGGGCACGCTGCTCGTCGACGGCGACGCACTCGTCCTCGACGCGAGCTTCTCGAACAGCGTCACGCAGTCGCAGCCCGTCGGACAGGCGTTCGACGCGATTCCGCTCGCGCTGCCGACCGTGATTCCCGCGGGCGCCACGGCGAACCTGCTGATGTCGGGCACGCTGAACGAGATCTCGATCTCGAGCGGACTCGCGGCCGATCTCTCCGCGGTCGGACTGCGGCGCACGACTCCCGCCGACCTGAACGGCGACGGGCTCGTGGGCGGCGCCGACCTCGCGATCCTGCTCGACGCGTGGGGTGGCGATGGACCCGCGGATCTGAACGGCGATGGCCTCGTCGGCGGCGCGGATCTCGCGATTCTGCTCGACGCCTGGGGCTGACCCGCCTAGCGTTCCCGACCGGCGCAACGCCGCGTGTCCGCAGGGAAGACGCATGACGCGAGTTCCGAACGAACGCACTTCGATCGAGCGATGTTGGAGCGCCGCCGCGAACGCGGCGGCGCGTTCGCTCGTCCTCGGCGCCGTGGTCGCCGCGACCGCCGCGACCACCGCATCCGCGCGCGCCGACGAAACGCCCCTCGTCTTCGCGCAACCCGTCTACGACGAGTTTCCCGCGCCCTTCTTCCCGACGATGCTGCGCGCGCGCGACCTCGACGGCGACGGGTTCGCCGACCTCATCGTGCCCGCACGCGATCCCGACGGCCGGCTCTTCACCATGCGCGGACTCGGGAACGGGCGCTTCGCGCCGCTCCAGGAGCTCGCGGTCGAATCCTTCGTCGACGCGATCGAGCTCGGCGATCTCGACGGCGACGGGCGCGACGATCTCGTCGCGGTCTGGAAGGGCGATGCGCCGCGGCTCGTCCTCCATCGCGGTCTCGAAGGCGGTCTCTTCGCCGAAGCCGAGACGCTCGCCGATCTCGCCCGCGATCCGCAGGGCCTCGCGCTCGCCGACTTCGACGGCGACGGCGATCTCGACGCGGCGACCATCGCCTACGTCTCCGCCGACTGCGAGATCCACTTCAACGACGGCAAGGCGGGAATGACGCGCGTCTCGCGCGTCGGACTCGGGCGTTTCCTCGGTGGATTCGCCTATCCGCGCACGGTCGTCGCGGCCGATCTCGATGGCGACGGCGACGCCGACCTCGTCGCGAACGAGATCGGCGGATCGCGCGTCGCGGTCCTGCGCAACGAGACGGGCGCCGCCGGCGGCGGGCGCTTCGTCCGCGCGACGGAGTACCGCGCGCCCTTGATCGGCGAGGAGCGCCCTGGAATCGCGAGTCTCGTCGTCGCCGATCTCGATGGCGACGGCGACCTCGACGCGGCGGTGCCCGCGCTGCTCCTCAACGGTCAGCAGAAGATCGTCGGGTTCCTCAACGACGGGACGGGGCGGTTCGACGAGCGCGTCGTCGGCGACGGTGCGCCGCTCGGCTACGCGTTTTCGCTCGCGCTCGCGGATCTCGACGGCGATGGTGATCTCGATGCGGCGACGGGCGCCGCGCTCCCCGGGCTCGTCGCGGTCGCGCGGCGCACCGCGGACGGCGCCTTCACCTTCGTGAACGACGCGCTCCTTCCGTTCGGGCAGCTCGTGCGCGACCTGATCGCCGTCGATGTCGACGGCGACTGCGATCTCGACATCGTCGGAATCGACGGACCCGCGCGCGCGGTGTTCACCGCGATCAACGGCACGCCGGGCGCGGGCTGCGGCGGGGGAGTCGCGGGCGGGTCGTCGCGGCGCGGCGTCGCCGTGGCACGGCCGAACGACGGTTCCGCGCAGCCGCCTGCCGCCGAGCCCGCGCCCGAGGTCGGCGATCTCGACGGCAACGGCGTGCGCGATGCGGCGGATCTCGCGCTGTGGCTCCTCGGCCGATCGCGCGTGACATCGTTCGATGCGGCGGTGCAGGCGCCGCGCGCGCCGGTCGAGCCCGTCGCGCCCGTCCTCGATGGCGCCGATCCGGCGGATGGCTCGTCCAGCGCGCCGAAGGCGTCGCGTGCGGTGAAGGAGTCGCGCCGATGACGCGCACCCCTGCGCCATCCATGGCATTCCTGTCAGGCCCGGCATCTGTGGGATCCGTGGCACGCATGGCATCCGCGGTGCCCCCGACGCGGTGCCCGAGCGCGCGCATCCCCGCGCTTCTCGCCGCACTCGTCTCCGCATCGTCGCTCGCTTCGCCCGCCTCCGCGCAGTGCCCCGCCGAAGGCGACTGCCGCGAGGTGCACGAGACGCCCGGCTGCGTCATGCCCGACTGCTGCGAGCTCGTCTGCGAGGTGAATCCGCTCTGCTGCAAGATCGCGTGGGACCAGTCCTGCGTCGACATCGCGCTCGAACTCTGCGAGGGCATCAACTGCCCCGCCGAAGGCGCGTGCGACGCCGCGCATCCGACGCCGGGCTGCGACGACTACCTCTGCTGCGATCTCATCGCCGCGCTCGATGGCTGGTGCGGAAGCGTCGCGTGGGACGCGGCCTGCGCGCGCGAGGCCGCCGAACTCTGCGCGACCGCGCCCTGCACGATCGATCCCGCGGGCGTGCCCGACGAGGTCGAGCCCTGCTACGAGCGCCTGAACGACGGTTGGGCGATCGGCGTGACCGCGCCACGGATCGCGATCGGCTGCGGCGGGCGGCTCGCGGGACGCTGCGTCGGCGGCGGTCCGCGCGACACCGACTGGTTCGCGCTCGACGGCGTCGGTCGGCGGCGGTTCGCGGTCGTCTTCGAGAGCGAATTCCCCGCGCAACTCCTCCTTCTCGCAGGCGGCGAGGAGGGACCGAACGAGACGGCGTGGCTCGTCGGGCTTGCGAACTGCGAGGGTCCGCACGCATTCACCTTCCTCGTCGATGACGGCGTCGCGAGCCTCATCCTCGGTTCGGGAAACGACGATCGCGCGATCCGCGGCGGGCTGCAGTGCCCCGAGTTCGACCCCGACGATCCGCCCGAACCGACCGATCCGCCGCCCGTCCAGCGTTTCGGGCTCGCCTGGCGGCTCGAGCTCGCGTGCCTCGCGCGCGCGGATGTGAACGGCGACGGGTCCGTGAATGCGCAGGATCTCGGACTCGTGCTGGGCGCGTGGGGTCCGGTCGACCCCTCGATCGCCGTCGATCCGCGCGAGCCCATCGCCGATCTCGATGGCGACGGGCGCGTCGACGCGCAGGATCTCGCCGAGGTGCTGGCGTCCTGGACGGTCGCGCCCGGAGGCTGAGGCGCGGTGGCGCGAATCCTCGGAGAATCGAGACGGATCGCGCGGTGCGGCGCATCCCTGTCCGCCCTTCCCCTTCGCCCACGCCGCACCCCCGACGACGCCCACTTCCCGCGATCGTGAAGTTCGAGACCGAACAACTCCCCCGCGCGTCCGACGGCAGGTCCTCCGGGAAGGAGATCGATGCCGCCGTGCGCGCGGGCGTTGACGCGGGCATCGATGCGGGCATCGAACCGGGCATCGATGACGAATGCGGGCGCGACGGCGACGCGTCGGCCGGTCGCGAGATGACGCACGACCTGCGCGAATGGCGGCTCTTCGCCCGCGCCGCCGAGGGTGAGCGCGACGCGATCGCCGAGGTCTGGCGACGCAACCGCCGCTGGATCGCCGCGGTTCTCGCCGCGCACGCGCCGCGCGGCACCGATGTCGAGGACCTTCTGCAGGAGGTGGCCGCGACGCTCGTCGCGAAGTGCCGCCATGTCCGCGACGCCGCGAGCCTGCGCGGCTGGCTGCGCGTCGTCGCCGTCAATGCCGCGCGCATGGCGGCGCGCAGCCGCGCGGCGGAACGACGGTCGCTTCGCGTGGTCGCCGAAAGGGCGCCCGTGGCCGCGCGCCCGCACGCGATCGCCGACGGCACCGCCGATCCCGCCGAACTGCGCGCGCTCCTCGCGCGGATTCCCGCGCTCTACGCCGAGCCGCTTCTCCTGCAGAGCGGTCAGGGGCTCTCGCAGCGGCAGATAGCGGAACTCCTCGATGTCCCCGAGACGACGGTCGAGACGCGCCTCGCGCGCGCGAGGCGCATGCTGCGGCGGATCGTCGCCGAGGCCGAGGCGGACGATGGAGGCCGGACCATGGCGGAAGACGGTGAAGCACGCAGGCCTCGTCCGATCGAGGCGGGAGACTTCCGATGAACGAACGCGAATCGAATCCCTCGTCCTTCGACGGACTTCGTGAAGACGCGAAGCGTGGCGAGGCGCGTCATGGCGACGCGGGTCCTGCAGGCGACCTCCGCGGACCTGGATGCGAGCCCGAATGCGAGCCACGATGCGAACCACGATGCGCGCGTGCGCCGCACGATCCACTCGCCGGCGCCGGCGCCGAAGCAGAGGAAAGCGCGTACGACGCGACCGACCTCCTCCTCGCGCGCGCGGTCGGCGGCGATCGCGACGCGCTCGCCGAGATCCGCCTGCGTTCGGTGACCGAACCGGGACTCCTCGACGAACTTCTCCTCTGGCAGGC
>JBJOHC010000097.1:0-4488 GCA_046047955.1 Planctomycetota bacterium
GGCGTCGGCGTCGCGGCGTCGGCGGAGTCGGGTGCGCACGAGACGCTGCGGCAGGAGGGCGGCGCGTCGCCCGCGGTCTGGTTCCTCGCGCAGCCATTCGATGCGGCGCGCGCGCGTGAAGCGGCCTGGGCGCCGTTCGCGGCCGCGCCCTGCGTGCTTCCGACGGTCGAGGTGCGCCGCCTCGCGGCCGCGCGCGCCGAGCCTTCCGCCGACGGCGCGCTCGTGGTCGCGCTGCACCGCGCGCACGGTACGCCGCAGGCGGTGATCGAGGCCGAGATCGAGGCGCTCGTCGCGTCGCTCGCCGCGGCCTCGGCGACCTGCGCGATCGAACCCGCGCTCGTGCGCGAGGCCGACGCGATCGACGAGGCGGCGTGGACCCGAGCGGTCGAGGCGTCGCTCGCGCGGATCCGCGCGGGTGAACTGCGGAAGATCGTGCTCGCGCGGCCGAGGCGCTACGCGGCGAGTTCGGCGCTCGATCCGGTCGGCGTCCTCGCGCGCGTCGCGTCGCGCGAGACGCGCGGCTTCCGCTTCCTCGTCGAGGTCGGCGCGGGGCGGGCGTTCCTCGGCGTGACGCCCGAGAGGCTCTTCTCGCGGCAGGGTCGCATGGTGCGCAGCGAGGCGGTCGCGGGCACGCGCCCGCGCGGCGTCGACGGCGTCGCCGACCGCCTGCTCGGCGAGTCGCTCCTCGCGAGCGCGAAGGACCGCCGCGAGCAGACGCTCGTCGTCGAGCGCGTGCGCGAGGCGCTCGCGGCCTGCGCGACGACGCTGCGCATCGATCCCGAGCCGCGGCTCCTGCGGCTCGCGTATGTGCAGCATCTCTCGACGCGGCTCGTGGGCGAACTCCGCGCGGGCGTCGGCGATCTCGACCTCGTGCGCGCGCTCCACCCGACGCCCGCCGTCGCGGGCGCGCCCGTCGCCGACGCGGTCGCCATCCTGCGCGCCCTCGAGCCCTTCGACCGCGGTCTCTACGCGGGACCCGTCGGCGTCGTCTCGGCCGACGGCGCCGAGGTCGCGGTCGCGATCCGTTCGGCGCGCATCGAGGGCGATGCGCTCGTCGCCTTCGCGGGCGCGGGCATCGTCGACGGTTCCGATCCCGCCGAGGAATGGCGCGAGACGGGGCACAAGCTGCTCGCGTTCGAGCGTCTCGCCAACTGAGCGCGCGCGCCGACGCCTGATACCCTCCGCGCGATGCGCGACGCCCCCAACCTGAACCTCGCCTGGACCATGCTCGCGGCCGAGGAGTGCTTCCGCCTCGGCGTGCGCCACGCGGTCATCTCGCCGGGCTCGCGCAGCGCGCCGCTCGCGGTCGCCTTCGCGCGCCACGGGGGGATCGCGGTCCATGTCGCGCACGACGAGCGCGGCGGCGCCTTCCTCGCGCTCGGGATCGCGAAGAGTTCGGGCGAGCCCGCCGTCCTCGTCACGACGAGCGGCACCGCGGTCGCGAACGCGCTGCCCGCGGTCGTCGAGGCGCGCATGACGCGCACGCCGCTCCTCCTCTTCACGGGCGACCGGCCGCCCGAACTGCGCGATTGCGGCGCGAACCAGTCGATTCCGCAGGCTTCGCTCCTCGCGGGCGCGGCGCGCTGGACGGTCGACCTGCCGTGCCCGACCATCGACGCGCCCGCGGAGTTCGTCCTCTCGACCGTCGACGAGGCGTACGCGCGCGCGACGGGCCGCGCGGGCTCGCAGGCGGGCGCGGTCCACCTCAACTGGCAGTTCCGCGAGCCGCTCGCGCCCGATCCCGCGCCCTGGGATATCGCGTGGCTCTGGTCGATCGCGCGCTGGACCGCGGACCGCGCGCGCGCGCCGTGGCGCGAGACGCCCGCGGTGCTTCCCGCCGAGGCGCGCATCGAGACGGGCGTCGTGGTCGCGGGGCGCGCGGAGCCCGACGCCGAGGCGTCGCTCGCGGGATGGAAGGGGACGCTCCTCGCCGACATCGGCAGCGGACTCGCGGGGAAGGGGACGGCGGGCGCCGACCTCGTCCTGCGCGCGGCGATGGACGGCGGGGGAGACGCCGCGCTTCGCGAGGCGCTCGCGGTCGAGCGCGTCGTCGTCGTCGGCGACGCGCCCGTCTCGAAGCGGATGAACGCGTGGCTCGCCGCGCAGTCGTGTCCGACGACCGTCTTCGGCGCGGGCGATCCGCGCAACGATCCCGCGCACCGCGCGTCGGGCGCGTACGCGGGGCCCGTGCGGCTCGTCGCGGGGCGCGGGCTGCGCGCGCACGCGGGCTGGTCGCGCGCGCTCACCGTCGCGACGCGCGCGGCGTCGCGCGCGCTCGCCGCCGAACGCGCGCTCGCCGAGCCGACCGCGATCGCGACCGCGACCGAGGCGTGCGCGGCGCATCGCGCGGGCACGATCTTCCACGGCTCGTCGATGCCCGTGCGCGACGCCGACTTCCTCGCGATCCACGCGCCGAAGGGCTGGGCCACGGGCGCGAACCGCGGCGCGAGCGGAATCGACGGACTCGTCGCGACCGCCGCGGGTCACGCGCACGCGAGCGGCGCGCCCGTCGTCGCCTTTCTCGGCGATGTGAGCGCGCTCCACGACCTCGCGAGCCTCGCGCTCGCCGCGCGCGTCGCGACGCCGCTCGTCCTCGTCGTCCTCAACAACGACGGCGGCGGCATCTTCCGCTACCTCGGCATCGCGAAGTACGACGATGTCTTCGAGCGGCTCTTCACGACGCCGCACGGTCACGCGATCGCGCCCGTCGCGAAGGCGCTCGGCCTCGCGAGCGAGACGCCGAAGACGCGCGCCGCGCTCGCGAAGGCGATGGCGAAGGCGCTCGCCCGCGGCGGCGCGACCGTGATCGAGGTCGCCTGCGCGCGCGAGGAGAGCGAGGCGTCGCGCGCGCGCGTCGCGAAGGCGGCGGTCGACGCGCTCCGCCGGGAATTCCGCTGATGCCGCGCATCGCGCTCGTCCACGGATTCCTCGGTTCGCCCGCCGACTGGGCCGATCTCCTCGCGCATCTCGCGCCGGGCATCGAGGCGGACTGCGTGCCGCTCGCCGAACTCGGCTGCGCGTCGGTCGACGACGCGGCGGCGGCGCTCGCGGCGCGGCTCGAGGCGCGGCCCGTCGACCTCCTCGCGGGCTACTCGCTCGGCGGCCGCATCGCGCTCGAACTCGCGGCGTCGCGGCCCGCGCTCGCGCCACGACTCGTCCTCCTCGCCGCAGGCCTCGGGATCGAGGACGACGCCGAGCGCGCCGCCCGCGCCGCGAGCGACGACGCGCTCGCCGCGCGGCTCGCGACGGACGGCCTCGCCCGCTTCATCGACGCGTGGTACGAACTCCCGCTCTTCGCCGACTTCCGCCGCCACCCGTCGTTCGAGGCGACGCGCGCGCGCCGTCTCGCGGGCGACGGCGCGTTCTGGGCACGCTGCCTCTCGGGCTGCTCGGCGGGCCGCACGCGCCCGCGCTGGAGCTCGCTTCCCGAACTCGCGCCGCGCACCACGCTCGCGGTCGGCGCGCTCGACGAGCGATATGCTGCGGCCGCCGCGCGCGCGGCCTGCATCGCTCCCGCGCTTCGCGTCGAAACCGTGCCCGCCGCGGGGCACGCGCTCCCGCTCGAGGCGCCCGAACGCTGCGCGCGCCTCATCGAGGAGGCGCTCGCGCGTCCCGCGGCCTGACGGGTCGAAATCCGACTCGTCAGCGACCTTCCCGCATCTCCCGCGACTTCATCCTCGCGATCGTCACGCGACCTCCTCACGCGACTTCACCACGCGACCTCCTCACGGCCCTCCACCATGTCGACCGCCCATCCGCCCATCAAGCCCACCACCGAGACCACCGAACGCATCCGCCCCGCACTCGCCTGGGCCGAGCTCGATCTCGAGGTCCACGGAATGCCGCTCTCCGAGACGCGCTACTTCAAGTCGGACGGCATCGCGAAGATCGCGATCAACCGCCCCGCGGTGCGCAACGCCTTCACGCCGCGCACCGTCGAGGAGATGCGCGCGTGCCTCCTCGACGCGCGCAACGACGCGTCGATCGGCGTCGTCATCCTGACCGGCGAGGGCGAGCGCGCCTTCTGCGCGGGCGGCGACCAGCGCGTGCGCGGCCACGCGGGCTACCGCGCCGAATCGGGCAGCGAGATGCTCAACGTGCTCGAGTTCCAGCGCGAGATCCGCACCTGCCCGAAGCCCGTCGTCGCGATGGTCGCGGGCTGGGCGATCGGCGGCGGGCATGTTCTCCACATGATGTGCGACCTCACGATCGCCGCCGAGAACGCGCGCTTCGGGCAGGTCGGCCCGCGCATGGGCAGCTTCGACGGCGGCTACGGCGCCAGCTACATGGCGCGCATCATCGGGCGGAAGCGCGCCCGCGAGATGTGGTTCCTCTGCCGCAGCTATTCGGCGGAGGAAGCGCGCGACATGGGGCTCGTGAACACGGTCGTCGGGGTCGCCGAACTCGAGGAAGTGACGGTCCAGTGGTGCCGCGAGATGCTCGCGAACTCGCCGACCGCGATCCGCGCCCTGAAGGCCGCGCTCAACG
>JBJOHC010000098.1:0-9251 GCA_046047955.1 Planctomycetota bacterium
CCGAACCGCCATGCCCGCCGCGGCGCGAACGCCCGCGCGCATCCGAGCACCCACCCGCGCTCGCCCCGCGCGGCGAAGATCCACGAGACGACTCCATGCCGACCTACGAATACGTCTGCCGCGCCTGCGGGCACGAGTTCGAGGAGTTCCAGTCGATCAAGGCCGATCCGATCGCGGTCTGCCCGAAGTGCCGCAAGCGCAAGGTCGAGCGCAAGATCGGCATCGGCGGCGCCGTGATCTTCAAGGGCGGCGGCTTCTACGAGACCGACTACCGCAGCGAGAGCTACGAGAAGGGCGCGAAGGCCGACGAGGCCGCGGCCGGCGCCTCGAAGTCGGACATGGGCGATGCGGCGAAGGGCGACGCGGCGAAGGGTGAAGGCGCGGGCGATCGCCCGTCGAAGTCGACGAGTGGGTCGGATGCGGGCGGCGCGGCGAAGTCCGAGTCCTCGCGCTCGGGCGAGGGTCCGTCGTCGGGTGCGGTGCAGTCCGACGCCGGCGCGGGATCGGGCGCGAAGTCGGCGGAATCCGCCGAGAACCGCCGCATCGAATCGCGCGCGACCCATCCGTCGCGCATCGGACGCGGGATCGGCAATGTCGTCGGGAAGGGCGCGAAGGACTCGTCGAAGGCTGGATCGAAGCCTGGATTGAAGCCTGGATCGAAGGCTGTATCGAAGCCCGCGACGCGCTCCAGCGCGAAGCCCTCCGCACGGAAGCGTTCCTGAGGCGCGCCGCGCCGCGGGCCGCCGCGACGCGACTCCCTACACTGCGCCCGTGCCGCTCCGATTCAAGTCCCGCATCCTCGATCACCTCTCGCACCGCAACTACCTGCCGCTTCCGATGAACGAGGTCGCGCGGCAGCTGCGCGTCGCCGACGAGGACGGACTCGCGTTCGGCGAGGCCGTGCGCCTCCTCGCCGAGGAGGGACTCGTCGAGATCGGAAAGGACGAGCGGCTGCGGCTTCCGCGGCTTCCCGAGGAGGTCGAGGGCGTCCTCAAGATGACGCCGCGCGGATTCGGATTCCTCCGCCCCGCGATCGCCTACCGCGAGGGCGACCTCTTCATCCCGCAGGGCGAGACGAGGGACGCGATCAGCGGCGACCGCGTGCGCGTGAAGGTCGTGCGGCGCGGCGACCGCTGGAACCGCGGCTTCGGCGCGACGCCCGCGAGCGCGCGCGACGATGTCTTCGGCCGCGTCCTCGAGGTGCTCGCGCGTGGACAGTCGCGCTTCGCGGGCGTCCTCGTGAAGCGCGGCAAGGAGTGGATCGTCGAGCCCGACGGCCGCGCGATCCGCGATCCGATCATCGTGCGCGATCCCGGCGCGAAGAACGCGAAGGAGGGCGACAAGGTCGTCGTCGAGATCCTCACCTGGCCCGAGGACGGCTACCTCGCCGAAGGCGTGATCCTCGAGGTGCTCGGCGAGGCGGGACGACCCGATGTCGAGACGCAGGCGGTGATCGCGACCTATGCGATCCGCGAGGTCTTTCCCGACGAGGCGCTCGCGCAGGCGCGCGAGGCGGCGGTGTCGTTCGAGCGCGCGACGCGCGCGGCCGAGTCGCGCGTCGCCGCGGGCGAGCCCGCGGCCTGGACCGAGGCCGCGGCCGACCGCGAGGATCTCACGGGCCGCTTCATCTTCACGATCGATCCGCCCGACGCGAAGGACTTCGACGACGCGATCTCGATCGCGTGGGACGAGACGCTCGGACAGTACGAGCTCGGCGTCCACATCGCCGATGTCGCGCACTTCGTCGGGCAGGACTCGCCGCTCGACGAGGAGGCGCGCGCGCGCGCGACGAGCGTCTACCTCCCCCGCCACACCGTCCCCATGCTGCCCGAGACGCTCTCGAACGGCGTCTGCTCGCTGCAGGAGGGCGTCGCGCGCTTCACGCTGAGCGCGTTCATCACGCTCGACGCCGACGGCCGCGTCCTCGGACAGCGCCTCGCGCGCACGGTCATCCGCTCGGCGAAGCGCCTCACCTACATCGAGGCGCAGGCGCTCGTCGACGGCAACGCCGAGGAGGCGCGCAGGCACGCGCGCACCGAGCCCGTCTACACCGAGGAGCTCCTCGAGACGCTGCGGCGCGCCGACACGCTCGCGAAGGCGATCCGCGTGCGGCGCCGCGCGGCGGGCATGATCCACCTCGATCTTCCCGAGGTCGACCTCGTCTTCGACGACGCGGGCCATGTGATCGACGCGGTGAAGGAGGACGGGTCGTTCACCCACACCCTCATCGAGATGTTCATGGTCGAGGCGAACGAGGCGGTCGCGCGCACCTTCGCGGGCCTCGAGACGCCGCTTCTCCGCCGCATCCATCCCGATCCGACCTTCGGCGACATCGAGGAGGTGCGGCAGTTCGCGCGCCTCGCGAAGTGGAGCCTGCCCGAGCTTCCGAGCCGGAAGGACCTGCAGGCGCTCCTCGACGCGACGAAGGAGTCGCCCGCCGCGCGCGCGATCCACTTCAGCGTGCTGCGCTGCATGGCGAAGGCGGTCTACTCGCCCGCGCTCGTCGGGCACTACGCGCTCGCGAGCGAGCACTACGCGCACTTCACGAGCCCGATCCGCCGCTATCCCGACCTCCTCGTCCACCGCGTCACGCACGCCTACCTCGACCTC
This sequence comes from Planctomycetota bacterium, assembly GCA_046047955.1. Lineage (GTDB taxonomy): Bacteria > Planctomycetota > Phycisphaerae > Phycisphaerales > SM1A02 > QWPT01. The sequence goes on from JBJOHC010000098.1 coordinate 2,611, forward strand.
ACCGACAACGGTCGCGACGCGACGGGCGGCAAGCGCCGGCGCCAGCTCGCGCGGCAGCTCGCCGACGATCCGCGCGTCCTCGACGAGACGCGGCTGATCGAGCTCGGCAACCACGCGAGCGAGCGCGAGGTCGCGGCCGAGGGCGCGGAGAAGGACCTGCGCACCTTCCTCGTGCTGCAGCTTCTGCACGAGAAGCACCTCGGCGAGGAGTTCGACGGAACCGTCACCGGCATCATGCCCAACGGCACCGTGTTCGTCTCGATCGACCGCTACCTCGTCGACGGCGCGATCCCGAGCCGCGACATGAAGGGTGGCGACGGCCGCAGCGACCGCTGGAACCGCGACGGGCGCAGCGGGCGGCTCGTCGCGTCGCGGAGCGGCGCGTCGATCGGAATCGGCGACCGCGTGCGCGTGCGCCTCTCGCGCATCGACCTCCGCGGGCGGCAGCTCGATCTCGAGATCGCGAAGTTCGGCGCGCCCGCGATCACCGTCGTCGACGAGCGCGCGGCCGAGGGCGCGGTGCGCCGCGTGGGCGAGCAGGGCTACTTCGACCCGCGTCCGCGCGACGGACGCACGGGACGCACGGGCCGCGACAAGTTCGGCCACAAGCCCGGATTCAAGAAGGGCCGGCGCGGCAGGAAGGGTTGACGCGCGCGGGCGCGGCCCGTCCGACGATCAGCCCACCGCGTCCGCGATCACCTTGCCGTGCACATCGGTGAGGCGGTGGTCGCGCCCGCCGAAGCGGTAGGTGAGCCGCGTGTGGTCGACGCCCATCAGGTGGAGCATCGTCGCGTGGAGGTCGTGCACCTCGTAGGGCTTCTCGACGGCGCGGTAGCCGAACTCGTCGGTCGCGCCGATCACGCCGGGCCGCACGCCGCCACCCGCCATCCACACGGTGAAGCCGAAGGGGTTGTGATCGCGGCCGTCGGAGCCCTGCGCGAACGGCGTGCGGCCGAACTCGGCGCTCCAGACGACGAGCGTCGACTCGAGCAGCCCGCGGCGGCGGAGGTCCTTGATGAGCGCGGCGATCGGCCGGTCGGTCGCGCGCGCGTTCGCCTCGTGGCCGCCGCGTAGGTCGTTGTGCTGGTCCCAGCGGTCGCCGATCGTGCGCGTCATCGACACCTCGACGAAGCGCACGCCGCGCTCGACGAGCCGCCGCGCGAGGCAGCACTCGCGCGCGTAGACGCGCGTCGCGGGGTCGGGCGCGTCGAAGCCGTAGAGCGCCTTCACCTCGTCGGTCTCGCCGTCGAGCGCCGCGAGTTCGGGCACCGACGCCTGCATGCGGTAGGCGAGCTCGTGGTTGCGGATCGCGCTCTCGACCGCCTCGGCCGCGGTGTCGTGGGCGAAGGCCGAGTCGAGCCGCGCGACGAGCTGGCGCTTGCGCCGCTGCGCCTCGTCCGACTCGCGCGGCGACGCGTTCGCGACCGCCTCGCCCGTCGGGCGCATCACCGACCCCTGGTGACTCGCGGGCAGGAAGCCCGACGCGAAGCAGTCGAGGCCGCCGGGCGGGACGAGCCCTCCTTCGACGACGACGAATCCGGGCAGATCGTCGTTCTCGCTGCCGAGTCCGTACGAGCACCAGGCGCCCATCGACGGCCGCCCGGCGATCCCCGAACCCGTGTGCAGGAAGTAGTTCGCGTTCGTGTGCTCGCTGAAGCCGCTCGTCATCGATCGCACGACGCAGAGTTCGTCGGCGACCGAGCCGATCTCGGGAAAGAGATCGGAGATCTCGAGCCCCGACTCTCCGTAGCGGCGGAACCTCCACGGCGACGCGAGCGTGTTCCCGTTGTTGTTGAACTGGGTCGGCGCCGTCTGCATCGGGAACGGCTTGCCGTGGAAGTCGACGAGACGCGGCTTCGGGTCGAAGGTGTCGATGTGCGACGGCGCGCCGTCCTGGTAGAGGAAGATCACGCTCTTCGCGCGGGCGGGAAGGTGGCGTGCGGCGAGCGCGCCGAGCGGATCGCACGCACCCACCGGCGATGCCGAGGATTCCTCCGCCGCCGCGAGACGCCCGAAGAGGCCGCCGAACGCGGCGAGTCCGAAGCCCGTGCTCAGGGAGCGCAGCATGTCGCGCCGCGAGACGGGCGCGGGTCGGAAGCGGCCGCAGTGATGGAGGGTCGGTCGGTGCATCGGGGGAATCGCGGGTGAATCGCGGGTGAATCGAATCGGTTCTGGCGCGACGCGGGACGGGCTAGCGGAGGAAGACGAACTCCTTCGCCGCGAAGAGGGCGTGCGCGAGTTCGCCGAACGCCGCGGCGTCGCGCGCGGGCGCCTCGCCATGCGTGGCGGCGCGCGCATCGGCGAGGAGGGCGAGCGCGGCGTCGCGCTCGTCGGCGGTCGGCGGACGCGAGAAGGCGCGGAGCCACATGCCGTCGACGCGCGCGGCGTCGGACCCGCCGATCGCCGCGACCTCTCCGCCCCACTTCGCGGCGAGTTCGTGCGCAAGCGCGCTGTTCAGGAGCGCGAGCGACTGCGCGGGCACATTCGACGCGTTGCGGCGGCCGCACGCCGCCGACGGCAGCGGCTGGTCGAACGCCTGCAGGAAGGGATCGAGGAAGTTGCGCCGCACCTCGAGGTAGACGCTGCGGCGGCCGTCGCCGTCGACGGGTCCGCTTCGGCCGGGCCGGCCGCGACCCTGCATGTGCTCGCTGAGGTAGGCGGCGACGCTCGGTCCTCCCGCCGCGGGTGCGAGCCGACCGCTCGCCGCGAGCATCGCGTCGCGGATCGACTCCGCGTCGAGGCGGCGCACGGGGAGCGGCGCCCAGACGGTGGCGCGCGGCTCCTCGCCCGCGTCGGGTGCGGCGCGGTAGGCGTGCGTGCGCACGATCTCGCGCACGAGCGACTTGAAGGTGCCGCCGCGCGCGAGGCCGAGCGCGAGATGGTCGAGAAGCGGCCGGCTCCACGGCATCGCGCCGAGCTGGCCGAAATCGTCGGGCGTCTCGACGATCCCGCGGCCGAACAGCTTGAGCCACACGCGGTTCGCGGTGGTGCGCCAGAGGAAGGGCGACGATGGATCGGTGATCGCGGCGGCGAGGGCGAGCCGGCCGCTGCCCTCGACGGGGGTCGAGGCGCCCGCGTCGCCGAGCGCCGCGAGGCGCGCGCGTTGGACGGGCTCGCCGTAGTTCCGCGAAACGCCGCGCAGGTGGAGCGGCTCGTCGAGCGCGTCGCCCTCGAGCGCGACGATCGCGCGCACGGGCGGCGCCGTGGCGAGGAGCGCCTCGCGCGCCTCGCGGGCGGCGCGGGCCTCGGCGGTATCGGCGCCGCGTGGCGTGGCGCCCGTCGGACCGTCGGAATCCCATGCGCCGTCGGGCGGCGTCGCGTCGTCGGTCGCGGCGATCCAGTCGACCTCGATCCAGCCCGCACCGTCGTCGAGGAGCTCGAGATACGCGCGCTCGCCGATCCGCCGCCCAAGGTCGAAGGTCTCGATGCGCCACGGACGGGCGACACGCTCGAGCGACCGCTCCTCCTCGGGCGCTTCACCGAGGTTCCGCCGCATGCCCTCGAAGAGGAGACCGTTCGATTCGTCGAGCCAGTAGTTGTCGGCCTTCACCCGGAGCCACGCCTGCTCGCCGCGCACGCGGACATGGACGAAGCGCCGCTCGACGACGAATCCCGGCGAACACGCGACGCCGACCGCCGCGCGCGCGACGCGACCGCTGTCGACCGTGCCCGATTCGGCGGCATGGAGCGCGCCGTCGTCGCCGAGGGCGAGCGGCACACCCGACGCCTCGAAGGCGTGACCCGAGCGCGACCAGCGCCGCCAGTCGCCCTCGTCGACGACATCGACACCCTCGGGGCGCGCGGCCGACGCCCACGAGACGGCCGTGGCCCCCATGAGCGCCGCGCGCGCCGCCTCCGCGAGGAGCGACGCCTTCGGATCGGTGTCGAGGAAGCCCTCGACGCGGCGCGTGTTGCGCATCGTGCCCGCGATCGCGAAGAAGTCGCTCGCGGGAATCGGGTCGAACTTGTGGTCGTGGCAGCGCGCGCAGAAGACCGTCATCCCGAGCATCGAGCGCCCGAGCGTGTCGACCGAGCCGGCGATCCGGTCGGCCTCATCCTGACGGACGTCGACGGGCGCATGCGTCGCGGGACCGAGGAACCACCACGCGGTCGCGACGGGCGCCGCGTTCGCGAGGCCGAGCGCAGGCCGCGGCTCGAGGAGGTCGCCCGCGATCTGCTCGGCCATGAAGCGGCCCACGGGCAGGTCGGCGTTGAACGCGTCGATCACCCAGTCGCGGTACCGCCACGCGTGCGGGATCGGATAGTCGAATTCGTGGCCGAGCGTCTCGGCGTAGCGCGCGAGGTCGAGCCAGTGCCGCGCCCAGCGCTCGCCGAAGGCGGGATCGGCGAGATACCGTTCGACGAGCGCGTCGTAGCGGGCCGCGCTCGGGTCGGCGGCGAACGCCGCGAGGTCGGCGGGATCGGGCGGCAGTCCGCGGAGATCGAAGGAGAGGCGGCGCAGGAGCGCCTCGGGAGCGGCGTCGCGCACGGGTGCCGCGAGCCCCTCGGCCTCGCGCGTCGCGAGGACGAAGCGGTCGATCGGCGAGACGGTGTCGAAGCACCACGCGCCGTCGCGCACCGCGGGCGGCGGCGACGCGGCCATCGGCGCGAACGCCCAGGGCTCGGTGTACGCGGCGCCTTCCTCGATCCATCGCTCGATCGCCGCGCGTTCCGCCGCCGAGAGCGGCTCGCCCGTCGGGGGCATGCGGTCATCGGGATCGTGCGCCGCGGTGCGGACGAGGAGCTCGCTCGCGGCGGGATCGCCCGGCACGATCGCGCGCTTCCCCGAGCGCAGGAGCGCGGTCGCGCCCTCGAAGGTGTCGAGTCGCAGCCCCGCCTCGCGCGCCTCGGCGTCGGGCCCATGGCAGGCGAGGCACTTCGCGGTCAGGACGGGACGGACCTCGCGGTCGAAGTCGACGGTCGCCTCGCCCGCGGCGGCGAGCCCCACGGGCATCGCGGCCGCGGCGGCGCATCCGAGAATGCGTGGGGCGACGACGCCGAGCGAACGAAGCGGATGGACCACCTGCACGCGGCGAGTATCGCGCCTGTCGGGCTCGAAGGGAACCCGTCGCGAGGGGAATCCCGAGAGGTCGCGCCCGTTCGAGGCGCGTCCCGTCGGGGTGCTATTCGGGCACGCGCCAGCGGGCGAGCAGGATCAGGAGATCGGCGGCGCCGACGGTTCCGTCACCATCGACATCGCCGACCCCGAAACTCCCCCAGTCCGCGAGGAGAAGCGCGAGATCGACCGGCCCGATCCAGCCGTCGAGGTCGAGATCGCCCTCGGCGCGCTCGCAGGAATCGAGCGTGCCGTCGAGGTCGAAGTCGAGGTCGAGGCCCTCGTACTTCGCGGCCCACTCGATGTCGACGAAGTCGGGTCGGCCGTTGCCGTTGCAGTCGGGGCCGCAGTCGCCGGGCGTGAAGTCGAGCGTGAAGGAACCGTCGCCGAGATCGGCCGCGAAGACCTCGAGGACATGCCAGCCCGCCGTGAGCAAGACCGCACCCGCGTGGTCGAAACACGGAGCGAACGGGATCGGAGGCAACGGCAGCGTCGCGCCATCGATCGTCGGAAGCGTGTCGCAGTAGCTGCCTCCGTTCTGGCGGTACCGGACGCAGCTTGCCGTCTCGAGCAGGAACTCGCAGCGAATGGTCATCGCGCTCGGCCATGGTCCGGCCGACAGCCCAGCGCTGATCGTGTCGGCGTCGCTTCCGATACCGAACGAACCGCCGCTCGGATTGCAGGCCGAAGGGTCGTCCACCCCTTCGCAGTCGAGTTCGGCCGACCCGATGCCCCACGCGCGCGTGCCGTTGCAGCTCCATTCGGCGCCGACCACCCACGCTTCCCAGTAGCCATAGACGCCGATCGCGGCGGCGATCTCGCCCGACTCGACGACCAGCGAGCAACGCCCAACGGCGAAGCACTCAATCTCGCCGAAGGGTTCCATTTCGATCAGCCCACCCGCGGGCAGGAACTCGAAGTCGCCCTTCCGCACGAGATAGGCCGCGGTGCCTGGCGCGACGCGCAGCGCGGCACCTTCGCCGCCCGCCTGCAGGATGAAGTCGAACTCGGTGAACCCGCCCACCGACGACTCGAACGCGTAGTCGAACGACGAACTCGTCCACGCGAGCGAGCCACGCGCGAAGACGGGGCCGCATGCCTCCTCGAACTGCTGGACTTCGTCGCGCACGATCGCATCGGTCGCCGGCCACTCGCCGAACCACGACGCGCTCTTCGCTGGATCGAACCCCCGCGTCTCGGTCGCCGTGCAGATCGACTGGACGACCTGGCGCGCCTCGGCGATGCCGCACGGCGCGAAGAGGGCAAGGAGCGCGATCCCGAGCACGAATGCCCGAAGCCGCCCGAAGGAGGCGGATGCGATGTGATGCATGTGATGGCCGATCCACGCGCGTGACGGGAGGATTCCCCGCACCGTTTCCATTGCGCGGGCCACCATCGTACCGCAGCGATGCTGCGACGCCGAGCCCGTCCCGCGGGACGCCTCCCTCAGGCAAGCGCCTCGGCAAGGAGATGCCGCATCGCCGCGAAGGCGCGGTCGGCGATCACCTTCCGGTACATGAGCCCGCTCTTCGGATCGTTCGCGTGGGGGTTCGTGAAGGCGTGACTCGTGCCGCCATACGCGACC
>JBJOHC010000099.1:0-3340 GCA_046047955.1 Planctomycetota bacterium
AGCGGTGACATCAATGACGACGGGCTCGTCGGTGGTGCCGACCTTTCGATCATGCTCGACGCGTGGGGCCCGTGCGCCGGCGCGGGCTGCGCGGCCGACCTCAACGCGGATGGCGTCGTCAACGGCGTCGACCTGACGACCCTCTTCACGCGCTGGGGACAGTGCGCCGCGAGCATCGCGGGCATCTTTCCCACCAACGGTCCGTCCGAGGGCGGCGCGATCATCACCATCACGGGCGGTCCCTTCTACGACACGAGCGCCGTCACCGTCGGTGGCGCCGTCGCGCCGAGCGTGACCATCGTCGATCCCTCGACGCTGGTCGTCGTCACGCCGCCCGGGACGCCGGGGCTCCGCTCCGTGACCGTGACGACGCCCGGGGGCACCGCGACCCTCGCGGCGGCGTTCCGCTACGGCGCGTCGAACTGGTACACCGTGCTCGAGCAGTCCCCCGATCCCGAAGTGGTGACGGACAAGTCGATCCGGCGGCGCATCGCGGACACCGCCTTCCCCTGGCGCGTGCGCGACAGCGCAAGCGGCATCGAGATGCTGCTCGTGCCGCCGGGCAGCTTCGAGATGGGATGCTCGGCTTCGAACGCCTGGCCCTGCACCGAGCGGGAATCGCCCGTGCACACCGTCACGCTCACCAACGCGATCTATGTCGGGCGCTACGAGGTCACGCAGGCGGAATGGACGGCGCGCATGGGTTCGAACCCGTCGTACTACCAGCCCGCGAACGGATTCCCCTCCGTGCCGACGCGGCCCGTCGAGCAGATCAACTACTTCCAGTCGCAGTCGTTCCTGAATGCGACGGGGCTGCGCTTCCTCACCGAGGCGGAGTGGGAGTACGCGTGCCGTGCGGGGACGACGACCGCCTTCCACAGCGGCCCCGGGTTCCCCGAGGGGACCTCGAACGATGCGCTCCTGTCGGTGATCGCGTGGGGGCCCGGCAGCGTCGCCACCCCGCAACCCGTCGGCACGAAGGCGGCGAACGCGTTCGGCCTGCACGACATGCTCGGCAACGTGTACGAGTGGGTGCGGGACTGGTTTGACCTCTATCCGTCGACGCCGCAGACGAATCCGACGGGCCCGACGGCGGGGCAGGTGCGCATCCTCCGCGGCGGTCCGCACACCAACTTCGAGCCGCTCGACGGGTTCCCCGCGCGCAGCTCGGCGCGGCAGCTCTACTTCCCCGAATTCGACGGCAGCAACATCGGACTGCGCGCGGCGCGGACGCCGTGAGCCGCGGCGTTCGGGCGTCGGGCGCGCGAGCGCAACACCCCGGGGCGGACTCGAACCGCCGACCACCCGCTTAGAAGGCGGGTGCTCTATCCAACTGAGCTACCGGGGCTCGGTGGTGGTGCGATCGTATCGGAGCAGTCGGGGCGCGCGGGCGAAAAGAGGGTGGGCGCGTGCGCGTCGGGCGCGCCGGTGGCGGTGTCGTCGACGGGGGTGGCCTCGGGCTGGGACGCCTTCGGTCTCGGTCGCGCGAGCGCGTAGCCGACGCCTCGGCAGGCCGCGACCGCGAGGTTTCGGAGGAGGCGCTGGCGCCGCGCCTCGGGCGTCGGCAGCGTGAGTGGCGCGACGCGCATCCTGCAGGGAAGCGGGTCGCCTTCGGCGAGGTCGCTCGCGGGGTCGAAGCCCTTTCGCAGCGCCTTCTGGTCGACCTCGACGAGGCCCCAGCCCGCGGGGACCTCGCGCGGGCGGAGGAGGCCCGCGGGCGTCATCACGACGAGATGGTCGGCGGTGCGCCACTTCGAGAGCTTCGCGAACTTGGTGTCGATCCCGAGCTTCTGATCGATCAGGTCGAGTTCGTCGAGGACCTTCCGGTACGCGGCGATCCGGCTCTTCCCGAACTCCCAGGTCGCGAGTTCCTCGAAGAGGCTCGTGGTGTCGTCGCGCAGGTGCGTCTCGCGCACCTTGACGCGCATCTCCTCGATGACGCGGCGGCGCTCGAGAAGCGCGGTCTTCCGCTTCGCGAGTTCGTCGGGGTCGCGGTCGTCGGAGGCGAAGTCGGCGCGCGACTGCTTGCACTCGACGGCGATCGCGCGGGGGGCCCGCGGGTCGCCGGCGGGTGCGCCGAGGGCGGCGACGGCGCGCGGGTCGTCGGCGTGGTCGAGCCAGCCCAGCGCGTCGAAGCGGTAGCGGTGGAACGGGCACGACACCTCGAGCGCGACGGCGCGGCAGCCGATCGCGCGGAGCCAGGCGAGGGCGAGGTCCTTCAGCTGGAGATGGCGGCGGGTCTCGGGCACGGAGCTCTTGGGGTTGGGGTCGTGGTGCTCGCGGGCGGTGGAGCTTGCGGTCGCGCGTCGCGCGCCCGATCCGATCTCGATTCAGGAAAACGCGCGCGCAGGGATGATCCATGCGCGCGCGTCGGGTTGTCGGTGCGGCCGCGAGTGCAGGCGGCGCGGTCGCGGTCAGCGGCTCTCGCGCGTGAGCGGGACGTAGGTCTCGCGCTCGCCGCGGCCGCGCAGCGGGTAGTCCTTGCGCAGCGGGTGGCCGGGGAAATCCTTCCACATGAGGATGCGGCGGAGGTCGGGGTGGCCGCGGAAGCGGATGCCGTACATGTCGTAGACCTCGCGCTCGGTCCACTCGGCGCCGGGCCAGAGGTCGACGGCGCTCTCGATCTCGAGGGCGGGGTCCTCGGCGATGCCGCTCGTGTCGAGCGACGGGTCGAGGTAGCACTTCACCGCGAGGCGGAGCTCGTGCTTGTGGCTCTGGAGGAGGTAGAGGACGGCGAAGCGGCCGGGCTGCTTCGCGGGGTAGTTCAGGTAGTCGACGCCGACGACATCGGTGAGGAAGTTGTAGTCGAGGCGCGGATCGTCGCGGAGCTGGCGGAGGACATCGTGCATCCGCTCGGGGGGGCAGATGAGGGTGGTGAGGCCGCGGAACTCGGCGGCCATGAACTTCACCTGCGGAAAGGCTTCCTTGATGACGGGAAGCGAGGGGTGGTCGAGGGTGGGCTTGTCGGCCATGGGGCGGAGTATACGGGGCGGAAATGAGGCGCGAGGAGCGTTGCGCGGGCGCTCGCGCGATCCTCCCGACACCGTGCCAGCCAACTCCCCGTCAACTCCCAGCCACGTCCCCGCCACGTCCCCGCCATGTACCCGCTTGTACCCGCTTGAAGCGGGTACCTCGCGGGTCCGTCGGCGCGTGCATCGCAACCATCGCGCTCTTGGGCAGATGCGAAGAGCCGCACGAGTTCCCGATGGGAACCGCGGTGTGGCGGTCCGTACCCGGTTGTCGGCGGGTCCCGCGTGAACGCGGATGGCGCGCTGGCCGCCAGGCACCAGCGGTCACGACGCCAGTCGCGCCCGCGATCACACCGCGCGACCAAGCACCA
>JBJOHC010000100.1:0-14615 GCA_046047955.1 Planctomycetota bacterium
GGCGCTGGCCGTGGTACTGCTCGTCGGGCGTCGCCCCGCTGTTCGATCATGCCCACACTGTCGGCATCCGCTGACTCCAGGGATCGTGGTTGCCCAGACCCCTTGCACCGAGTGTGGACGCCCGATCCGAGAGGAGCGCGACGTATGGCGACGCAGGCGAAGACCTTTGATTGGGTCATTCATACTCGTAGTGGGACTACTCCTGGGTGCTTGGAGTGCCGGTGAGGCTGTCCAGACGGCTGTTCTGAAGCTCATCCTGTCGGATTACAAGGTTGAAAAGACCCAAGCGGTCTTCGACTGCCAGGTTGAGCTCCTGCATCCGCGGTGGGACGATGAGCCCGATCTGTGGCTCGACCGAGTTCGCATCCGCCGTGGGGGGCGGGTCGTTTTTGACTCCGAGGTGCTCCATCCGAGCGTCGGCGGAGCCTGGATCGCCGCGGACTCGTCGGAGAGCGCGCCCCCTTCGGAGTCACTGATTCCCGTGCTTTGGCTGCGCTCCGACTCGGGCGGTTCGGGTGGCTACAGCGAAACCTGGGTCTTCGGCCTTGAGGGGCGTGGTGGGTTCCTCCCGCGGCTTCACTTGCAGGATGGTCTCTTCGAGGAGTCGTTGGTCGAGCGTGGCGGCAAGCCGGGCCCCGCCCAGACGCACCCCGTTCATCCAGCCGATGGCGGGTCCGTCCCCCCCGCCCCGTCGCGCTGGAGCCAGTGGCTGCTCGGATTCCGCTACTGGCTCACCTCGGGGGCCGCGAGCACTTCGCCGGTGGTCGATGGTTGGCTCGGCCAAGACGGATTCGTGCCGCGACCCGTCGATCCAGCCGCCGATCGCGCGCGCGATGGCTTCCGTGCCGACTTCGGCATCGACCGCGCGCTCGCGGAGATCGCGACGACCGTCGCGGAACTCGATGCGGCCGACGACGCCCACCGCTTCGATCCGTCGGATCGCGTGTTCGGCCCGCTTCTCCGCGTGTACCTCCCGCTCGTCTTCGCAGGTCATGCGCGCGAGGCTGCGATCTTCCTCCGCGAGGCGCATCGGGGCGGGCTCGGCCGCGTACTCGAGTCGGGCGGGGTGTCCGACCTTCCACGATCGCTCGAGGCCTTCGAGGCGATGCTCCATGCACGCATCCTCGAGGAGGATCGCGACGAGATCGCGCTCGACCGGAACGGCGGCTCGCTCACGCGCGTCCGCGACCTCGGCGAGTGAGCGCGCGCACGCCACTTCGACACGCGACCCGGTTCGAGACGGCGCGTCATGTTCTCGGTCGCCGTTGGGAGGCGGCGCCCGCGCCGTTAGCATGGCGCGATGCCGACTTCGCTCCGTCCGTTCGCGCTCGTCGCCGCCGTCATTGCCGCGACCGCCGCGACCCGCGCGATCAGCGTCCCTCCCACCTCGCACGGCGAATCAGCCAAGCCGGCCACCGGCGCCCCCGTCGCGAGCGACGCCGACTGCAAGATCAAGCCCGTCGCGGGTCTCTCGAAGGCGACCATCGCCACCTCGCCGCTCGTCGACGATCCCGTCGCCTTCGCGATCGACGAACAGGGCGCGTTCTACTTCGCCGAGAGCGACCGTCAGGAGCGCGGGGTCGAGGACAACCGATCGAGCCGCTGGTGGCTCCTCGACGACATCGCGAGCGAGACGGTCGAGGACCGCCTCCGCATGTACGAGAAGTGGGCGGACAAGCGCGAGGGCGGCATGGCCTACTACTCGAAGTACGACGACCGCGTCGCGCGGCTCGCCGACCTCGACGGCGACGGACGCCCGGAGACGCGCACGCTCTTCGCGGGCCCGTTCAACGATCCGCTCGACGGCACGGGCGCGGGCGTGATGGCCTTCGACGGAGACGTCTTCTATACGAACATCCCGAATCTCTGGCGCCTGCGCGATCCCGACGGCGACGGCGTCGCCGAGTTCCAGCTCAAGGACTCGACCGGCTACGGTGTGCGCGTCGCGCTGCGTGGTCACGACATGCACGGACTGACCGTCGGCTACGACGGCAAGGTGTACTGGTCGATCGGCGACCGCGGCTACCACGTGAAGACCTCGGACGGCGCGCTTCTCCACGATCCGCGCTCGGGCGCCGTCTTCCGCATGAACCCGGACGGCAGCGAGCTCGAGCTCTACTGCACGGGCCTGCGCAACCCGCAGGAGCTCGCGTTCGACGACGAGGGCAATCTCTTCACGGGCGACAACAACTCGGACGGCGGCGACAAGGCGCGGTTCGTCTACTGCATGGAGGGCGGCGAGACGGGCTGGTCGATGGACTACCAGACGCTCGAGGGCGCCAACCAGCGCGGGCCGTGGAACCAGGAGGGCATCTGGCACCTGCGTCCCGACCTCGCGCCGCACAAGGTCGACAGCTTCAGCCCCCTGCAGCCCGCGTGGACGCTGCCGCCGCTCGACCATGTCGGCTCGGGGCCGTCGGGACTCGTCTACTACCCGGGCCTCGGACTCCCCGAGCGCTACGACAACCACTTCTTCCTCTGCGACTTCCTCGGAGGCGACAGCTACTCGCGCATCCTCGCGCTCGCGGTCGAGCCGGTCGGCGCGGGCTTCAAGGTCGTCGACGAGCATCCGTTCGTCGAGAACGTGCTGCCGACCGACGTCGACTTCGGCTACGACGGCAGGATGTACATCACCGACTGGGGCGGTGGATGGGAGTCGGGCGAGAAGGGCGAGCTCTACGCGGTGTGGGATCCGAAGGCGATCGCCGATCCGCGCATCGCCGAGGTCACGCGCCTCTTCAAGGAGGGCTTCTCGCATCGCGACAGCGACGAGCTCGCGGCGCTCCTCGCGCACGCGGACCGGCGCGTCCGCCAGCGCGCGCAGTTCGCGCTCGCCGCGGGCGGACGCGAGACGACGGAGCTCCTCGGCGATGTCGCGCTGAACGCGCTCGACCGCCGCGCGCGCACGCACGCGATCTGGGCGCTCGGACAGCAGGCGGCTCGCCGTCTGCGCGAGTCGACCTCGGCGCAGGCGACCGCCCTCACGGGTGAGGCGCAGCCCGCGGACTTCGTCCTTCCGATCCTCGATGACCGCGACGCGGGCCTGCGCGCGCAGGCCGCGCGCATGCTCGGCGAGTCGCGCTGCGCCGCCGCCGCGCCGCGTCTCGGCGAACTCTGCTCGGACGACGACGCGCGCGTCCGCGCCTTCGCGGCGCTCGCGCTCGGCAAGCTCGGCGCGCGCGAGGAGATCCCCGCGATCGTCTCGATGCTCGCCGAGAACGCCGACCGCGATCCGTTCCTCCGCCACGCGGGCGTGCAGGCGCTCGCCTGGATCGGCGACCGCGCGAAGCTCGGCGAACTCGCGGCCGAGCCCGTCGCGTCGCTCCGGATGGCGGCGGTGCTCGCGATGCGCAAGCTCCGCGATGCGCGCCTCGCGAACTTCCTCGCCGATCCCGAGCGCACGATCCGACTCGAGGCGGCGCGCGCGATCAACGACATCCCGATGTCCGCGCTGCGCCCCGCGCTCGCCGCATCGCTCGCGCGCTTCGCGGACGACGGCTCGTCGACGGGCGCCGTCGACGAGCGTCCGCTCGATCACGGCTTCGTCCGCGAGGTGTGGAAGCTCGGTCGCGCGGGCACGCGCGCCGATCTCGAGTCGGGCGAGACCTTCGACCGCACCCCCGACGAGTCGGCGCCGCTCGCGACCGGCGGCGCTCCGGAGAACGCGGGCAACCAGTACCTCGCGCGGATCCGCGGCGTTCTCGAGATTCCAGAGACCGGCGACTACACCTTCGCGATCGCGAGCGACGACGACTCGATCCTTCTCCTCTCCTCCGACGACCGCTTCATCGACATGAAGCCGATCGCGAGCGTCTCGGGCTACACGAACCCCGGCGTCTACGACGGGCAGCCGACGCAGCGCTCGCAACCCGTGCGGCTCGAGAAGGGGCGGCGCTACGCGATCGAGGCGCGGCACGCCGAGGGTGGCGGCGGCGATCACTGCTCGATCGCCTGGACGCTTCCGAACGGCCGCACCGAGGCGCCGATCGGCGCGAAGCCCGTCGACACGAGCGAGTATCCGCACATGCGCCGCGCGATCGAGGCGTGCCTCGCCGAGGGAACGCCCGCGACGGCCGCCCTTCTCGCCGACTTCGCGCTCGCCCCCGCGAACCCGATGCCGATGCGGCTCGAGGCGCTCGCCGCGCTCGGCGCCTGGCTCGACGGTGCGCCGCGCAATCGCGTGAACGGCGCGTACCGCGTGCTCGATCTCTCGACGCGCGGGACCGACGCCGCGAAGGACGCGTTCAACGCCGTCCTCGCGCGCAAGCTCGCCCCGCTCGCCGAGCATCCCGACGCCACCATGCGATCGACCGCGCGCGATGTCGCCTCGAAGTTCGGCGTCTCGCTCGACCCCGACGCCTCGCTGCGCGCCGTCGCCGATGCGACGCTCGGCGCGGGCGAGCGCGTCTCGAGCCTGCGCTCACTCGTGGGAGACACGGGCGGAAGGCTCGCGCCCGCGCTCGACGCGGCGATCTCGTCGGACGCGCCGCTCCTTCGCGCCGAGGCACGCACGCTCATGCTCGCGACGGGCGACGCCCGCGCGTTCGGCTCGCTCGCCGACGCCGCCGAGCATGCGACCGGCGCCGAGCGCCAGCGCGCGATCCGCGATCTCGCCTCGCTCGGCGCGACCGCCGACCGCGTCACCGCTCCGCTCGCCGAGGCGCTCGCCGCAGGCTCGCTCGATCCGTCGGTGCGGCTCGAGGTCGTCGAGCTCGCCGCCTCGCGCGGCGAGGGGCCCGTGCACGCGGCCTACGAACGCTGGGCGAACGCGATCGGCTCCGACCCGATCGCGCGCCACGACGCACTCGCCCTCGATGGCGGTGACGCCGATGCGGGCCGTTCGATCGTCCTCTACCACCAGAGCGCCGTCTGCATGAAGTGCCACGCGATCGCGGGTTCGGGCGGCGACGCCGCGCCCGCCCTCGATGGCGTCGCGACGCGCGGCGACGCGCGCTACCTGCTTCACTCGCTCGTCGCGCCGAACGAGTCGGTCGTCGAGGGCTACGCGAACGCGGGCGCGAGCGCGATGCCCGCGATGGGTGCGATCCTCACCGACCGCGAGCTGCGCGATGTCGTCGCGTATCTCAGGACGCTGCGCTGATCGCGCGACGCTCATCCATCTCGATCTGAAGCTGAACGCCGCCGCGGACCTCCGCGGCGGCGTTCGTTATCGGTGGATGCGTCGTGCGCCGCGCTGCGACGCCGGCGCATTCAACGCCGCCGTCGGCGCGGCAGCGCGAGCGCGAGGAGCGCCACCGCGCCCGGCGCAGGCACCGTCGAAGGCGCGAGATCGGAGTTGAACACCCATCCGTCCCACGAGCCGTCCGCGACGATGCGGTCGCCGAACCCCGTGAACGATGCGTTCCACGCACCGTCGCCCTCGCGCGTCCAGTAGTGCCAGTAGTCGAGGTAGTCGGGCGGCGTGCCGAACCCTTCGTTCGCGTCAGCGCCGACCGAGATGCCGAAGAGGGCGTCGCCGAAGGAGAAGCTGATCACCTCGTAGTCGAAGAAGCCCGTCTGCTGCGACGCGATGAGCTCGAAGAGCCCCTGCCCCGTCATCGCGCCGTCCCAGCGGCACTCGTAGAGATAGGCGTTCCCGTTGCCGAACTCGATCTGCACGAACGATGCGCTCGCGCCCGTTCCAACGGTCCAGTTCCCCACGAGATCCGCCGCCGCGGTCCCCGCGCACGACGCCACCATCGCGACGGCGACCGCCGTCCGCATCCTGTCATCGCACCTCATGTGCGAATCCTCTCTCCGTGGCAAGAGCGGCCACGGCACACCGCGACTCCGACGCGGTTCACTCGTTTCCACCTCCGTGGAGTCCCTGCGGTCGCACGATGGAACGCGCGCGGCGACGCCGCGGGTCCTCGCGCGCCCCAGGAGCGGAGGCGGCAGAAGCTCGCGCGCGGAACTCGACCCGACTCGGCGGAAGCGCATGCGCCTCTCGCCTCACGGTGACGCCTTCGTGACGGATTCGCACCGTCTTCGGAACCGCGCGCGGCCCGGCACGCGCCAGGCGGACGCGAGGATAGCGGAAGTTCCGCGCTCGATGCGTCGAAGCGGCTCGACTCAGGGGCTGGCGGGTCGGCTGTCGAGGAACCGCTGGATCTCGGCGGCGAGTTCCGTGCCTCCACCCGCCTCGACTTCGGCGCGCAACTGTTCGAGGAACGGGCGCACGGACTCGTCCCCCTGCCCCATTCGCAGCGCGAACCCGAGGAAGCGCGCCGCCGGATCATTGCCGCCGAGCGACGCGAGCTGCAGCGCGACGATGCCCGCGCGCCGACGCTCGTCGCCCTCGAGCTTCACATCCGCCGCGAGGCGCAGGTAGCGCGAGACCGTCGCGAACCACGCGCTCGGATGACGGAACGGCGTGCCCGAGTCGTTCATCGTCAGTGCGCGGAGGAGCTCGCGTCGCCCATCCGCGAGGTTGCCGTTCGCGACCAGGAGCGAACCGAGATTCGCCACCGTGTCGGTGTCGTCGGGCGTGAGTTCGACGAGGCGACGACACTCCTCGAGCGCGGCTGCGTTGTCTCCCGCCGCGACGGCGAGGCGCATGAGATCGCGTCGCGCGACCACCTCGTCGGGACCTCCCGCGCCGAGTCGCGCGGCATCGCGGTACGACGCGATCGCCGACGCGCGGTCCTCCGTGAGCTCGAGTACGCGTCCTCGCATCCAGTGAAGATCGGGCAGCATCGGCGCGAGGCCGATGGCGTCGTTGATCTCGGCGAGCGACTCGAGATGGCGCCCGAGAATGCGAAGCGCCTCGCTGCGGTTGACGGCGTTGGTGAACTCGTCGGGCTTGAGCTCCCCCGCCCTCTGCGCGCGCGATAGAGCGTCGGTGGCGAGCCGCTCGGCGCCCATCCCATCGCCCTGCGCGATCGCCTCTCCCGCCTCGCGGAGGCGGATCGACGCGAGGTTGTTGTGCGCGATCCATGCATCGGGATTCGATTCGGCGGTCGCGATCCAGAGCGTCTCCTCGTCGTCGTACTTCGTGGCGGCGCGAATCGAGAGCGCGACCGATGCGACGACGGCCATCGCGAGGATCGCCGTCGCGAGTCGCGTTGCGAAGATCGCGACCGGCGCCGCCGCATCCTCTTTCGCGCGGTCTTCGCGCGCGCTCGCACCTCCAGTCATGAGTCGCATCAGTCCATCGATCGCGAGGACGGCCGCGGTGGCAAGCGCGGGCATCGCGGCGTATGCGAAATGGTCGGCGACCTGCGAATAGCGGAACGGCCATACATCGATGAAGCCGAGCGCCGGGAAGATCGCCGCGAGGTACCAGAGCCACCAGAGGAGCGGTCCGCGATGCGCGCGCCATCGGAACGTCGATGCGCAGAGGATCACCACGAGGCAGATCGTCGGGATCCATCGAATCGGATCCGAGGCATCGACCACGATGCGGGGGTAGATGAACACCTGTTCAAGCGGGACGAGGAACTGCACTGGATAGAACGCGGCGATCGAACCCGCCTGCTGGATGCGCTCGGCGAGGCCGAGCGTGAAATCCGATCCGCTCGCGCCGACCTGCGTCTTCTCGATGTAGGCTGTGAACAATCCGAGCGCCGCGCCGAGAATGAAGTAGGGAGCGAGTCGGAA
Organism: Planctomycetota bacterium; assembly: GCA_046047955.1. Classification (GTDB taxonomy): domain Bacteria; phylum Planctomycetota; class Phycisphaerae; order Phycisphaerales; family SM1A02; genus QWPT01. The sequence continues at coordinate 7,600 of JBJOHC010000100.1, forward strand.
GGCCGCGCGCGCGTCGATCGGTCGTCGCATCCAGAGCATGGCGAAGGCGAGCGTGGGCGCGACGAAGACCGCGGTCGTCTTCGACAGCAGCGCGCACGCGTAGAGAAGGAACGCGACGACGCGCAGCAGTGTTCCACGCGTCCCCTTGGCATCCATCGCGTGAAGGAAGACGAGCATCGCACCGAGTGCGAAGAACATCGACTGCACGTTCTTCCGTTCCGTCACCCACGCGACGCTTTCAACGCCCATCGGATGCGCCGCGAAGAGCATCGCGATCCAGAGTGCATGGCGAAGTCCGATGCGGTGGAGCACTCCGAAGAGGAGCGCGGCGTTCGCGGCGTGCATCACGACATTGACGGCGTGATAGGACGCGGGTGCGTCGCCCGCGAGCGCGTACTGGATCCAGAAGCCGAGGAAGACGAGCGGGTAGTACTGCGGCGTGCGTCCGGGGATCCAAAGGTCAAGCCAGCCACGCGGAGATGACAGAAGGAGATTACCAGTGATGTAGCTGTCGTCGTCCCAGATCCATCCGGCTCCGAACGAGCCTGCGTGCGCGGCGATCGCGACCAGTCCAACGAGGAGAAAGGGAAGCAGGCGGCGGGGATGCTCGTTCGTCATGAGAGGGCGACAGGGTACCATCCCAGAAGTTCCGATAACATATGTTCCCCGTGGAACATCCTTGACAAGGCTGGTTGACACCACGGCGGATCTTCGTGATAACACGCACCAGTGTTCCCCGTGGAACCAGGACTCGGAGGCGCTATGAACAACGCAGGATCAACGGGAAAGGGACCGGTTCGCCGATTGGGACGGGGTCTGAGCGCATTGCTTGGAACGCCTGTCCAGATCCAAGTGGCGCCAACTTCTGAGGGCGAGCGAAAGCAGGAAGCCCCTCTTGCATCCCCTGAGGCGGTGGGGCCGCGGACTGTGGGCGCGGAGACGGGTGCCACGTCTGTCGGATCAAGCGATCCGACTCCAGCACCTCCCACTCCCCCAGTCGCTGCCCCGGAAGCGACTCGCGCCCCGGTGGAGCTGTCGCCGGCCCCTGCTCCCGCCGCCACGACCCCTGCCGTCGCCTTGGCGACCCATGCAGGACTGCGTGAGATCCCCGTGGAACAGATCGTTCCCAACCGCCGACAGCCCCGAACCGACTTCGATGACGCGGCCCTTCAGTCGCTCGCGGCATCGATCAAGCAGGCGGGCCTGATGCAGCCAATCATGGTTCGCCCCCTGTCGAACGGGTTCGAACTGGTGGCTGGTGAGCGCCGTTGGCGAGCGGCGAAGATGATCGGTCTGACCCGTATCCCTGCGGTGGTCAAGCCCATTGACGACCAGACAGCCGCTGAACTCGCGCTCATCGAGAATGTCCAGCGGGAAGACCTGAATCCAATGGAGCGGGCGTACGCGCTCCGTCGACTTGCCTCCGATTTCTCCCTGACTCACCAGCAGATCGCGGAACGGGTTGGCCTCGATCGCGCGTCGGTGACGAATCTGCTCCGGCTGAGTGACCTCGACGCTTCGACCGCCGATCTCGTTCGCTCAGGAAAGCTCACGCAAGGTCACGGAAAGGCTCTACTCGCCCTGCACGATCTGGGGCTGCGCGCCGAGATGGCGAGCCGCGCACTCGCCCGTGACTGGTCGGTTCGTCAATTAGAGCGCGAAGTTCAACAGATCAATGCCGGTCCAGTCAAGCCTGAAGCGGCCTCGACGTCACCCACGGAGCCGAATGCCAAGCAGGCCAACATTGCCGACCTGGAAAAGCAGTTGAGCGAACACCTCGGAACCCGCGTGGCTGTCCAATTGGGACGCAAGAAAGGGTCAGGGCGACTCCTGATCGACTTCTTCTCACTCGATCAGTTCGATGGATTGATGGACAAGATGGGTTTCGGCAAGAGGTAGGCGTCAAAACCACTCCCGTGGTGTCTCGCATCGGAGCACGACGGCATTTCGCGCGACTTTCTCAGCCCCGCTTGAGTAGGACCACCTCTCGGTCGATGCCTTCTTTGCACCCACGATGGGCGCCAAGGAGTGACCGATGTCCACTGAGTTCCAGCCCGCGCGAAACGCATCTCCCCTCGATCTGACGGCCGATCACAGCCGCCGGATTCTCGAGCGGGCGGAGTCGATCTTCCAGCGCACCCTGGTCGCCTGGGCGGGGGATGTTCTGGAACTGCGCCGGCGCGGCGAACTCGCGCCGAGCTGGGCAGGGGGTCTTCACCTTCCAAGCCAAGCCGAGGCTCCCATCGTGCCGATGAAGAAGGCCGCCTAGCGCATGGCACGAGCCTTGCCATGGCACGCCTGAAGGGCGGTATTCGCGCATGTCGAGCATCAGCACCGGCGTCGGACTCGTCAGCGGCATCAACTCCGCCGCGCTGATCGAGCAGCTCATCGCGCTCGAGTCGCAGGGGAAGATCCCCATCCAGCGACGGATGAGCACGCTGCAGGGTGCAAAGACCGCCCTCCTCGACATCAACGCCCGTCTCCTGAATCTCAAGAACGCCGCCTCGGGCATCCGGATCGGAAAGCTGTTCCAGTCGATGACGGCGGGTGTCGGCGACGAGACCATCCTCTCGGCGAGGTCGTCGGCGACCACACCGCCTGGCTCCTACCAGTTCACCGTCGGTCGCCTCGCCTCGACGAGCCAGTTGCTCTCGAAGGGCTTCGCGACCAAGGATCAGACACCGCTCGGGCTGACCGAACTCACCTTCGAGTGGGGCGACGCGGGCGTCGCGCGCTCGACGCCGCTCGACGCGCTGCGCGGTGGCGAGGGCGTCGGTCGCGGCAAGATCCAGATCAAGGACGGCCTCACGCGCACCGCGACGATCGACCTCTCCGCGGCGATGACGCTCGAGGAGGTCGTGAACGCCATCAATGGAAGCGACGACATCGGCGTCGAGGCGACGATCGAGAATGAGCGCGTCGTCGTCCGCGACGCGACGGGCGGCGGCTATCCGCTCACGATCAGCGATCTCGGCGGCCGCACGCTCGCGGCCGACCTCGGCATCGCGGGCACGCACTTCGGCCAGCAGGTCACGGGCGCGCAGCTGAACGGTCTCGGTCTGCAGTCGTCGCTCGCCGCGCTCAACGATGGCAACGGCGTTCTCATCCGCGACGGCGTGACCGACTTCCGCATCGCCGTCGACGGAACGACCTACGACATCTCGCTGGGCCGAAGCGACCAGCCCATCACCACGGACACCGCGCTCGAGGACCTCAACAACGGCGCCGGGGTGCGCATCAACACCACCGACGCCGACGATCTCCAGATCGTCACCTCGACCGGCGTGACGGTCGGCGTCAATCTCGGTGCGGTCGTCGTCGATGGCGAGACGCAGGACGAGGCGGTCGAGACGGTCGGTGAGATGCTCGCGCGAATCAACGCGGAACTCGAGGCGGAGCTCGGAGCCGGTCAGGTGACCGCGTCGCTTCGCGCCGACGGCAAGGGCTTCGTCCTCACCGATTCGATGGGTGGCGCTGGACCCGTGAAGGTCCTCGGCGCGGGCCCGAACGGCGACCGCACGGCGAAGGATCTCGGCCTCTTCACCGGCGCGATCGACACGGGTCCGACGACGCTCGAGGGCTCGGTCGTCCGCAACAAGGTCGCGACGCCGCGGGCGGCGACGATCGAGGATCTCGCGAACCGGATCAGCGAGCAGACCTCGGGCGCCGTGACGCTCGGATTCAACGCGGCCGGCACGGGTCTCCGACTCGTCGCGGGCTCGGGTGGCGCGGTGAGCGTCCTCGCGGGAACGACCGACGGCTCGAGCTTCGGCACCGAGATCGGTGAACGCACCGCGCGCGATCTCGGCCTCTTCGGAGCGTCGGGAACGGGCACCGCCGATGGCTCGCGGATCTCGCGCGGAATCGGCAGCGTCCTCCTCGGCAACCTCAATGGCGGCGCGGGGCTCGGTGCGCCCGCCTCGATCTCGATCACGGATCGATCGGGCGCGAGCTTCACCTTCGGCGACTTCGCCTCGCACCAGACGCTCGACCAGCTCATCGGCGCGATCAACGCGGCCGCGACGAGCGCGGGCGTCGATGTGGAGCTCTCGATCGCGGACAGCGGTCGCGGACTCGCCGCGCGCGACACGAGCGGGGGAGCCGGGTCGCTCGTCCTCTCGGGTGACGGCGCGACGGCGCTCGGCCTCGACGGAACCTCCACGACGAGTCTCCTGCGCGGCGGCGATCTCGACCGCCAGTACCTCTCGCACGGCACGCTGCTGTCGTCGCTCAACTTCGGCAAGGGCGTCGGCGTCGGCAACTTCCGCATCACCGACTCGGCGGGCGAGAGCGCGCTCGTCGACGTCGACTCGGGCGCGGTCACCGTCTACGACGTCATCAGCGAGATCAACTCGCGCGGCCTCCTCGTCGAGGCGCGACTCAACGAGACGGGCGATGGTCTCATCCTCGTCGATACGAACACCGGCGAACCGACCTCGGCCATCAAGGTCGAGGATGTGGGCGGCGCGGTCGCGCGCGGACTCGGCATCGCGGGCACCGCGACGGCCGCCGGCGAGGATCTCGACGGATCGCTCGAGCGCACGATCGAGCTCGAGGCGACCGACACCCTGAACGACATCGTCGGGAAGATCAACGACGCGGGACTCGCGGTCAACGCGTCGATCCTCAACGCCGGCTCGGGCGCGACGCCCTTCCGCCTCAACCTCACCTCGGTGTACGGCGGCGCGGCGGGTCAGCTCTTCGTCGACTCGGGCGCGGTCGATCTCGGCTTCGTGCGCTCGGTCGAGGGACGCGACGCGACGCTCGTCATGGGCACGGGCGACGCGGGCACGAGCTTCATCTTCACGAGTTCGACGAACACCTTCCGCGACGTCGTCTCGGGACTCGAGATCGATGCGAAGCGCGCGGGCGAGACGACGACCGTCGAGGTGGCGCGCGACACGGTGTCGATCGTCGAGGGTGTGAAGCAGCTCGTCGTCACGATCAACGACGCGCTCGGCCGCATCGCCGACTACGACAAGTACGACCAGGACACCGAGAAGAAGGGGCCTCTCCTCGGCGATCCGACGGTGGCGCGCATCCGCCAGCAGATCATCCAGACCGCGCAGGGCCCCGCGAAGGGCGTCGAGGGGCGCTACCGGTTCCTGTCGCAGGTCGGCATCCGCTTCGGCAAGGAAGGCAAGCTCGACTTCGACGAGGCGAAGTTCCGCGCCGCGTACGACGCCGATCCGCGCGCGGTCGAGGAGCTCTTCGCGGGCTTCGAGATCCAGTCGACGAGTTCGGCGTCGCCCGTCGCGGGCGTGACCGTCGAGAACACGACGACCACCTACTCGAAGCTCGGGTTCGGCGACCTGTTCGACCAGCTGCTGAAGAAGCTCACGAACTCGATCGACGGCGTGACGACGATCGCCGACCGCGGGTTCCAGGAGAAGCTCGACGGACTCCAGGACCGGCTCGACCGCTACGACCAGCGCCTCGAGTCGAAGCGACTGCGCTACCAGAACCAGTTCGCCGCGATGGAGGCCGCGCTCGCCAAGCTGCAGGCGCAGCAGTCGTCGCTCGGTTCGCTCGTGAACCTCATGCAGCCGATCCGCTGAACCGCGAAAGTCGCGCGCGCAACCTTCCGATCTACCTCACGATGGCCACCCCGACCACCACCGCGCCCCAGACCTATCTGCGCAACAAGCTGCTGTCGGCATCGCCCGCGGAGCTGCGCCTCATGCTCATCGACGGCGCGATCCGCTTCAGCACGCAGGCGCGCGCCGGCTACGAGGCCCGCGACTTCGAGGCCGCCTACGAAGGCACGACCAAGGCGCAGGCGATCCTGATGGAGCTGATGAACGCACTTCGGCCCGAGCAGGCGCCCGACCTTTGCGCGCGGCTCTCGTCGCTCTACACCTACATGTATTCGAATCTCGTGAAGGCGAGCTCGACGCGCGAACTCGCCCTTGTCGACGAGGTGATTTCCCTGCTTCGCTACGAACGCGAGACCTGGGAACTCTGCATGGGCGAGCTCGCGAAGGAGAATCGCGCCGCGAGCGGGATGCGGGCGGTGCCAAGCGTCGTTCCGACCACGGCGCCCGACAGCCGCGCCCGGATTTCAGTCGTCGGCTGAAGATTTCGCCCGCGACCTTCACTTCGAACCGAAGATCGACCGATAGAGTCCGCCCCGCGACGCCACGGTCGCCGATCGCGAGACCCACGCCAGACGCCAAAGGACATCAGATGGCCGCAGACCTGAACCCCATCGCCAAGGACCTCCTCGCCCGCATCGAAGGCTGCACGGCCAAGGTCGGCGTCATCGGGCTCGGATACGTGGGCCTGCCGCTCGCGCACGCCCTTCATCAGGGCGGTCTGCCCGTCCTCGGCTTCGACATCGACCAGCGGAAGATCGACGCGATCGCCGCGGGGCAGAACTACCTGCAGCATCTCGGCGACGATCTGATCACGACCCTGCGCGACAGCGCGCGCTTCGAGGCGACGACCGACTTCGGCCGCCTCGGCGAGGCCGACGTGATCATCGTCTGCGTGCCCACGCCGCTCGGACGCCACTGGGAGCCCGACATCTCGTACATCCTCACGACGGCCGAGGCGATCGGGAAGACTCTGCGCGCCGGCCAGCTCGTGATCCTCGAGTCGACGACCTATCCGCGCACGACGCGCGACGACATGATGCCCGCGATCATGAAGGCCGCAGGCGACCGCGCGAAGTCGCTCGAGATCGGACGCGACATCTTCGGCGCGTTCAGCCCCGAGCGCGAGGATCCGGGCCGCAAGTCGCACTCGACGAGCACGATCCCGAAGCTCGTCGGCGGACTCGACGACGCGTCGACCGAACTCGCGGCGGCCGTCTACCGGAAGGGCGTCACCACGGTCGTTCCCGTCTCGACGGCCGAGGTCGCCGAGAGCGCGAAGCTCCTCGAGAACATCTTCCGCGCGGTGAACATCGCGCTCGTCAACGAGATGAAGACGGTGCTCGACGCGATGGGCATCGACGTGTGGGAGGTCGTGCGCGCCGCGGCGACGAAGCCGTTCGGCTACATGCCGTTCTTCCC
>JBJOHC010000101.1:0-8886 GCA_046047955.1 Planctomycetota bacterium
TCGGGGCTTGCCCGACGGACCACGCTTCTTCGAGTCGCCCGACGCGCGTCGACGCTCCTTCGCGTGCAGGCGGAGCTGCGCCAGCGGGCTCGGGAGCGGCGGGGGAAAGAGCGTGTCGAGATTGCCGAGGAGCCCGAGGGCGCGGACGACGCGGATGAGATTGGTGAGCTGGCTCGATTCACCGTTCTCGAGGCGAATCACCGTTCGCTTCGAGACACCCGCCTCACGGGCAAGTTGATCCTGCGTGAGGTTCCGCTGCAGACGGAGGTGGGCCATGCGGGCGCCGAGCTCGGCGAGGACCGCGGCGTCGGTCGTGGTAGGGCGCGATTCCATGGTGCCTGTTCTGGCAACTCTATCGGCGTCATGGCCGCTAGGCGACAGTTGTGGCACTTAAATGGGAGCTATTTCGGCGCCGAGCAAGACGGTCCCGCCGAATCGGAGGGGCCAGGCCCAGCCTGTCACCCCTTCCCCTTCGCGAACGCCGCCGCCGCATCGAGCGCCTCGCGCGTCTTCGACGGGTCCTTGCCGCCGGCCTGCGCGGTGTCGGGGCGGCCGCCGCCGGCGCCGCCGCAGGCCTGCGCCGCGGCCTTCACCCAGTCGCCCGCCTTGAGGCCCGCGGTGATCGCGGACTTCGGGCAGGTGGCCGCGATCGCGACCTTGCCCGCGTCGAAGTCGGGCGAGAGGAAGAGGACGGCCGTCTCCGGGAGCTTCGCCCGCGCGGCGTCGAGCGCCGCCATGAGCGCGCCCGCGTCGGCGCCGTTCAGCATCGCGACGAGCGCGCCCGACTTCCCCGCGTGCGCGGCGACGAGTTCGCGCGCCTGCGAGACCGCCGCGTCGCGCGCGGCGCCTTCGGCCTCCTTGCGCGCGGCCTTCGCCTTCTCGCGGAGCGGATCGAGCGACTGCTCGAGCGCGACCCGCGCGACCGCGCCGAGCTCGAACGACTCCATCGACTTCGCGATGTCGGCGATCTCGGCGACAAGCGCGTCGCCCGCGAGCGCCGCGGCCTCGGCGATCCGCTGCGCGAAGCCCTCGGCCGCCATCGACGCCGCGAGCGCGCGCGGACCCGTCAGCGCGACGACGCGCCGCACGCCCGCCGCGAGTCCGCCCTCGGAGACGAGGACGAACCGCCGCGCGTCCCGCATCGACGCGAGGTGCGTGCCGCCGCAGAACTCGATCGAGAGCTCGCGCCACTTCGGGTTCGCGGGGTCGGCGCGGAGCTCCGCCACCGTCGCGCCGATCGAGACGACGCGCACGGGGTCGGGATAGCGCTCGCCGAACACCGCGCGCACGCCCGAGATCCCGCGCGCCTCGGCGAGCGGCACCTCGGCCGCGTCGACCGCGAGGCCCGCGTCGATCGCGGCGTTCACGCGCCGCTCGACCTCGGCGATCGCTTCGGTCGAGAGCGCGCCCTTCGCCGCGTAGTCGAAGCGCAGCTTCTCGTCGTCGACGAGCGAGCCCTTCTGCTCGACCTCGTCGCCCGCGACCGCGCGCAGCGCGAGGTTGAGCGCGTGCGTCGCGGAGTGGTTCGCGCGGATCGCCTCGCGGCGGTCGCGCGCGAGCATGAGCTGTCCCGCGTCGCCGCAGCTGAGCCGTCCCGTCGTCACGCGACCGATGTGGAGGACGTACGCGCCCGCGCGCTGCACGTCCTCGACCTCGAACACCGTGTTGCCGCCGCTCGAGCGCTCGAGGTCCGACGAGTGCCCGTGCGCGCGGTCGACCCGGAACGATCCGTGGTCGGCCACCTGCCCGCCCATCTCGGCGTACATCGGCGTCCTGTCGAACACGACCGCGACCGTCTGGCCGCTGTCCGCGTCGGCGTGCTCGTCGAAGTTGCGGCCGTTCCAGATCGCCATCGCGGTCGCCGACATCGGACGCCCCGTGAACTTCGCGTGGTCGTCGGTCGGACGGATCGAGAGCTCCTCGAGCTTCGCGATCGCGTCGGGCGGGAAGTGCATGCCCGTCTCGCCGCCCGCGGCCGCGCGGCTCTTCTCGCGCGCGGCCTCCATGAGCGCCTCGTAGCCCGCGACATCGACCGCGAGCCCCGCCTCCTCGGCCATCACCTGCGTGAGGTCGATGGGGAAGCCCCAGGTGTCGTGCAGGCGGAACGCGTCGTCGGCCGCGATCGACCGGCCGCCCTCGGCCTTCACGCGCGCGGCGGCGTCGGCGAAGAGCGCGAGGCCGCGCTCGAGCGTCTTCCCGAACTGGATCTCCTCGTCCTCGATCAGCTGCGCGACGCGCGCCGCCGCGGGCGCGAGCTCGGGGAACGCGCCGCCGAGCGAGCCGACGACCGCGGGCACGAGGTCCTTGAGGAACGGCCCGCGCACGCCGAGCGTCTGGTGGCCGTGGCGCACCGCGCGGCGCAGGATGCGGCGCAGCACGTAGCCGCGGCCCTCGTTCGACGGACTCGCGCCGTCGGTGAGCGCCATCGTGAGGCAGCGGATGTGGTCGGCGATCACGCGGTACGCGATGTCGATGTGGTCGTCGAGCTTGCCGCCGTACGGGCGCGCGCCCGTGCGCGCGCGGATCGCCTCGAAGACGGGCGCCCACAGGTCGGTGTCGTAGTTCGAGCGCCTGTCCTGGATCACGCTCACGAGCCGCTCGAGGCCCATGCCCGTGTCGACATGCTTCGCAGGCAGCGGCTTGAGCGAGCGGTCGGGCTCGCGGTTGAACTGGATGAACACATGGTTCCAGATCTCGAGGACATCGGGATCGCCCGAGTTCACGAGGCTCGCCGCGTTGCGCCCGCCGATCCGGTCGAAGTGGATCTCGGTGCACGGGCCGCACGGACCCGTCTCGCCCATCTCCCAGAAGTTGTCCTTCATGTTGCCGGGAAGGACATGGTCCTTCGGCAGCAGCGACTCCCAGATCGCCTTCGCCTCGAGGTCGGGCGCGAGGCCCGCGTCGGCGTTCCCCTCGAACCAGGTCGCGTAGAGGCGGTTCGGATCGAGCCCGTAGACGGTCGTCAGGAGCTCGAAGCCCCAGCGGATCGACTCCTCCTTGAAGTAGTCGCCGAACGACCAGTTCCCCAGCATCTCGAAGAAGGTGTGGTGATAGGTGTCCTTGCCGACATCCTCGAGGTCGTTGTGCTTGCCGCCGGCGCGGATGCACTTCTGCGTGTTCACGGCGCGCGTGTAGTCGCGCTTGCCGCGTCCGAGGAAGACATCCTTGAACTGGTTCATCCCCGCGTTGGTGAAGAGGAGCGTCGGATCGTCGTGGGGAACGACGGGGCTCGAGGGCGCGAAGGTGTGACCGGCCTTCCTCTCGAAGAACTCGATGAAGGCCTGGCGGATCTCGGCGGCGGTGGTGGGGCGGGGCATGGCGGTGCAGGTGGTGGTCTGGAGGCGGAAACGGGCAGGATACGGAAGTCGGCGGCGGGGATTGGAAACGGTGCCTGCACGCGCCCGGCACCCGACCCGTGTGGCTTGCGTGCCTGCGCGGAGCGAACCGTTTCCGACCCGAAGGCGCCGCGCGGTCGAGGGCGCGAGTCGAGTGCGGGCACCGCTGGCACCGTTTCCTGTACGCTCGGCCGCATGACGCAGCGCGTTCCCTTCGTCGGCGGCAACTGGAAGATGAACACCACCCGCGGCGAGGCCCTCGCCCTCGCCGAGGCCGTCGCCGCCTCGGCCCGCGCGCACGCCGGTGCGGAGGTCGCCGTGTTCCCGCCGTTCCCGTATCTCGCCGTCGCCGCTCCCGCACTCGGCGGCGCCGTCGCGCTCGGCGCGCAGGACTGCTCGGCCGAAGCCAAGGGCGCGTTCACGGGGCAGGTCTCCGCCACGATGCTCGCCGATACCGGCTGTCGCGCCGTACTTATCGGCCACTCCGAGCGCCGCCACGGCCTCGGCGAGACCGACCAGGTGCTGAGTCGCAAGATCGGGCAGGCGCTCGCGGCCGGGCTCGTCCCCGTGCTCTGCGTCGGCGAGACCCTCGACGAGCGCGAGGCCGGGCGGGCGCACGAGGTCGTCGCCGCGCAGCTCCAGGGCTCGCTCGCGGGGCACGCGGAGGAGGTTCTCGGAACGCTCGTCGTCGCCTACGAACCCGTCTGGGCGATCGGCACGGGCCGCACCGCGAGCCCCGACGACGCGGCCGAAGCGCACCGCACGGTTCGACGCACGCTCGGGGTTCTGTATAGTGACCGATTCGCCGAGCAGTGCCGTGTCATCTACGGCGGCTCGATGAACGCGAAGAACGCCGCCGAACTCCTCGCCCACGAGGAGATCGACGGCGGGCTCGTGGGAGGTGCCTCGCTGGTGGCCGCCGACTTCGGCGTCATCGTCGCGGCCGCCGCCCGACGCGCCTCCGCGTGACGCGTTCCGCCCACGGCACGGCGGCTCGTGCGCAACCGTCCGCCCCGCCGATAGATCGGTCCACCGATGCAGATCCTCTTCTCGATCCTCACCGTCCTCTTCTTCGTCGTCTCGGTCGCACTCGTGCTGATCGTCCTCGTCCAGCGCCCGCAGGGTGGTGGACTGACGGGCGCGTTCGGCGGCGGCGGCGGCACCGACACCGCCTTCGGCGGTCGGACCGGCGACGCGCTCACGGTGGCGACGATCACGGCGTTCTCGATCTATCTGCTCCTCGCGATCGGCCTCAACATCACGAGCAACACGATCCGCAACGCGCCGCCCGAAGCGGTCGCCGAGCCGGCCGCGAACACCGGAACGCCCGACGGCACCGCGCCGCTCGAGCCCGCGCCGATGGGCCTCACGCCCGAGGAGGCGGTCCCGACGCGCGCCCCCACGCCGCCCGCGGGTGAACCCGGCAGCTCGCCCGAGACGGCGATCCCGCTCACGGCCGAGGATCTGAAGCCGACGCAGACGCCTGCTCCGAGCGAGCCCGCGCCCACCGAGCCCGCGCCCACCGAGCCCGCCCCCGCGGGCAACGGCGGCTGACCCGTTGGGTTCCTCCCCATGATCCGCTCGATGACCGGCTTCGGCAGCGCCTCCGCGGAAGCGGAAGGCTGTCGCTTCGCCGTCGAGGTGAAGAGCGTCAACAACCGCTTCTTCAAGGCGGTCGTGCGCGTGCCCGAGGAGCTCTCGACGCTCGAGACCGAGATCGAGACCGCCGTCGCGAAGCGGCTCGCGCGCGGAAGCGTCATGGTCCTCGTGCGCTTCGTGCCGGGCGGCGCCGTCGCCGCGGCCGAGGTGAATCCCGACGCGGCGCGCACCGCGCTCACCGCGCTCCTCGCCGCGCTTCCCGTCGAACTCCGCGACCGCGCGACGGTCGACCTCGGCGCGCTCCTCGCGGTGCCCGGCGTCCTCCGCACCGACGGCGTCGAGGGCATCGTCGAGTTCGCGCGGCCCGTCGTCCTCCGCCTCGTCGACGAGGCCTGCGCGGCGGTCGTCGCGACGCGCGCGCGCGAGGGCGAGTCGATCGCGCGCGAGCTCGCCCGTCACGGCGACGCGATCGAGACCGCGCTCGCCGCCGTGCGCGAGCGCGCGCCCTTCGCGACCAACGCCTACCAGGACCGCCTGCGCCAGCGCATGAACACGCTCCTCGCCGAGATCGGCGCGACCGCCGCCGAGAGCGACCTGTTGCGCGAGGTCGCGGCGTTCGCCGAGCGCTCCGACATCGCCGAGGAGGTCGTGCGACTCTCGGGACATCTCGTCCAGTTCCGCGAGGTCATCGCGCCCTCGCAGAAGGAGCCCGCGGGCCGCACGCTCGACTTCCTCTCGCAGGAGATGCTGCGCGAGGCGAACACCATCGCCTCGAAGTCGCAGGATGTCGAGATCGCGCGGCGCGTCGTCGAGATGAAGACCGCGATCGACCGCATCAAGGAACAGGCCGCGAACGCCGAATGAGCGGAGGACGCGCGGCGTGAACGGCGACCACTTCCACGCGCCGCGCGGCGACGACACGGCCGTGCCCGCGGCCGGCGCGCCCGTGCGTGAGCGCTTCCAGGCGCGCGAGATCGCGCAGGTCCTCAGCCACTTCGACCTCGGCGTGATCCGCGAGATCCGCGAGTACCGCCGCGGCTCGCGCCGCGCGGCGAAGCTCAAGGTCTCGTCGGAGCGCGGCGACTTCCTCCTCAAGCGCCGCGCGCTCGGCGTGACGCTCGAGCGCTCGCGCGAGCGCGCGTCGGCGTGCCACGCCGTGCAGGCGCGCGCGGCGTCGGCGGGCGTGCAGGTCGCGCGGCTCGAGCGGCTGCGGAGCGGCGGAACGCTCCTCGAGCTCGGCGACCGGCTCTACGAACTCGCCGAGTGGGTCGCGGGCGAGCGCTACGGGCGCCATCCCGAGCAGGCGCGCAGCGCCGGCGACGCGCTCGCGCGCATGCACCGCGCCTTCGATGGATTCGAACTCCTCGAGGAGCTCCCCGAGGGCGGATTCTCCGAACTCGCCGATGTGCGTCGCGCGCTCGCGAGGGCGCAGGAGCGCGCGCGCGAGCGCACGGCGTCGGGCGCGCGCGCGCAGCTCGACGCGTCGATCGCGGCGATGTCGGCGCACCTCGACCGCGTCGAGGCGAAGCTCACGACGAAGGGGCTCTTCCTGCAGCGGTCCTCGATCTGCCACGGCGACTTCCACCCGGGAAACACGCTCTGGTCGGGCGACATCCTCGCCGCGGTGATCGACTTCGACAGCGCGCGGCGCGAGTCGGTCGCCGCCGAGCTCTCGAACGCGATGCTCCAGTTCGCGGTGAAGCACCGCGTGGGCGAGGACCCGCTCGCCTGGCCCGTCGGACTCGACGCGGAGAACCTGCGCGCGTTCGCCGACGGCTACGCGGCGCGAAGCACGGTCGCGCCCGCCGAGATCGCGCCGTTCGTCCCGTGGCTCATGATGTCCGCGATCGTCGCGGAGGCCGCGGCCCCGATCGCGCGCGACGGCGATTTCGCGGGCATTCCCGCGGAGCCCTTCCTGCGCGCGACGACCGCGCTCGTCGACTGGATCTCGCACAGGACCCGCGCGATCTCGTCGGTGCTCGCGCCGTGAGCCGCCGCGACGGTCCGCCGCGGGTTCCCGCCGAGGCGGCGTTTCCATCGGGAGGGCGACGCGCTACCCTCCGCTCCATGCGGCGCACGCGACATTCCACGGGTCCGACCCGCCATCCGTTCGCGGTGGCGACGGCGGTGGTCCTGATGCCGCTCGCGCCACTCGTCGCAGCGGAGGGTTTCGCGCGGAACGCCGCGCAGGCGCTGGCGCAGGTTGAGGTGGAGCGCGTTCCCCGCGCACCCGCGACCGTCCCGCCCGCGGTCCCGAACCTGCCCGGTCCGCCCGCGCCGCCGGGCGTGCGCATCCTGCGGCCCGGCGATTCGGGCGCGCCCAAGCCGTCCCTCCCGACCGACGCCGAGCTCGCGAAGATCGAGGTCCCCGCCGAACTCGTCCGGCTCGCGCGCCAGCTCGACGCCGACGCCTTCGCGGCGCGAGCGTCGGCGCGCGCGCAGATCGCCGCGCGCAAGCCCGCGCCCGACGAACTCATGGCGCTTCTCCTCCGCCGCGATCTCGGCGACGAGGCGCGCCATGTCCTCGTCACCATCCTGCGCGAGCGGATCGTGACCGCACCGCGCGGCGCGCTCGGGATCCGCATGGAGATGCTCGCCGCGCGCGACCGGAAGGGCGTCCGCATCACGGGGCTGATCGCGGGCATGCCCGCCGAGCGCGTCCTCAAGGTCGACGATGTGGTGACGAAGGTGAACGGCGTCGAACTCGTCGACCGCACCGATCTGATCCGCGAGGTGCAGGGGCTGCCGCCCGGCGCCGAGGTCGCGGTCGTGGTCGAGCGCGTGCGCCGCGACGCGCGCGGCGAGATCGTGCGCGACGCCGCGGGCGCCGAGACGCTCGACACGATCGACCTCGTCCTCCGGCTCGGTTCGACCGAGGAACTCGCCGAGAAGGGCGACCCGCAGGGCGGCATCGTGAACCTTCCGAGCCTCGAGCGGCAGATGGCCGCCGAGGAGGCCGCGCAGCGCTTCCTGCCGAAGCCGCGCGAAGTGCCGTTTCCGGGTCGCACCGCGCCCGCGCCCGCGGCGGCGGTCACCGTCGATTCGACGCGGAAACTCCTGATGGAGCTCCAGCTCGGCGGTGGCGACGCGGACCTCGTGCGCGGCTTCCGCGCGCGGCTCGAGGGGCTCGCGCAGCAGTCCGCGCGCGAGGGACTCGACGAGTCGACGCGCGCGCGCATCCAGTCGGCGCTCGAGGTCCTGCAGGCCGAGATCCGCAGCGCGTTCTGAGGCGCGTCGCGCGGGACTCCGGCGGTGGATGCCGATCCAATCATGGCGCAAGCCGCGGGCCGAACGGAAGCCGGGTCGCGACGGCACCGCGACAGGATCGCCTGCGTTCAACCGTGATTCACGCGCGCCTCACGCGCGGCTCACGCACGCCCGAAGCGCGTCGCGACGCGATCGCGGCCGCACCTCACGACAGCGGATTGCGGAAGTGCTCGTTCTGGATCGGCACGACCACATCGAGGACATGCTGCAGCACTTCGGCGGGCGAGCCCATCGCGTTCACCTCGCGCACGATCGACGAGGGATAGAAGTCGAGGACGGGCCGCGTCTCCTGCGCGTAGACCTCGAAGCGCTTGCGGATCACCTTCTCGTCGGCGTCGTCGATCCGGTTCTCCTTCAGCGCCCGGCGCCGCATGCGGGTCACCATCGCCTCGACATCGGGGCAGCGCAGGTGGATCACGGTGAGCACCTCGAGGTACTGCTCGAGGTGGCGCGCCTGGTTCACATTGCGGGGGATGCCGTCGAGGACGAGCAGGTCGACGCTCGGCTTGTAGATCGAGAGCACTGTCTGCGCGTGCATGTTCTGCCGCCACATCTCGATCGTCAGCTCGTCGGGGACGAGCTCGCCCCGCGAGCTGTACTCCATGAACTTCCTGCCGAGGTCGGAGGAGACATCGAGCGAGCGGAAGACATCGCCGCAGGCGAGGTGGTAGAAGCCCGGCACCTG
>JBJOHC010000102.1:0-9022 GCA_046047955.1 Planctomycetota bacterium
TCCTGCACATCGATGACGAGGAGCGCGGTCCGTTCGAGCGTGAGGCGGGGGATCGGCATGGCGTGTCTCGTGGCGTGTCGCGTGGCGCGTCTCGTGGCGTGTCGCGTGGCGCGTCAGACGCGCAGGTCGGCGGTGGTGCGGAGGGCGTCGCGGTGGCGCGCGCGGATCGGCTCGACGACCGTCTCGATGAAGCGGTCGGTCTGCTCGGGCGCGCGGCCGACGAAGGAGGACGGATCGAGCGCGCCCTCGAGGTCGACCTTCGCGAAGAACGGGTCCGCCTTGAGTCGCGCCATCAGGTCGTTCGGGCGGCCGAAGCGCTTGACCTCCTCCGCGGCGGCCATCGAGTGGACGCGGATCACCTCGTGCGCCTCCTGGCGGTCGGCGCCGGCCTTCGTCGCGGCGAGCATGATGTTCTCGCTCGCCATGAACGGAAGCTCGGCGGCGAGGTTCGCGGCGACGGTCGCCTCCCAGACCACGAGGCCCTCGGCGACGTTCGCGAGGATGTCGAGCGCGCCGTCGAGGGCGAGGAACGCCTCGGGCAGGACGAGGCGGCGGTTCGACGAATCGTCGAGCGTGCGCTCGAGCCACTGGGTGGCGTGGGTCTGGAGCGGGTCGTTCACGAGACCCATCACGAAGCGCGCGAGGCCGCAGGCGCGCTCGCTTCGCATCGGATTGCGCTTGTAGGCCATCGCCGACGAACCGATCTGCTCCTTCTCGAAGGGCTCCTCGACCTCCTTGCGGTTCGCGAGGAGGCGGAGATCGGTCGCGCACTTGTGGACGGCGCTCGCGGCGACGGCGAGCGCGCCGACGATCTGCGCGTCGACGAGGCGCGGGTAGGTCTGTCCGCAGACGGCGAGGAGGCGGTCGGCGGGCCAGCCGAGCTTCGCGGCGAAGCGGCGCTCGAGTTCGTCGACCTTCGCGCCGTCGCCGCCGAGGAGGCCGAGGTAGGACGCCTGGGTGCCCGTCGCGCCGCGGAGGCCGCGGAGTCGCAGGCTCGACGCCGCGAACTCGACCTGCTCGAGCGCGATCGCGAGGTCCTGCGCCCAGAGCGTCGCGCGCTTGCCGACCGTCGTCGGCTGCGCGGGCTGGAAGTGGGTGAAGCCGAGGGTCGGCGTCGCGCGCTCCCGCGCGGCGAAGGTCGCGAGACGGTCGATCGCGCGGGCGAGCTTGCCGGCGACGATCGCGAGCGCGTCGCGGAGGATGAGGATGTCGGCGTTGCAGACGACATCCTGGCTCGTGGCGCCGAAGTGGATGATCGCGCGCGCCTCGGGGGCGGCGTCGCCGAGGGTGTGGACATGCGCCATCACATCGTGGCGGAGGCGGCGCTCGTGGTGCGCGGCGGCCTCGAAGTCGATGTCGTCGAGGTGTGCGCGGATCGCCTCGACCTGCGCGGCCGAGACGGGGAGGCCGATTTCGTGCTGGCTTTCGGCGAGCGCGAGCCAGATGCGGCGCCAGCAGCCGAACTTGCGCCGTTCGCTCCAGCAGGCGCGCATCTCGCGGCTGGCGTTGCGCGTCTCGAGGGGCGAGCGGTAGCCGGCGTGCGGGTCGTGCGCGTCGGCGGGCGGAAGATGGGCGGGCGTGGCGTCGGGCATCGGGCTGGGGGAGTTGGGAACCGGGTCGGTGGGCCGGGTTCGGGGTGTTTGGTGCGGAGTGCTTGGTCGGGGGCGTTCGGTTGGTGGCGCCGGAGGTGGGGCGCGCGGCTTGGAGGTGGGGCGCGCGGCTTGGAGGTGGAACTCTGGCGTCGGACCCGGCCGTCCGGCGGTGGTCGTGGCTTCGGTCGTGGCGGCGGTCGTGTCCGCGGTTGTGGCGGTGGTCCGCTCGCGTCCGAAGTCAGGTCGTGTCGGAGTTCCGTTCGTGCCGGAGGTCAGCTCCTGGTGGTGTCCGTCTCGTTCGAAGTGGCGGGAGTGGGGGCGTCCGCCGCGCTCGCGGCGGCTGCGGGGGCGGACTTCCGTCCGATGCGCGCTTCGGTGCCCGCGCGGATCCGCGCGATGTTCGCGCGGTGCTTCCAGACGACGAAGAGCGCGATCGCCCCCGACGCGACCAGGAACGGGACGCTCGCGCGCACGCCCGCGAGGCCGCTCGAGGTGAGCGCGGCGACCGCGACCATGCAGGGGATCGCGACCGCGGCGACCATCGACGCGAGGCTCACCATGCGCGAGATCGCGACCACGACGAGCCAGAGGAGAAGCGCCGACGCCGCGGGCACGGTGAGGACGGGCCACATCGCCGCGAGCGCGCCGAAGCCCGTCGCGACGCCCTTTCCGCCCTTGAATCCGATCCAGGGCGACAGCGTGTGCCCGAGGATCGCGGCGAACGCGGTCGCGAGCCAGCACCACGCGAGCGCGACGGGCATCGCGCCCGGCGCCGCGCCGAGGGCCTCCGTCCACCAGCCCGCGGCGAGGACGGGAAGCGCGCCCTTCGTCGCGTCGAGGACGAAGCAGGCGATGCCGAAGGGCCGGCCGAGCGTGCGTCCGAGGTTGGTCGCGCCGTAGTTGCGGCTGCCGACGGTGCCGAGGTCGATGCCACGGGAGCGTGCGATCAGATGCGCGGTCGGGATGCTGCCCGCGAGGTAGGCGGCCACGGGGAGGAGCGCCCATTGAAAGGGCGTCGGATCCGCGAGGGCGGCGGCGGCGGTTTCGGCGGCGGGCATCGGGAGGCGGATGATAGGGAATGGGAGGGGCGCGCTCGGACGCGCGTCACGCACCCGTCTCGCCCTGCCAGAGCGGAGCGCCGTACTTCGCGCGGTGCCAGCGGCCGGTCGCGCGCCGGAGTTGCGCGGCGATCGCGATCAGGACGGGGTCGGGGAGCGCGCCGCGGAGTTCGACGCGGTCGGCGTGGACCTCGACCGTCGGCGGCGCGACGCCCTCGTGTTCGGCGATCTCCTCGGCGGTCGCGCGGACGACGGCGGCGACGCCGGGATCGGCGAGCGACTCGGGGAACGCGGCGTGGAGGATGACGGAGGCCTCGGCCACGGCGTCGCGTCGGGGTGTCAGCGGTCGAAGAGGACGACCGTCGCCGTGAGGAGCTGGAGCAGGATCGCGCCGACCGCCCAGCGCAGGAAGCTCTCGGGATCGGCGAGATTGAGGAACGCGACGGCTCCGACGAGGAGGGTCGAGAGCTGGAGGGCGATCGCCGCGAGGCGGGTCGCGCCCGTTTCGCTTCGGCGCAGGCGCGCGGCGCGCACCTCCTCGGTGAGTTCGGCGATCGACTTGCGGAGGCGCTCGGCGTCGCGGTCGCGGCGGATGCGGCGCGTGGCGGCGCTCCGTCGCGGGCGGGGCGGTGCGATCGGCGCGGGCGCGTCGGCGACCGCGACCTCGGCGGCGGCGGCGATCGGGTCGTCGCGGTGGCGGAGGACGAGTTCGACCGCCTCGGCGAGGGTCGCCGCCGAATAGTCGGGCGCGGCGTCGGCGATGCGGCCCTGGTCTCTCGAGACGAGGATCGTGCGCATGCCGGCCGCGCGGCCGGCGGCGATGTCGCGCGGTGCGTCGCCGATCACCCACGAGCGGTCGAGGTCGAGCTCCATGTCCTGCGCGGCCTGCCGCAGCATGCCGGGGCGCGGCTTCCGCCACGGGTGCTCGCGGGCGTACTCGGGCACGGTTCCCTTCGGATGGAAGGGGCAGTAGTAGAAGCGCTCGATCGTGCGCTTGAGGCCCGTCGCCTGATCGATCATGTCGGAGAGGCGGCGATGGACGAGGTCGACATCGGCTTCGGTGAAGCGTCCGCGGGCGACGCCGCCCTGGTTGGTCGCGACGACGAGGCGGTAGCCCGCGTCGCGCAGGCGGCGGAGGGAGGCGGGGACGCCGTCGAGGAGGCGGATCCGGTCGGGGTTGCCGGCGAGTTCGTCGTCGGGAACGAGCGTGCCGTCACGGTCGAGGAAGATCGCAGGGTCCATGTTCGGAGTGGCGCGGGGGCGCGGGTCGGATCGTACCGCGGGACGGAAGGGGCGATGGCGGCGGATCTTGGGTGCGGAACTGGGGTGCGGAACCTGAGTGCGGATCTCGAGTGCGGACCTTGGGCTCGGATCTTGGGTTCGGATCTTGGGTGCGGCCACGCGCCGGCCGCGCGAGGTCGCGACGGATGCGGTTCCCGCGGTGTCGCGGGTGGGGGCGAGGGGAGGGGTCGGCCCTCGCGGGGTGTCGGCGCCGGCGCCGGGGGCGATTCCGACGGGACCGTCCTCGATGGAGTTCGTCGACCTCGGCTTGCACGGTGCACGGACCGCGCTAGTCTGCCCGAGTCAGGGTCGTGTGTTTCGTTCTGTTGCGTTCCAGCGAGGGCCATCGCTGTGCGAGACGGAGTGCGGCATTCTCCTGTCAGGGCCACGGCGTGTCCCCTCGGGACGCGCGCGGCTGTCCACTTCCCTCGAACGAACGGGTGTGCGAAGAACGCTGTCGGAGGCGCGCGGTCGCGCGTCGCGGCCGCGCTCGCGGCGCTCTCGCTCGCGTGCTCCGCGCGCCATGCGTTCGCGCAGGCCTCCTTCACCGAAGCCGCGGCCTCGCGCGGCCTCTCGTACACGGTCACGCAGGGCGCGTTCGGAGGATCGGGGCAGTTCGGGTGCGGCGTCCTCCTCGCCGATCTCGATGGCGACGGCGACGACGACGCGGTCGTCTCGGGCGCGTCGAACGAGCGCCTCGGCTTCTTCCGGAACGACGGCGGCGGCCACTTCACCGATGTCTCGCTCGCGACCGGGCTCGGTCCGATCCCGAAGGCCTCGGGCATCGCGGCCGCCGACTACGACGGCGACGGCGATCTCGACCTCGCGGTGACGCGGTGGATCAAGCCGACCGTGCTCCTGCGGAACGACGGTGGACTCGCGTTCACCGATGCGACCGCGGGGAGCGGCATCTTCGGTTCGGGCGCGGGCGCGGGCTGCGCCTGGGGCGACTACGACGGCGACGGCTGGCTCGACCTCGCGGTCGCGAACCGCGCGCAGACGCTCTTCAACCTCACGCGCAACAAGCTCTGGCGCAACCAGGGCGACGGCACCTTCGTCGAGGTCGGCGCGAAGCTCGGCCTCGACAACGGCGGGTTCCCCGCGTTCATGGTGAGCTGGTGCGATGTCGACGGCGACGGCGACCTCGACCTCTATGTCGCGAACGACAAGGGTGGCACGAGTCCCTTCTGGAACCGGCTCTTCCGGAACAACGGCGACGGCACCTTCTTCGAGGACTTCGAGTGCCGCGCCGATGTGAACTGCGACGCGATGGGCACCTCGTACGGCGACCTCGACCATGACGGCGTCCCCGAGATCCTCGTGCCGAACGTGACCTGGGGGAACTTCCTCCTCCGCTCGGGCGACGGCGGCAACAGCTACCTCGACATGGCGCCCGAGGCGGGCGTCGAGGCGTTCGGCACCTGCTGGGGCGCGGCGTTCATGGATGTCGAGAACGACGGCGACACCGACCTCTTCATCGCCTCGAGCACGACCGACAACTTCATGTTCCTCCACGGCGCGGGCTGGCCGCTCTTCCTGACGACGGCGTGGTCGGGGCTTTCGAACCCGGCGGCGTCCTACTGCCTCGCGCAGTCGGACATCGATTCGGATGGCGACATCGACCTCCTCGTGCAGGACTGGCAGCAGCCCGTCAAGCTCTACCTGAACCAGGCGCCCGCGACGCCGTCGCGCCGCTGGATCGAGCTGCGCGCGATGGGGCGCGGGCCGAACACCCATGGCGTGGGGACGCGGATGGTGGCGCGCTCGGGCGTGCGCGCGTTCTGGCGGCAGGTCGCGTCGGGGACGGACTACAAGAGCCAGAGCTCGTACCGCCAGCACCTCGGGCTCGGCTCGGCGAAGTCGCTCGCGGAGCTCGAGGTCTTCTTCCCGAAGGCGGGCGCGCTGCCCGCGGCGACGCGCGTCCTGCGCAACCTGCCCGCGGGCCATGAATGGCCCCTCTGGCCGCCCGAGCGGCTCGGCGATCTCGACGGCGACGGGGTGCGCGGCGACGGTGACCGCGCGGCGATGGCGAAGTTGCTCGGCGGCGCGTTCGTGCCCGCGCGCGCGATCCTCGACTTCGACGGCGATGCGGATGTCGACGCGGACGATCTCTCCGAGTTCGATCGCGTGCAGTGCGATCTCGACGGCGACGGTCGCGTCGGGGCGGAGGATCTCGCGATCCTCCTCGCCCGATGGGGCGGGGCGGGCGCCGACTTCGACGACGACGGGGCGACGGGCGAGGCGGACCTCGCGCGGCTCCTCGACGGCTGGACGGGGTGATGGCGTACGCTGTGGGCGTGCGACTGCCGCATCGGCCCATCCGCTCCCTTGCCGCGATGCTCGCGGTACCCGCGTTCGCATGCGCGGCTCCTCTCGGCGCGGTGACGGACGGGCCGCCGGCGGGCGGCGACCGAACGGTGGTTCCCGCCGTGGCCGCGCCGGCCGTCGATGCGCCGAATCCCGTCGACCTCCCCGGGATCCACAACCTCGTCGCCTACCAGGGCAATGCGGCGCGCACGGGCTTCTGGTCGGGCTCGGCGCCCGAGGGTGAGGCGGGTTTCGAATCGCTCGCGGCGCTCGGGGTGCGCACGGTGATCTCGGTCGATGGCGCGGTGCCCGAGGTCGCGCGCGCGAAGGCGCACGGGCTGCGCTACGTGCACCTTCCGATCGGATACGACGGGTTCGACGACGCGCGGCGCGCCGAACTCGTGCGCGCCGTGCGCGATCTGCCGGGGCCGGTCTACATCCACTGCCACCACGGGAAGCACCGGAGCGCGGGCGCGGCGGCGTCGATCGCGCTCGCGCTCGGCTGGCTGACGAACGAGGCCGCGCTCGAGCGGATGCAGGTGTCGAAGACGGCGGCGGGCTATCGCGGGCTCTGGGCGTGCGCGCGCGAGGGGCGACCGATGTCGGCGGCGGAGATCGACGCGGCGTCGGATGCCTTCCCCGAGGTGACGCGCCCCGACGACCTCGTCGAGGCGATGGTCGCGATCGATCTCGCGCTCGAGCATCTGAAGGCGATCGAGAAGGCCGGATGGCGCGTGCCCGAGGCGCACCCCGACCTCGTGCCCGCGGCCGAGGCGGGGCGGCTCGCGGATCTCCTGCGGCTTCTCGACGCGAACGCGATCTCGGGTGCGCGCTGCGTCGAGCCGTCGGGTGGCGCGGCACGCGAGTCGCCGGCCGACGAGGTGCGCCGCTGGATCGCGCGCGACGCGGCCGCGGCGGCGGAGATCGAGGCGGCGCTCGCCGAGGTCGGCGCGCCGTCGTCGGCTTCCGCCGAAGTGGAGCGCCGCGCGCGGCTCTCCCGCGCGCTCGGCGTCGTGACGGCGGGTTGCAGGGAGTGTCACGCGCGCTACCGCGACTGACGGTCGCGGAGGCGCGCGGTCGGTCAGGCCGCCGCGCGCGTGAGTCGCATCGCGTGCAGCACCTCGAGGGCGTCGAACGCCGCGATCTTGTAGAGCTCGGTCAGCGACGGGTAGTTGAAGCACGACTCGACGAGGTGCTGGAGTCCCTGTCCGCTCTGGATCAGCAGCTGGCCGAAGTGGACGAGCTCGGTCGCGTCCTCGCCGACCGCGGAGACGCCGAGAAGGGCCTGCGTGCGCGCGTCGAAGACCGCCTTCAGGAGCCCGCGGTCGTCGCCGAGCATGCGCCCGCGCGCGTTGTCGCGGTAGTGCCCGCGGCCGACGACGATCTCGCGACCGCCGCTGCGCGCCTCCTCCTCGGTGAGTCCGACGCTTCCGACCGCGGGAATCGTGTAGATCCCCATCGGGACGACATCGGCGAGGCGCGTGAGGAAGGGGATCGAGAACATGTGGCACGCGGCGACGCGTCCCTGCTCCATGCTCGTCGAGGCGAGGGCGGGGAAGCCGATCACATCGCCCGCGGCGAAGACGGATTCGCAGGCGGTGCGGTAGTTCGAATCGACCTTCACGATGCCGCGCGCGTCGCACTCGATGCCGAGCTTCTCGAGGCCGAGGCCGCGCGAGTTGCCGTTCCGGCCGAGCGACCAGAGGACGCAGTCGGCCTCGACGGCGGTGCCGTCGGAGAGTTCGCAGCGCGCGCGGCCGTCGGCGAGGCCCGCGACGCGCACGGGCGTCGCGCCGAAGCGGAGGTCGATGCCGACGTCCTTCATGCCGCGCAGGAGGACCTCGCGGATCTCCTCGTCGAGGAAGCGCATGAGGGTCGCGCGCGGCTCGACGAGCGTGACCGCGACGCCGAGCTCGGCGAAGATGCTCGCGTACTCGCTGCCGATGACGCCCGCGCCGACGACGACGAGCGAGCGCGGCATGCGTTCGAGTTCGAGGATGCCGTCGGCGTCGACGATCGCGGGATGCGTGAAGTCGGCGCACTCGCCGCGCGCGGGCGAGGAGCCCGTCGCGACGAGCGTGTACGAGGTGTCGAGGATCGTCGAGGAGCCGTCGGCGCGCGTGACGCGCACCGCGTGCGGGCCGACGAGTTCGCCGCGCCCGCGGA
Source organism: Planctomycetota bacterium (assembly GCA_046047955.1). Lineage (GTDB taxonomy): Bacteria > Planctomycetota > Phycisphaerae > Phycisphaerales > SM1A02 > QWPT01. Next base: position 8,405 of record JBJOHC010000102.1, read on the forward strand.
TGATCGCGACGCCCGCGCGCTCGAGGCGCTCCTCGATGCGGTCGTGCTCCTCCATCTGGACGAGCGTGCGCCGCGCCATGAAGCGCTCGATCGAGAGTTCGCGGAGGACGAGGGTCTCGTGTCCCGGAATCGGGCGGCGGCGCATCGCGCTCGCGACGAGCGCCGTCTCGCGCAGGGCCTTCGAGGCGATCGTGCCCGTGTTCACCATCGCGCCGCCCGGGCAGGGCGCCATCTCGACGATCGCGGCGCGCTTCCCGTGCCGGGCGGCCACGATCGCGGCCTTCTCGCCCGCGGGACCCGAGCCGATCGAGATGAGATCGAAGGAGCGCACGCGGTCGGGATCGGCAGGTCGGGGGCGGGTCTTCAGCCCGAATCCGGCTTCCGCCGCGCCTGGGCGGGATGGGGCGGGGACCTACGGGTGCGGCGGTCGGCGGTGCCGCCGTGGTGCGAGCCCGTCGGGCCGCGGCGCGGGCGCGGGTGGAAACGGAGTCGCCTCGGCGGCGGGTGGGAAAAACGAAGAAGCCCGCGTTGGCGGGCTCGTTCGCGGGAGAGAGAAATGTCCGTCATCGCGTGGCTCGCCTGTCTTCAAGCCGCGCGGGAGTGTCCTGTTCGACCCTG
>JBJOHC010000103.1:0-5169 GCA_046047955.1 Planctomycetota bacterium
TCGCCGCCCTTCGCCTTCAGGACCTCGAGCGGCATCTGCATCGAGATGAAGATGCCGATGAAGATGGCCGCGACCTCGATGATCGCGACGAAGTCGAAGCGGTTGCGCTTGCGGACATGCGGCGCCGTGAGGGCGTAGCCGAGCCCCGCGAGACCGAGCAGCACGAACTCGCGGAGGAAGTTCGGCGCGACGAAGGAGGTGCCCATCACCACCTGACCCGGAACGAGCAGCGCGACCGCCGCGATCGCGCCCGCGAGGAGCGGGAGGTTCACGGCGCCCTCGAGGCGCCATCGGTGGTGGTCGTCGGCGGCGCGCACCTCGCGCCGCTCCTTCCGCAGAAGGACCGTGTCGATCGCGAAGTAGGCCACGAGAAGGAGGCCGTTCACCAGCGCCCATTCCTTCCACAGCCCGAGGGTCCAGAAGAAGGGGACGCCGCGGAGATAGCCCATGAAGAGCGGGGGGTCGCCGATCGGAAGCAGCGCGCCGCCGCAGTTGCAGACGATGAAGATGAAGAAGATCACCGACGGCGCGCGGAACCGCCGTCGGCGCAGCGACTCGAGCAGCGGTCGGATCAGGATCATCGCGGCGCCCGTCGTGCCGACGAAGCTCGCGATCAGACCGCCGACGAGAAGGATCGTCGTGTTCTCCCAGGGTCTTCCGTCGAAGGGCGTCTCGATGCGGATACCGCCCGCGATCACGTAGAGCGCGAAGAGGAGCGAGATGAACGGGATGTACTCGCCGGGAATCGCGTGGTGGAGCGCGGTCCCGACCGCGTGCGCGCCGCCCGAGGCGCCGAGGTAGGCGAGCGCCGCGAGCGACACGACGACGGAGACCGCGAAGCGGTTGAGGTTCGAGTGCCACCAGTGGGCGAGCGGGGGGATCAGCGGAAAGGCCGCGATCGCCGCGAGAAGCAGCGCGAACGGGACGGTTCCGATCCACCAGTCGGAGGGGAGCCCCGTCGGCGTGTGCTCGGGACCGTGTCCGTGCGGCGCGATGAAGAGGAGGAGTGCGATCACCAGCGATCCGACGACCGCGATCGCGAGCGGCAGGCGCGCGAGGATCGGGTTCGGCTTCCGGTGGGAGAGATGCCGCGCGGAGTCCTTCGAGGGGTCGCCCATGGGATGGTCGAAGGTAGCAGTTTCGGGCGGGAACCGCCGCGCGCGGCTCCCGTACACTCGGGCCATGTTCAGGAAGCGTTGTCCTTCGGGCGGCCGTCGTGGCCTTGTCGTCGCATCGGGCGCGGTCGCGTGTGCGATGGCCGCCGCCGCGGCGCCGCTCGCGTCCGAGGGAGGTCGTCCGGCGGCGCCCGTGTCGGTCGAGTGCGCGCGCGGCGCGCGATTCCTGCGGACGATCGAGCCGCTCTCGGGTGTCTGCGCGGTGGCGTTCGCGGACGCGACGGACGGCGCTGGCGATGGTGGCATGCCGGACCTCCTCGTCTGTACGCCCGAAGCGTTCGCGGGCGCGAGCGATGCGGCGACGGATGGACGCGCCGTCGGACAGGTCTTCGAGATCGCCGCCGGATCGCTTCGGGTGCTTGGAGTCGGACCGATCGACTCGGCGGCGGATCTCGCACGCTCGTCGGACGGCGTCCTTGCGGTCGCGGATCTCGCGGGGCGCGTCCTCGTGGGCGATCGTGCGATCGGCGAAGCCACGCTCGAGCGCCCCGTCGCGGTCGCGTGGAAGGGCGAGTCGCTTCTCGTCTCCGACGCCATTCTTGGCGCGGTCGTCGAACTCGCCCGTGACGGCACGGAACGCGGGCGCTTCGGTGCCGGACGGCTCGTCGAGCCGGCGGGACTCGCGATGGCGCCCGACGGGTCGCTCTTCGTGGCGGACCGGCTCGGTGACTGCCTCTGGCGTTTCGCGCCTTCGGAGTCGGGAGGCTTCGTCGACGAGCCCACGCGGATCGGTGAACGCGGGGTCGGACCCGGGCAGTTCCACTCGCCGCGCGATGTCGCGATCGCGCCGCGCGGGGATGGCTGGTGCATCGTCGTCGCCGACGAGCTCAACCACCGCATCCAGATCATCGATCCCGACTCGCGCCGCGCCGACTTCTTCGGCATGCACGCGCTGGTGCCGCGGCAGGGCGAGGGGCGCATCCACTACCCCGTGGGCGTCGCGGTGTCGACCGACGGGCGGCTCGTCGCGGTCGCCGAGGCGTTCGAGGACCGCGTGCAGATCCTCGAACTGAAGCCCGAGCCCGACGAGGTCGACCCGACCGCGGGCAGTCTCGAGTACATCTCGAGCCACTTCGGCGGAGAGTCCGCCGCCGGCGCGGGCATGCTCGCGGTGGTCGATGTCGAGACGCAGTCGGTCGCGCTCCTCGACGCGCGCTCGACGCCGCCGATCCACATTTCGATCGTCGGTGGAAACGGCGCGCTGCCCGGCCGATTCGGCGAGATCTCGGCGATCGCGATCGACGAGGCCGACGGCCGTGTCTACATCGCCGACCGCGTGCGCGGGCGCATCGAGGTGGTGGCGACCGACTGGAACCGCGACGGGCTGCAGAAGGTCGACATGTTCATTCCGCGGCTCGCGCGTGGCATGGATCTCGCGCTTCTCGCGGCGCCGCGGCGGCCGCTCGTCGCCGACATGCTCGTCGGCGAGGCGGCGGGCGCGTCGGGGCGGATGCTTCTCCTCGACGCCGCGAACCGTGCGATCATCGGCTGCGACACGCGGCTTGGCGATGTTTCGATCGAACCGCTGCCCGCGGACGCGCGCTGGCCGGCCGAGCTCGCGCGCGGCGCGGATGGCACGCTCGTCGTGAGCGATCCCGTCGCGCGGCTTGTCCATGTGCGTGCGCCGGACGGCGCGTGGCGCTCGCTCGGCGAACTCGGCGGCATCGCGTTCGTGCGGCCGACGGGCGTCGCGATCCTCGAGGGCGGCACGCTCGTCGTCGCCGACACCGCGCGAGACGCGTGCATCGTTGCGGAATCCGGAACCGATGGCGCGTGGGGCGACGCGGTCGTCGTCGGGTCGCGCGGCGGACTCGACGAGGAGTTCTTCGCCCCCGAGTCGATCTGCGGCACGCCGCGCGGCTCGATCGTGATCGACCGCGGCAACCACAGGTTTCAGCGCTTCGCACCGAGCGACGCCTCGCCGTTCGCGTGGAACATGACCGGTGGACTCGGCCGCTACTACGACCGGAAGCGGATCGGTTCGCCTGGGGCGCCCGCGGTTCGGCCCGCGCTGCCGCCGCCCGCGGCGCGTCCCGCGCCAGCTTCCGCGGAAGACGCCGCGCCGAGCGCGGAGGAGGACCAGGAGTGATCCATCGTTCCTGCACCACCATCCGCGGATGCGCCGGACTCGCGCTGTTCGCGGCACTCGCCGCGTGCGATGCGGCGTCGGATCCTTCGGCTTCCGACGCCACGCGCTCCGTCGCGCGTGCGCCTCGGTCGGAACGGCCGTCCGAGTCGTCGAACCGCACCGACTCGCGGAGTGCCGATCCCGCCGAAGTCGATCCCACCAGAGCCGATTCCAGCAGTGCTGAGGGATTTCCGCTTCCCTCCGACGCCCGCGAGGGCCGCTCGGCCGACGCGACCTATCTCATCCGCTGGGCGCCCGTCGGCGGCGCGATCTCCGAACTCGAGCCGTTCGCGATCGCGGTCGAGGTCCGGCGCGCCGATGGCGCGGCCCTCGCGGCCGATGCGGGTCTGTTCGCCGACGCCGAGATGCCGCACCACGGCCACGGCATGAACCTCGTGCCGACCGTCACCCGCGCCTCGGACGACGGCGCGTCCGCGCGATTCATCGCGAGCGGCCTGCTCCTGCACATGCCGGGCAAGTGGGTGTTCGCCATCGATGTCGAGGAGTCGGGCATCCTCGAACGGACCCAGTGGCATGTCGAGATCGAGTAGGACCATCCTCGAGCATCTCGCGCATCGCGCGGTGATCGCGCTTTCGGTCGCGGCTTCCGCCGCGCAGGCGGCCTCGACCTCGCCTGCGACGCCGACCTCCACCGCGCTGGTGGCCTCGCCGTCGCCGGGACTCGCGACGGCCACCGCTTCGTCGGTTCCCGTCGGTCCGCCCACCGTCTCCCGCGAGCGCCTTCCCGCCGAACTCGCCTCGCTCACCGAGGAGGAGGTCGCGCGCATCGTGCGGATGTCGCCGCTCCCCGCGCTCCCGCCCGATCCGACGAATCGCGTCGCGGACGATCCCGTGGCGGCCGAACTCGGGCATCGGCTCTTCTTCGACACGCGCCTTTCACCCGCCGGGATCTCCTGCGCGACCTGCCACGATCCCGCGCGCCACTTCACCGATGGGCGCGCGCTCGCCCGCGGCATCGGCGACTCGACGCGCAACGCCCCGACCGTCATCGACGCCGCACGCCGCCGCTGGACGGGTTGGGACGGGAAGTTCGACTCGCTCTGGTCGCAGGCGCTGTCGCCGATCGAGAATCCAGTCGAGATGGGCTCGACGCGCGAGCGGGTGGTGGCCGTCGTGCGCGACGACGACGACCTGCGCCGGCTCTACGAGACCTGCTTCGGTCCCATGCCCGACGCCGCGACCCTCGCCGAGCCGGACGCGCGCGACCTCGCGACGGCGAACATCCTGAAGGCGCTCGGCGCCTACCAGCGCCGCCTTCTCTCGGAACCGGCGCCCATCGACCGGCTCGTCGCGTCGCTCGTCGCCCCGGCGACCGGCGCGGATGCCGCGCCCGGGCGGGATGGCGGGGAGGCGCTGGCGCCCGAAGCGCTCCGCGGGCTCGCCCTTTTCGTCTCGAAGGCGGGCTGCCACCAGTGCCACCGCGGCGCATCGTTCACCGACGAGGAATTCCACAATCTCGGCCTCCCCGGGGCCAATCGCCGCGTCGCCGACGACCCTGCGCGCCTCGCCGCGGTCGACTTCCTGCAGGCGAACCCGTGGAACGCCGCGGGGCGGTGGAGCGACGCGCCAACCTCGCCGAAGGCCGCCGTCGTGCGTGGATTGCGCCGGTCGGGCCACCTTTTCGGGCAGTTCCGGACGCCACCGCTGCGCGGTGTCGCCCTCACCGCTCCCTACATGCACGACGGCCGATTCGCCTCGCTCGAGGAGGTGGTCCGGTTCTACGACACGCTCGAGGGCGCGTCTCCCGTGGGCCATCACGGAGAGATGGTCCTTGAACCGCTCGGACTCGGGGAGCGGGGGAGGTCCGATCTCGTCGCCTTTCTCCGCGCGCTCGGGGAGACCTCG
>JBJOHC010000104.1:0-11600 GCA_046047955.1 Planctomycetota bacterium
ACGCGCGCACGGGCGATCCGCGCGTCTTCCGCGTCGCGGGCGAGCATGTCGAGTACGACCTCGGCACGCGCGAGGGGCTCGTCGTCGGCGACGGGACGATCCTCGTGAACATGCCCGCCTCGGCGGACGCTCCGACGGTCGAGCGCGCGAAGGGCGCGCTCGCTCTCGGCGCCGACGGCACGACGCGCTTCCGCTGGAAGCGGCGCATGGCGCTCGAGCGGCTCTACGACGACGTCTTCCGGATCGCGATGGAGACCGATGTCGAGATGCTGCACGCGGGGCTCCGCGCCGACGACACGCTCTCGATGCGCTGCGACCGGCTCGAGGCGACGGTGCGGCGTCCGCTCGCGGCCGCGCGCGGGACGGAGGGCGCGTCGCCCGACGGCGCGCCGGCCGCCGCCGCCACGGAGGAGCGGGGCGCCGATCTCGGAGGTCCCGCCGAACTTCTCGGGATCCGCGCGACAGGCGCCGTCTTCATCCGCACGCCCGAGCAGGACATCGAGTGCGGCGACTTCGAGTACTCGGTCGAGACGGGGCTCGCCACGCTGAAGGCGACGGCGGGCCGCACCGTGACCATCGCCGTGCGCGGCCAGCCCACGCCGATCCGCGCCGAGGAGGTCCGCTGGGATCTCCGCAACGGCCGACTGCAGGTGACGCGCATGGCGGGCTCGGGCGGGCGCTGAGCGGGCGATGCGCGCGCCGCGCGTCGCGCTTCGGTACGCTCCGCGCGTGAATCTCACCTACGGCAGCTATCTCCGCGTTCCCGAGCTCCTCTCGCTGCAGGCGCCGCTCTCGCGGCATCCCGAGACGGGCGGGCCCGAGCACGACGAGATGCTCTTCATCGTCATCCACCAGGTGTACGAGCTCTGGTTCAGGCAGCAGCTCCACGAGGGCGACCACCTCGCGCGCTGCCTCGTCGGCGGGCGGGTGGAGGAGGCGTGCGCGACGCTGAAGCGCATGCTCACGATCCTCAAGACGATGGTGCAGCAGATCGACGTCCTCGAGACGATGACGCCGGTCTCGTTCCTCTCGTTCCGCAGCTTCCTCGCGAACTCGAGCGGGTTCCAGAGCGCGCAGTTCCGCGAGTTCGAGTTCCTCCTCGGGAACAAGAACGCGCGGGTCCTCGGCCACAATCCCGAGGGTTCGCCCGAGCGGCGCGCGATCGAGGCGCGCTGGACGCAGCCGACCCTCTACGACGCGTTCGCCCGCTTCGTGGCGGATCGCGGCCATCGCGTGCCCGAGGCGCTGCTCGCCCGCGACGTCACGCAGCCGCCCGCCGAGTGGCCCGAGATGCAGGAGACGCTCCTCGATCTCTACCACAACCATCCGACCGAGCGGACCGTGTGCGAGCTGCTCGTCGATCTCGACGAGGGCATCCAGGAGTGGCGCTACCGCCATGTGAAGATGGTCGAGCGCACCATCGGATTCAAGCAGGGGACGGGCGGGAGTCCGGGCGCGGCGTACCTGCGCACCACGCTGTTCACGCCGCTCTTCCCCGATCTCTGGGCGATCCGCACGCGGCTCTAGGTTCCGTCGGACGGAGCCGGGCCGGGCGCGCGGCGCGCCTCATCGTGAGGCGCGGGATCCCGTGGATTCGCGTGGTTCCCTCGCCTCGCCCGCGGGCACCTCGGGCATGCGCCACCGGCTCCGGACGACGAAGAAGGTCTCCTCGACGCCCTTCGGCTCGCCGACGCGCGCGAGGCCGAAGCTCCGCTCGACCTGCGTGACCGTCGACTTCGCGACGGGGACGGCGCACGCGCCCGCCTGCGCGAAGTGGTGGAGCAGCGCGCGGTCCTCGGCCTCGACGGCGATCGTCGCGCGCGGCGCATGGCGCGCGATCCATCGGTCGAGCCGGTCGCGCAGCGGGCTCGGCGACGCGGGAAGCCCGAGCGGCACGCTCGCGAGCGAGCGCGGGAAGTCGCGGCGGATCCGCGGCGCGAGTTCGGCGAGCACGCAGAACTCGATCGGCGAGCCCTCGATGCGCTCGACCGCGTGCTCCTCGGTGCGGAGCCCGATCGGCTCGCGGTCGGTGATGAGCATGTCGAGCCTGTGCGACATGAGCTCGCGCAGCATCGCGTCGGACGACCACTCGCGGCACTCGAGGCGGATGCCCGCCTTCACGAACGGCATGAGGATGCGGCGCGCGACGATCTTCGGAACGGCGTCGGCGGTGCCGACCCTGAGCGGCACCGCCTCGCCCGCGCGGCTCTCGAGGACCGCCTGCATCGCCTCGCAGCTGCGGAGGACCCGCAGCGCGCCGTCGTGGACGCGCGCGCCGTGCGCGGTGAGGACGAGCATCCGTCCCTCGCGGCGGAAGAGCGCGGCGCCGGTCGACTTCGCGAGCCGCTCGATGCGCGCGCTGACGGCGGGCTGCGAGAGGCGCAGCTTCTTCGCGGCGAGCGAGACGGTGCCGAGCCGCACCGTCTCGATGAACGCGGCGAGGTCGGGATGCAGGTGCGCCGGCATCGGGCCCGGATTTCTCGTATTCGTCTGCATGATGGAACTCTAGCAATCCATCAATACGGCGGATACTTGGCCGCGCGTCGCTCCATCGTGCGCGCGGCGCACTATCCTCGTCGGTCCCCCTTGCATCGCGAGGAGAAGGCGGCGTGAAGGAGCGTCCGCCGGCCGTTCCGCGCCCGACGCGCGGATCTTCCCGGCGCTGCCGTCCCCGACGACGGAGGCGCGCGCCGCGGGAGTGCGGTCCCTCGCGGGTTCACAGACGCAGTTTCGAGGACGCCCCGGCGAAGCCGTGGCGCCGCGATGCCGTCCGAGGTGCGGGAGGCGCGGAATGCGGGGAGCTCCGCGCCGCACCGTCCGCCCGTGAAGGAGCCTTCATGATCGCCACGCAGTCCGAGCGCTACGAAGCCATCACCGCCACGAACGTCGCGCGACATCCCGTCTGGTCGCGGCTGTCGCCGGAGATGCGCGAGGCGGTCGAGGTGGTGGCCGAGGTGCTTCCCTTCAAGACGAACTCGTACGTCTGCGAGCACCTGATCGACTGGTCGCGCGTGCCCGACGATCCGATGTTCCAGCTGACATTCCCGCAGCGGGGCATGCTCGGCGAGGACGAGTTCGAGGCCGTGCGCGAGGCGCGCGCGTCGGGCGACCGCGACCGGCTGCGGGCGACGGTCGCGGAGATCCGCGAGTCGCTCAATCCGCATCCCGCCGGGCAGATGACGCTGAACGTGCCGATGGTCGACGGCGAGCCGTTCCACGGCGCGCAGCACAAGTACGCGGAGACGATGCTCTTCTTCCCCGCCGCGGGGCAGACCTGCCACGCGTACTGCACCTTCTGCTTCCGCTGGCCGCAGTTCGTCGGAAGCGACGACCAGCGCTTCAAGGCGAAGGATCACGAGATGCTCACGCGGTACCTGGCCGCGCATCCCGGGATCACCGACCTCCTCGTGACGGGCGGCGATCCGATGGTGATGAAGACCGCGGTGCTCGCGCGCTACCTCGAGCCCGTGCTCGACGATCCCGCGCTCGAGCACGTGCGGACCGTGCGGATCGGCACCAAGTCGCTCGCCTACTGGCCGCAGCGCTTCACGAGCGACGGCGACGCCGACGACCTGCTCCGCCTCTTCGAGCGGATCGTCGCGAGCGGCCGCTCGGTGAGCGTGCAGGCGCACGCGTCGCATCCGGTCGAGCTGTCGACGGCGGTCGCGCGCGACGCGATCGCGCGCATCCGCTCGACGGGCGCGATGATCCGCATGCAGAGCCCGTGCATCCGCCATGTGAACGACGACGCCGCGGTCTGGCGCGAACTCTGGACGACGGGCGTCGGCCTCGGCTGCGTGCCGTACTACATGTTCGTCGAGCGCGACACGGGGGCGAAGCGCTACTTCGAGCTTCCGCTCGCGCGCTGCCACGAGATCTTCCAGGCGGCGTACTCGACGGTGTCGGGACTCGCGAGGACCGTGCGCGGTCCGAGCATGTCGGCGACGCCCGGCAAGGTCCACGTCCTCGGCCGCACGGAGGTCGGCGGGCGGGAGGTGTTCGTCCTCGAGTATCTCCAGTGCCGCCGTCCCGAACTCGTGCGCCGTCCGTTCTTCGCGAAGTTCAGCCCGACCGCGACCTGGTTCGACGAACTCGAGCCGGCGTCCTCCGCGGATGAGCCGTTCTTCCCCGCGTTCTGGCCCGCGGGCGCGATGGGACCCGCGGGTGCGCGCGGGCGCGAGCCGGATGGCGGCGCGCTCGTCGCGCTCGGGCTCGCCGAGGATCTCCGCGATCGGGCGCAGGATGCGTGAGCGATGAACCGCGTCGCGCGGACGGCGCGGTTTCCGGGGCGCGCCGCCGTGCGGCGAGGACATCCGCGCGGCGATCGCATCCGTGCGATGAGGACATCGTCGAGGCCCGCGAGCCCCGCGTCGAAAGCGCTTGATCGCCTCGCGCTTCGCCGCGCGGAACCGCTTGAAGTCGGCGAAGGGTCGCGCGCCGCGTCGATCGCGTCGAGGCGCGCCGCGACATCCGCGCGGCACGCGGGCGAGACTACACGCCAGCGAGTTCGGCGCCGCGCGCGGCGAGGTCGCGGCGGCGCGGGTGCGGCGCGTCGAGCGGGCTCTTCATGCCGCACTCGGCGCAGAGCAGCCGGCTCGTGATCTCGCTCGCGAGGAAGATGACGGGCAGGCCCGAGCCCGGGTGGGTGCCGCCGCCGACCATCCAGAGGTTGTCGAAGCCCTCGAGACGGTGCTGCGGGCGCCAGTGGAGCATCTGGCCGATGTTGTGCGCGAGGTTGAAGGTCGCGCCGTGGTTGATGTTCTGCGCGCGCCAGTCGTCGGGCGTGATCATGATCTCGCCGCGGATCCGGCGCGCGGCGTCGGGAATGCCCATGACGCGCTCGAGGCGATCGATCGTCTCCGCGCGCAGCGCGGGTGCGGCGCTGCGCCAGTCGATGGGCGCTCCGTCGGCGGCGGCCTTCGTGTTGCTCGTCGGCACCAGCACGTAGAGGGCGCTGTGGCCTTCGGGCGCGAGCGTCGGGTCGAGGCGGCTCGGGTTGCAGACGTAGAAGGAGGCGTCCTCGCTGAGCCGTCCCTCGCCGATGTCGGCGAGGTTCTGCCGGTACTTCGTCGAGGTGTAGATCGAGTGATGCGGCAGGTCGACCTCACCCTCGAGCCCGAGGTAGAGCATGAAGGTGCTGCAGGAGTAGCGCTTCGCGTCGAGGGCGGCGTCCTGCTGGCCGCTGCCTCGGAGGTGCGCGGGGATCAGGTTCTTGAGCGCCCAGGTCGCGTCGGCGTTGACGACGACATGGTCGAAGCGCCGCTCCTCGCCACCGACGACGACGCCCGTCGCGCGGCGGCCCTCGAAGAGGATCCGCTCGACGGGGCTCGAGGTCTCGATCCGGGCGCCGAGCCGCGACGACGCCTCGGCCATCGCGGCGACGAGCGCGTTGCAGCCGCCCGTCGGATGCCAGACGCCGTACTCGTACTCGATGAAGGGGAGGATCGAGAAGAGGCTCGGGCACTCGAAGGGGCTCATCCCGAGGTACTTCGACTGGAAGCTCATCGCGAGGCGCGACTCCTCGGCCTTGAAGTAGCGCGCGAGGTGCGTGTACACCGATTCCCACGGCCGCAGGACCGGCGCGACCTTGATCGCGTCGAGCGTCATGAGGTCGGAGAGGCCGCGGATCGGGCTCCGCAGGATCGGCTCCATGAGCGCGAGCTTGCGGCGGTTGTCGGCGATGAAGCGGAGGAACGCGGGGCCGTCGCCCGGGGCGATCCGGTCGAGCTGCGCGGCCATGCGCTGGAGGTCGCCCGTCGCGTCGACCTGGGTCGGCGGGGCGCCGCGGTCGTTCCCGATGAGGAGTCGGTACATCGGGTCGAGGCGGGTCATCTCGACGAAGTCCGAGGTCGCCATGCCGACCGCCCCGAAGATCTCCTCGAGGACGTACGGCATCATGAAGAAGGTCGGTCCGCAGTCGAAGGCGTAGGGGCCCGACTCGAGGCGGCGGGTGCGGCCGCCGATCTCGGCGCGCGCCTCGAGGATGGTGACCTCGAACCCGGCGCCCGCGAGGAGCATGGCGATCGAAAGGCCGCCGGGGCCCGCCCCGACGATCGCAACCGAGGGCGCGTGACCGCGGGAGGGGCGAGGGGCGGCGTTCGACGAGCGGGCGGGCGCGATCATGGCCGCGGGCTTCGGGACGGAATCGGGGGCGGATTCGGTCGGATCGGGTGAATTCGTGCGATTGCGAAAAACGCGTCGGGCGGCGAATCTAGCGGTCGCACAAACGCGAAGCGCGGCGACCTCCGGGCGGGGCCCTGGGGCACTCCCTGCGCCCCGCCGTCCCGTCCGCGGGCCATCCCGCGGCTCCCGTCTCCCCCCGATCGCTCCTTGGACCCTCGCCCGATCAACGACCGACTGCGCTGGCTCGACCGCTTCCGGGCGCTCGTGGCGGTGCGTCATCCCGAACTCGTGGCGCGCACCGTCGACGAGGTGGGGAAGCCGCCCTTCGAGGCGCTGACGGCCGACATCCTGCCGCTGCTCGCGTCGTGCCGCTGGCATCGCCGCGAGGCGCGGCGGCTGCTCGCGCCGCGGCGGGTCGGCGGGGGTGGGTTCCTCGGATTCGGGCACCGCGCGGTGCGGCAGCGGCTGCCCGTCGGACGCGTCCTCGTCATCGCGACCTGGAACTACCCGGTGCAGCTCCTCGGGATCCAGATGGTGCAGGCGCTCGTCGCGGGGAACGACCTCGTCGTGAAGCCGTCGGAGCGCGCGCCCGCGACGCAGGAGTTCCTCGTCGGGCTCGCCGCCGAGGCGGCCGAGACGATTCCCTCGATGCGGGGCGCGGTGTCGATCCGGCCCGCGACGCGCGCCGAGGGTGCGCGGGTGCTCGCCGAGGAGCGCTTCGATCACGTCGTCTTCACGGGTTCGACCGAGGTCGGTCGCGCGATCGCCGAGACCTGCGCGGCGCGGCTCGTGCCGTCGACCCTCGAACTCTCGGGCTCGGACAGCGCGATCGTCCTCGACGACGCCGACGCCGTGCGCGCGGCGCGCGCGGTCTTCATGGGATTCACCGCGAACGCGGGGCAGACCTGCATGGCGCCGCGGCGCGCGCTCGTGTCGCGCGGCGCGGCGGCGGCGTTCACCGACGAACTCGCGCGGCTCGTCGCGGGCGCGCGGCGCGCGACGCTCGTCGACGCCGAAGCGGCGGCGCGCGCGGCGGAGGTCGCGCGCGAGGCGGTGCGCGCGGGCGGCCGTTCGATCGCGGGCGCGCTCGAGCCGGCGTCGGGCCGCACGCTGCGGCCCGCGGCGATCGTTGGCTGTCCCGTCGAAACCGCGCTCTTCGCGGGCCGCCACTTCGGCCCCGTTCTCGCGGTACGCACCGTCGCCGACGAGCGCGAGGCGTTCGCGCTCCACGCGATGGCGCCGCGGCACCTCGCGACCTCGATCTGGACGCGCCGGACGAACGCCGCGCTCGAGGCGCGCGCGCGCGCCGCGGGCTCGAGCCTCGTCCACTTCAACGCCGTACTCCTTCCGTCGGCGCATCCCGGGCTCTCGCTCGGCGGCCACGGGCAGAGCGGCTGGGGCGTCTCGCGCGGCGCATCGGGGCTTCTCGGCCTCACGCGCGAAGTCACGGTCACCCGTTCGAATCCGCGCTTCGCACCGCCGCTCGGCGAACCGTCCGACCGCGTGCGCGCGGCGCTCTCGCGACTCCTCGCCTTCCCCAGGCGACCCGAGCCCGCCGCGCCTCGGCCTGCGACGCACGCGCCTGTCGAGACATCCACGATCCACGAGCCACTTTCCACCACCGATTCCGCCGGGGCATCGCGCGCCGCCGACCGTACAGGCCGCGCCGCGCCCCGTCACGAGCCTGAAGGAACGCACGCATGAAGCGCACCGCCGTCGTCATCGGAGGAGGCCTCGCGGGCCTCGCGTCCGCCGCCGAACTCACCACGCAGCTCCGCGGAAAGGGCGACTGGGAGGTCGTTCTCGTCGAGCGCAACCGCCACCTCGGCGGCAAGATGAACGTGACCTCCGAGCAGGGCTTCACCTTCGACATGGGGCCCACGATCATCACCATGCCCGAGATCGTGAGCGGCATCATCCGCCGCAGCGGGCGGCGCGTCGAGGATCTCCTCGAGCTCGTGCGGCTCGATCCACAGTGGCGCTGCTTCTACGAGGACGGCACGGTGCTCGACCTCCGCGACGATCCGAAGGACTTCGCGGCGGATCTCGACCGGCAGTTCCCGGGGCGGTCGGCGGGGCGCGGCTATCTCGAGTTCCTCGAGTTCGCGCGGCGGATGTACAGGCTCAGCGAGAAGGTCTTCTTCTACAAGGATCTCGGCGGGATCGGCGACATGATGCGCCGGCCGCCGACCGACGCGGGCGTCCTCGGCGACGCGCTGCGGATGCGCATGCACTCGACCGTCGCGCGCACCGCGCAGCGCTCGATCCGCGAGCCGCACCTCGCGCAGCTGACCGACCACTTCATGCAGTACATCGGGTCGAGCCCGTTCCTCGCGCCCGCGATCCTCTCGCTCATCGCGAGCGCGCAGGGCGACTACGGCTGCTGGTACGCGATGGGCGGCACGCGCATGGTCGCGCGCGCGCTCGAGACGGTGTTCCGCGAGCAGGGTGGGCGCGTGGAGCTCGGCGTGGGCGCGCGGAAGATCCATCTCGACGGCGACCGCGCGGGCGGACGCGTGCGCGCCGTCGAACTCGACGACGGCCGCGTGATCGAGGCGGAGATCGTCGTCTCGAACTGCGACGTGCAGCGGACCTACACCGATCTCGTCGCGACGCCCGCGGCGCTCTCCGAGCAGCGGCGGATCGCCTCGAAGTACGGTCCCGCGTGCTCGGGCGTCGTCCTCTACCTCGGCCTCGACCGGCGCTACGAGCACCTCCGCCACAACTGCTTCATCTTCTCGGGCGACTCGCACAAGGAGTTCGACGACATCTACCGGAAGGGCGAGCCCGCCGAGGATCCGACGCTCTACCTCTGCGTGCCGAGCGCGACCGATCCCGCGCAGGCGCCCGAGGGCGGCGAGGCGCTCTACATCCTCGTCCACACGGCGTACCGGCGCGACCATCACGACTGGGATTCGCCCGGCGGGCTCTTCGACCGCTACCGCCGCGTGATCCTCGACAAGCTGAAGCGCTTCGGGATGGAGGACATCGAGGAGCACATCGTCGTCGAGCGGCGTCTCACGCCGTCGGGGATCGACCGCATGTACAACGCGACGGGCGGCGCGATCTACGGCCTCGCGTCGCACGGACGGCTGCACGGCGGGTTCAAGCCGCGCAACACGAGTCCGGTCGCGAAGGGCCTCTTCCTCGCGGGCGGCAGCGTGAATCCCGGTCCAGGCACGCCGATGGTGATGATGTCGGGCGTGACCGCGGCGTGGAGCGCGTGCGAGCATGTGGGCGTCGATCCCGTTCGCGGCGAGACCTCGCTCGGCGCGGGATCGAGCGTCGGGAAGGTCGCGCCCGCGGTGTCGCGCCTTCTCGGCGACTACGCGCCCGCGCGCGGCGAACCCGCGCTCGTCCGCTGATGGCGCGGCCGGCCGAACAGGATCGCGCACGGGGCGCGCGCGCGGCGATCGTGCCCGCGACGCCGTCGCCGCGCGTGCGGTCGGTGTTCGCGGCGATGGTGGGTCGCATGCTGCGGCGGGACTTCCACGCGGTGCGGCTCGCGCGCGGCTCGCGCGCCGCGCTCGAGGCGGTCGATGGCGGCGCGAGACCCGCGCTCGTCGTCCTGAACCACGCGTCGTGGTGGGATCCGCTCGTCGCGATCTCGGCGTGGCGCGCGTTCTTCCCCTCGCGTGCGCCGTACGGTCCGATCGACCGACACGAACTCGCACGCTTCGCCATCTTCCGGAGGGTCGGGCTCTTCGGCGTCGATCCCGACGATCCCGCGACCCTCGGTGCGATGCGCGGCTACCTCGCGGAGATCGCCGCGCGCGATCCGCGGTTCGCCTTCGTGCTGACGCCGCAGGGCGCCTTCGCCGACGTGCGCGAGAAGGTCGTTCCGCGACCCGGCGCCGCCGCGATCGCGGCCGCGCTCGCGCCTGATCGCGCGGTGTCGATCGCCATCGAGTACGCGTTCTGGACCGATCGGAAGCCCGAGGTCTTCGTGCGCGCCGAGCCGATCGCGTGCGCGGGCGCGGGGCTCCTCGGCTGGCAGCGGCGGATCGCGGCGGCGATGCAGGCGAACCAGGACGCGCTCGCCGCGCTCGTCCGCGCGCGCGATGCGGCGGCCTTCGAGCCGTTCGCGCCCGCGTTCACGCCGCGGACGAGCGGGGCGAATCCGTTCTACGACCTCTGGATGCGCTTGACGGGGCGGCGCGTGGATGCGGCGCTCGGCGAGGCGCGTGAAGTGGGGCGTGGCGCGGGGTCCGGGATGGCGCACGGCATGACGCAAGACGTTGCGCAAGACGTTGCGCAAGACGTGACGCAAGGCATGGCGCACGGCATGACGCACGGCATGACGAGCGAGCGCGGCGTTCGAAGCGATCGCGTCGAGCGCGACGCATCCGAACTTCGCGCGCGCGAACCCGACGGAGTCGAACGATGACTGGAACGGACGCGCTGCACGGCCTCGAGGCGATCGTCTTCTCGACCTGGCTCGGCGCGGCGTCGCTCGCGGCGTCGGCGCAGTCGCTTTTCGTCGGCATCGCGAACATGCGGCGGTATCGCGCGGCGCCCGCGCTCGCCGAGGTCGCCGAATCGACGCGCGCGACGCGCGTCGCGGTCTGCATTCCCGCGCGCAACGAGCGCGGCAACATCGAGGCGTGCGTGCGGAGCGTCCTCGCCTCGACCGAGGTCGATGTGCGCGCGTTCGTCTACGACGACGAATCGACGGACGGGACGGGCGAGATCGTCGCGCGTCTCGCGGCCGGGGATGCGCGGGTCGTCGTCGTGCCGCGCCGCGCGCTTCCCGATGGATGGAACGGCAAGCAGCACGCCTGCCACCGCATGGCGGAATACGGGCTCGCGCACGATCCCGCGATCGGGTGGTTCCTCTTCACCGACGCGGATGTGCGGCTCGCGCCCGACGCGGTCGCGCGCGCGCTCGGCTTCGCGCGGCGCGCCGACGCGGCGCTCGTCTCGACGGTGCCGCACGAGATCACGGGTTCGGTGGGCGAGATGCTCCTCGTTCCGCTCATCCACTTCGTCCTGATGGGCTACCTCCCGTTCGGGCGGATGCGCGCGACGCGCGATCCCGCCGCGAGCGCCGCATGCGGGCAGTTCATCCTCGTCTCGCGCGAGGCCTACGGCGCGAGCGGCGGGCACGCGGGGTTCCGCGACTCGATGCACGACGGTGTGAAGTTCCCGCGCGCGGTGCGGCGCGCGGGGTTCCGGAGCGACCTCTACGACGGGACGGAGAGCGTCTCGTGCCGCATGTACCGCGGCTTCGGCGAGACCTGGCGCGGGTTCGCGAAGAACGCGTACGAGGGGCTCGGGAGTCTCGGGCTTCTCGTCTTCATCACCATCTGGCATGTCCTCGGACACCTCGTTCCGTGGGTGGTGCTCGGAGTCGCGGCGACGACGGATGCGGCGCGCGGCGAGCTCCGCGCGGCGCCGTTCCTCGCCGCGGGTGCGATCGCCTGCGGGCTCCTCTTCCGCGCGCTCCTCGCGCGGCGGTTCCGCCAGTCGTGGCTGAA
>JBJOHC010000105.1:0-17281 GCA_046047955.1 Planctomycetota bacterium
GCGGGATCGCGGTCGTCGAAGACGACGACGATGCGTTCGGTCGCGACGCGGTAGCCGATCGACCGGCGGGGCTTGCGGGCGCGGACGACCTGCACGAGGCCGTGGCGCTCGAGGAGATCGATCTGGCGCTGGACGATCGCGCGGTCGAGCGCGGTCGCGGCGGAGAGCTCGGCGATCGTCGCGACCGACCGTGCGGCGCGCAGCACCTCCCATGTGCGGAGCGCGGCGTAGTCGCGAAGGAGTTCGTCGACTCCCGGCGCATCGGCATCGAGCGGCGTCGGCTGCGGCATGCGCCGATCATCGCACGAAGCGCGCGGCGCGGACGCGATCGTCGCCCGCGAACTTCGCGACGCGCCGTCGCTGTACTGCGATCAGGTGACACACGGCAGGAAAACGGGACGCCGCTCCGTCACGGGACGAATGAGGAAAGTCGGACCTTTCGCGATTCCTGTCGCCATCGGCGGTGACATCGCGTCCGAACGCGCGGCAGGAGGCGCGATTCGCCGCGATCGCGGAACCACAGGGAGGATTCACGCGGAAGCCGTGCTATCTTCCCATCCGCCGCGCGCCTCGCGAGTCCTTGTGGACCGCCTCGGACGCACGGCACCGACCGAAAGGCACCATCCGATGACCGCCCCCCGCAGCCATGCCACGCTCCGTCCGCTCGCCGCGCTCACGGCCTCCGCCGTCGCGTTCGCCGCCGGCGCCGACACGATCACGGTGTGCCCCGACGGTTCGTGCGACTTCACCGATCCGATCGCCGCGGTCGACGCCGCCGTCGCGGGCGATGTCGTCGAGATCGCGGCGGGCGTCTATCCGCTCGCCTCGACGATGGTGCTGTACGCCAAGAACCTCACGATCCGCGGCGCGGTCGACGCCGATGGGCGTCCCGCCACCGTGCTCGACGGCCAGGGTGTGCGGACCGTGTTCTCGGCGGTCTCCACGATCGAACAGAGCCGCCTTGAGAATCTCGTCCTCGCGAACGGGCGCGCCGACTACGGCGGCGGCGTCTTCCTGAGCGGCGTGTCCCTCGTGTTCCAGAACTGCCACTTCCGCGACAACGTCGCCAACTGGCAGGGTGGCGCGATCTTCCTGGGCGGATCGACCGCCCCGACGCTGATCGATTGCAGGATCACCGGAAACTCCAGTGGAAACAGTGCGTTCCCCGGATCAGGCCGCGCTGGCGCGGTGTCGGTCGGAAGCGGCACGCTCACGCTCGTCGGCTGCTCGATCAGCGGGAATTCGGCGGACAGCTACGGAGGCGCGCTGCTCCTGACGAGTTCGAGCACCGTGTCGCTTGAGTCGACCCGCATCTGCGGCAACACCGCGCCGACCAGCGCGCAGATCCATCTGAACGGCGGCGGCGGCACGATCCTCGAGGGCGCGGGCGCCTGCATCTCGGAGGACTGCGACGACTGCCCCGCCTGCCCCGCCGACCTCACGCGCGACGGCGTCGTGGGCGCGCCCGACCTCGCGACGATGCTGATCGCGTGGGGCGCGTGCGGCAAGTCGTGCGCGGCCGACCTCGATGGCGACGGCGCCGTGGGCGCCTCGGATCTCTCGATCCTGCTCGGCTCCTGGGGCGTCTGCGACTGACGACTCGAACGGTCGATCGATCGCGCGCGCCGGACCGCCATGGTCCGGCGCGCGTCGTTTCAGGGGTCAGCCGCCCCATGCTCCGAGCAGGATCGCAAGGTCCGACGCGTCGACCTGCCCGTCGCCGTCGAGGTCGGCCGGGCCGGCGCCCGGTCCCCAGGCGCCGAGCAGGATCGCGAGATCGGCCGCGTTCACCATTCCGTCGCCATCGAGATCGGCGACGAGCTCGCACTGGTCGGGCACGCCGTTTCCGTTCGCGTCTCCGGTGGCGCCGTCGGCGATCTCGCAGGCGTCGATCCACTGGTTCGCGTTGCAGTCGGCCTCGAAGCGGCCATCGGCGCCGATCGCGCGAACGAGCAGGTCGTGGCTGGGCCATGAGAAGAGTCCGCCAGCCGTCAGGTTGTCGAGATCGACGAACCCGCCGATGGCGTAGGCGATCCAGCCCCGCCCGCCGTGCGGCTCGTCGACATCGATCGCGATCGGCTTCGCGCTCGACCACACGTCGTAGTAGTGCACGCCGACGAAGAACGAGGCGCCCGCCGTCCCGACGAAGGTCGGCGGGATCGGGACGACGTTCACGTTGTCGCTCGGGAAGTCGATCTTCATCGACCGCGTGTCGACGGTGATCAGGACCCGCGCGTCGGTCGGATCGCCGTCGCCGTCGGGATCGGTCCAGACGACGACCTCCGCCGGAAGGTCGGGGTAGGTGTCGCCCCACACGACCTCGACCGCCGAGATCCACTCGCCGCCCGGCTCGACCGTGAACTGGTTCATCCACGCGAAGTCGAGCTGCGAAGCGCCGGCGAAGAAGATGTTCGCCTCCTGGACGCCGTCGTCGTACTGGTAGCGCACCGTCGACGCGGGCTCGCCGAACTGGCACTCGTCCGGCACGCCGTCGCCGTCGCAGTCCTCGCTCGCGAGGATCGCGATGTCGACCGAGTCGAGCTGCCCGTTGCCGTTGCAGTCCTCGCACTCGTCGGGCACGCCGTTCGCATCGATGTCGAGCGTCCATCCCGACGAGATGTCGCAGCCGTCGAGGATCAGGTTGCCGTTGCAGTCGCGGTCCGCGAGCTGCAGGTGGTCGGGCACGCCGTCCAAGTCGCAGTCGTTCGCGAGGAGCTGGCACTCGTCGGGAACGCCGTCGCCGTCGCGGTCGATGCTCGACCCCGCGGCGATCTCGAAGCCGTCGACGATCCCGTTGCCGTTGCAGTCCTCGCACTCGTCGGGCACGCCGTTGCCGTCGGCGTCGGCGCTCAGCCCCGCCGCGATGTCGCAGTGGTCGGGCGCGCCGTTGCCGTTGCAGTCGGTGCCGGCGCCACTCATCCGCGCACGCAGCACCCACACGTTGCCGAACAGCAGGTCGTTGATCGTGCCGAACTCGACCGCGTTGAACGAGAGGTCGTTCGGGTCGATCGGGGTCCACGAACCGACGCCCCAGCTGCGGTCGGGCGTCGGCACGCCGTCGATGTCGAGCGACGCGGGAAAGTCCTGGTCGGTCACAGGCATGATGAATCCGACGAAGAAGCTCGCGCCGTCGTCGCCCACGTCGATCTCGGGCACGGGGATGAACGAGAGCGCGTCGGTCTGCCCGACCGTCGCCTGGCCGGTCCAGAGCACCTCGGCGTCGCGCGGATTGCCGTCGCCGTCGGGATCGGTCCAGACGTAGGCGTCGACCACCGTGCCGAGCGGCATGATGCCCCAGAGGACCTCGATGCCGACGACCTTGTCCGCGCCCGCCTCGACGTTGAAGCGGTTGAGCCACGCCATGTAGGTCTCGTCGGCGCGCCACGCGATGCGTGCCCAGCCGTTGTCGTAGGCGAGTTCCGCAGCGACGCCGAGCTGGCACTCGTCGGGCACGCCGTCGCCCTGGCAGTCGAGCGAGACGCCCGTCGCGAGGTCGCACGCGTCGGCGACGCCGTTCGCGTTGCAGTCGGGATCGCACTGGTCGGGCACGCCGTTGCCGTCGCAATCGTTGCCATCGAGCTGGCACTCGTCGGGGCGGCCGTCTCCGTCGCAGTCGATGCTCGAGCCGCCGGCGACATCGCAGCCGTCCGGCACGCCGTTGCCGTTGCAGTCGGCCATCGCCGGACTCCGGAGGAGCTGCTCGGTGGAGACGACCTCGCCGAGAATGCGCAACTCGTCGACGGCGCCGCGAAGGAACTGGTTGAACGCACCCGCCGCGTTCGAGTGGGCGCCGACCGTGAGAGGGCCGGCGTTCGCGAAGTGGCCCGGACCGGGCGCGGAGATCGTTTCGAACGCGCCATCGACGCCGAAGCGGACCTCGCGCGTCGCGCCGTCGTACGCGACCGACACATGGCGCCAGTCCGTCGACGAAACCTCCAGATTCGAGACGACCGCCCAGGTCGAGCCACCCGTGCCGAAGAGCAGCATGAGCTCCCGCCCCGTGTAGCCGTCCATCTTGCCGAAGGTCGCGGCGAGTCCCGAGAAGTCGCCGCCCTTCTGGACGAGGAACGCGTAGTCGAGCCCCGCGTCGCCCGCGCCGATCGCCTTCTTCTGAAGCAGGAACTGCCGCTGCGCGGCCGAGCTCGCGTCGGACAGCTGGTCGAGACGCACCCACGCCTCGATGGCGAGGTCGCCGCCGGCGCGCGTGAGCACGCCCTCGGGATCGCCGACGCTGACGAGGCCGGCGCCCGCGAGGAGTCCGGCGCGCGTGTTCGGCTCCGCGGTCCGAGGAACCCGCGGATCGGCCACGTCGGCCACCCAGACGAGCCCCGAGCCGAAGCCGTCGAGGCCGTTCGGCCCGTGGTCGACGACGGTCCCGCCCTTCCCCTCGAAGCGCCAGTAGCCGAGCGGCATCGGCCCCGCGAGGTCGATCGAGTCGTCGATTCCATTGCCGTTGCAGTCGGCGAGCGCACCCGAGGGAACGGACGCGAGAACGGACATCAAGGCGATCGCAATCATCGGCATCGTGTGCTCCACTCCCGAAACGCGCGGCAGGCGTGCGCGCCCGACGGCCACCTCACCCTAGCCGCAAGCGCCTGTCGGACAAGAACTTTCTGGAAATATATCGGCCGCGGCGCCGCGCCGCCCCGACAGCCGCCGAGGGAGTGACTGCGATCTGATACCCTCCGTCGCATGTCGACCGCCCGCCTGCTCGCGTTCTCCGCGCCGACCGTCTGGATCGTCGTCACGTTCGGGGGATGCACCAAAGCGAGCCTGCAAGTGGGCGTCGATACGCAGACGCGCACCTACGTGGACTTCGGCGACGCCACCGAGCTGCTTCGGGCGGATCCACCGCGGGTCGGCATCCTTCCCGCCATCGGCAGCGACGCCGGTCGGGCGATGGCCTTCGACATGGCCCTCGCGAAGGCGCTCCGCAACGACCGCGGAGGCATGTTCTCGATCTTCGAGTCCGACGAAGAGCCCTACTCGGTCGTCCACCGCGACGTGCTGGTGAACGCCTGCATCGCGACCGGACTGGAGGGCGCGCTGCAGGACCTCCTGGCCAGCTCGAGGCCCCAGTCGCTGCTGCCGAAGGAGGGCGGCCGTCGCATCGCGGAACGCGCAGGCGTCGAGTATCTCCTGCTGCCGCGGCTCGTCGACGTCCATCGCGACAACGCCACGCGCTTCTCCTTCGCCGGCTTCTCCTTCCTGCGGACGGGCTGGACGACGATCGAGGCCGCGCTGCAACTCTGGCATACACCGACCGGCATGCTCGTCTGGCAGTCGACCGCGGAGGCGACGCTCTCGACCGAAGGCGTGGTGGGCATCTCGCCGTCGGTGAAGGCGACCATGGACGCGCTCCTCGCGACGATGCTGACCGATCTCGTCACGGGCCGATCGAGCGGGACCGTGCGTGGCAGGATCGAGACCCCCGAGACCCCCGTGACGACCATCTCGGCGCCCGCGCCTGCGCCCGCGCCCGCGTCGGGTGCGGCGGAACGGAGCGCGCACTCCTCCGAGTCCATCCCGGCCGACGTCTCGCCCTCGAACGCGGAGTGACGGACGGATTCAGCAGCCGCCCCACGCCGCGAGAAGCGCCGCGAGATCGTCGGCGCCGGTGGCGCCGTCGCCCGTGAGGTCCGCGCCCGGCGTGCCCCACGCGCCGAGGAGCTGCGCGAGGTCGGTGCTCCCGACCGCGCCGTCGCCGTCGAGATCCGCCGCGCACGGCGGCGTCTCCTCGAAGACGAAGGTCGCGCGCCACGACACCTCGCCGCCCGCGAACCACTCGACGACGCCCTCGGGATCCGCGGCGACGGTGAGCTGCGCGAGCGCCTCGAGCGCGATCGAGCCGGTGCCTGTCCACGGCTCGAGCGCGACGGGCTTCACGAAGGAGACCGTCTGCTCGTCGATGTCGAGATAGAGCGTCGCGACGGGCTTTCCGGTGTTGTCGATCATCACGTCGTGCGAGGTCGAGGTCTCGGCGATCGGCGTGCCGTTGGCGAAGAAGTAGTCGGCCCAGAGCTCCGCCGTCCCGTGCACCACGCCCCCCGCGCCGTTCGTCACGCTCTCGGCGAAGAGGATCGTCGTGAAGTCGAGCCGTACCTCGAGGAGCGTGAGTGAACCGCCAAGCGTGTCGAATCGCTCGATGTCGATCGAGTGCTCGTTCGCGGGACCCGCCGATCCCGAGAGGAAGCCCTCCTGCACGATCTCGTCGGCGGCGGCCGCGGCGCACATGGCCGCCAGCGAGGCAACCGAAAGCGCACGGGACATCGGGCGCATGCGAGCGGTGAGCGGCGAAGAGCGTGCGTCCGGCATGGTCGTTCCTTCGATCGAGTCGCTTCGCGGCGGCGCGGCGCGATGAAGTGACGGTACCCCATCTCCACCCGTGCGCCACGCGCAATCCACGGAATCGGCGGCAACGAGCGGAATCGAAGGGATTCCGCGTCGGACACGGCATGGCGCCGTAGCGCGTCGGATGCCCCACGGCGGCGCGCTATAGTCGCCGATGATGGACCCGATCGAGCTGATCATCGACCTGCACGCCCGGAACGAACGGCTCGGCCCGGGCGGCGACGTCGAAACCGTGCGCGCACTCGATCTTGCCGGACTCGCCTCCGCCCGCCCCGCCGCCGCGGCTCCACTCGAGATCGCGGATCTCGGCGCGGGAACCGGCGCCTCCGCGCTCGTCCTCGCGCGCTCGGCTCGGGCCCATGTCACCGCGATCGACGCCGCACCGCGCTTCGTCGAACGGATCGCCGAGCGCGCCGCGGAGGCGGGTCTCGCGGCGCGGATCGATGCCCGCGTCGGAACGATGGAGGCGCCCGGTTTCGCCGACGAATCGCTCGATGCGGTCTGGTCGGAGGCGGCGATCTACAACATCGGTTTCGACGCGGGCGTTCGCGCGTGGCGCCGCTTCCTGAAGCCGAACGGCGTCCTCGTCGTCTCGGATCTCGTCTGGACCACCGAGAAGCGCCCCGCCGAGATCGACGCCCACTGGCGGCGCGAGTATCCAGGAATCGGCCTGCCGTCCGATCGGCTGCGCACGCTGGAAGCGGCGGGTTACGCGCCCATCGGCTTCTTCCCGATCCCGCCACGGTGCTGGACAGACAACTATTTCGCACCTCTGCGCGCGGGTTTCGAGGCGTTCCTGTCGCGTCACGGCCACGCGCCCGAGGCCCGCGCCATCGTCGCGGCCGAGGAGGCCGAGATGCGGCTCTTCGACGCGTTCGGCGCGTGGTTCGGATACGCGTTCTTCCTCGCGCGCCGCAGCGATCCGTCGTAATCCGC
Organism: Planctomycetota bacterium; assembly: GCA_046047955.1. GTDB lineage: Bacteria > Planctomycetota > Phycisphaerae > Phycisphaerales > SM1A02 > QWPT01. The sequence goes on from JBJOHC010000105.1 coordinate 7,288, forward strand.
GGCGGAGCCGTACCCTCCGCGCATGGCCGCGATCGCGCTTCTCACGCCCATCCGCAACGGATTCCATCTCGATCCGAGTACAGCCGAGCGCGAGGCGCTGGCCGCGCACTTCGCCTACCTCGAGTCGCTCGTCCGCGCGGGCGAAGTCATCGCCGCGGGCCCATGCGAGGACGGCTCGTTCGGGCTCGTCGTCTTCGGCGCGCTCGACGCCGCCGCGGCCGCGGCGCGGATGCAGGCCGATCCCGCGGTCGTCGCGGGCGTCATGCGGGTCGAGGTGAAGCCGTGGCGCATGAGCCTCTTCGGAACGGGAACGACGCGCGACTGGCTGCGCTTCACGCAGCGCGTCCATCTCGCGGCCGCGCCCACCGTGGCGTGGCCGCTCCTCTCGACCACTGCGGGGCTTGAACGCTGGCTCGTCCGCCGCGCGACCGCCTCGCGTGCGGACGGCACCGCGTGCGCGCCCGACGAGCCGCTGCCGGCGGGCGGGCGCCTCACCCTCGCCTGGCCCGCGCTCGCGCAGGAACCCTCCGCGGACGCGGCGACTGGAGCGACCGAGACGAACGCGATCGAATCGCACGAGCCTGCGACGACGCGCGAGGCGGCCGCGCGACTCCGCATCGGCTGGTACGAGGACTGCGGCTCCGTCGAGTTCCGGCTCGAGCCGCATGCGGGCGGCGCCACGCTCGTGCTCGAGCAGCGCATGCGCCCCACGCGCGACTTCGCGCTCGTCGAATCGGCGCATGTCGGCTGCCGGCAGGGCTGGGCGTTCTCCCTCGCGAACCTGAAGGCGGTCGCCGAGCATGGCATCGACTTGCGCGACCCGCGCCCCGACCACGGCGATCTCGTGAACGTCTAGCGAACGGTCCGCGCCGAGCGCCCGCGCGGCACGCCGCGCTCAGGTCCCGCAGAAGGTGCGGTAGCCGCGCCACTCGGGCGGCGGCGGCTCGGCGAGATCGGCGAGGTCCGCGGGCGGATCGAACGGCCGCGACACGGCGCGAAGGAGCCGTTCAAACGGCGCGAGATCGCCGCATCCCTCGGCGGCGGCGAGCGCCTCCTCGACGCGGTGGTTGCGGGGAATGATCGCGGGATTCGCCGCGCGCATCGCGGCGAGCGCCTCGTCGCGCGGGCGCGCGTCGCGCGCGAGCCGCGCGTGCCAGCGCGGCATCCACTCCGCGAGCTCCGCGGGCTCCTCGCCCATCGAGAGCGCGCGGAAGGTCCGCGTGAAGTCGGAGCCCGCCGCCTCCATCGCCGCGAGGAGCGACTGCGCGAGCCCCTCGTCGCCATCCTCCCCGCCCGCAAGTCCGAGCTTCCGCCGCATGCCCGCGAGCCACTCGGCGCGGAACGCCGCTGGAAACGCCGCGAGCGCATCGTTCGCGACCTCGACCGCACGCGCTTCGTCTCCGTCGAGCACCGGCACGAGCGCCTCGGCGAGCCGCGCGAGGTTCCACTGCGCGACGCCCGGCTGCGTGCGGTACGCGTAGCGCCCGAAGCGGTCGATCGAACTGAAGGTCGTATCGGGCGCATAGGCGTCGAGGAACGCGCACGGGCCGTAGTCGATCGTCTCGCCCGACACCGCCATGTTGTCGGTGTTCATGACCCCATGGACGAAGCCGACGAGCTGCCAGCGTGCGAGGAGCGCCGCCTGTCGCGCGACGACCGCCCGCAGGAACGCGGCCGCCTTCTCCTGCGCGGGCAGCGCCGCGAGCGACGGATCGTGCCGCGCGACGGCATGGTCGAGAAGCGCGCGCAGCGCCGCCTCGTCCCCGAGCCCCGCCGCGAACTGGAAGGTGCCGACGCGGAGGTGGCTCGCCGCGACGCGCAGGAGGACGGCCCCCCGCTTCGCCCCGTCGCGGAGGATCGTCTCGCCCGTCGTCGCGACGCCGAGACTGCGCGTCGTCGGAATCCCGAGCGCATGCATCGCCTCGCCGAGGAGGTGCTCGCGCAGCATCGGCCCGAGCGCCGCGCGACCGTCGCCGCCGCGCGAGAAGCGCGTGCGACCGCTCCCCTTCCACTGGAGGTCGACGAGCCGACCATCGGGCGCACGCTGCGCGCCGAGGAGGACCGCGCGCCCGTCGCCGAGCATCGTGAAGTGTCCGTACTGATGACCCGCGTACGCGAGCGCCACGGGCGCCGCTCCGTCGGGCCACCACTGTCCGGCGAGGAGCGCCGCGAGCGCCGCCGGCGCGGCGGCGGCGAGATCGAGGCCGAGCGCCGCGGCGAGCGCGTGGTTCGCGACGACCGTCTCGGGCCGGGGGAAGCGCTCCGGCGTCCGCGGCTCGAGGAAGACCGCGGGAAGCGGTGGATTCGCGTGTTCGAGCCGCCAGCCGAGGGGCGCCGCTCCCTCGAGCTCGACGCGGGAAGGGAGGTCGTCCGATCGCATGGCGGCGAGAATAGCCTCGCGAGCGCGCCGACCTCCGACGGGCGTCCGCGAAGTCGCGCTTTCGCCGCGCACCGCCGCACCGCGAGGCACATCGCGCCGACGCCGCGCTACGCTCGGCGCGCGGCTCCCCCGATGCACTCGAGCAACCGTTCCAGATCCCTCCTCGCCGGCTCGATCGCGCTCCTCGCGGCGACCATCGGTCCCGTCGAACCGTGGCGCGCCCGTCCGCCCCTCCGGCTCGACGCCGTCGAAGTCGGAGGACCGACTCCGTTCTCGGCGCCGCTGCGCCTCGATCAGATCCAGGTGATCGGTTCGCACAACTCCTACCACCGCCGGCCCGATGTCGGCCTCTACCGCCTCGTCGACCCGCGGGCGATCGCGTGGGACTACGACCACCCGCCGCTTCCCGCGCAACTCGACGCGGGCTTCCGGGCCTTCGAACTCGATGTGTTCGTCGACGACGAAGGCGGCCGTTTCGCGACGCCGCTCACGATCCGTGGCCGCGCCGAGGATCCCGCGCGACGCGCGCCGGGCTTTCAGGTCCTGCATGTCCCGGACCTCGACCAGGAGTCGAACTGCCCGACGCTCGCTGGCTGCCTGCAGGATCTCGCCGCGTGGAGCGCGGCGCATCCCGCGCATCTGCCGATCGTCGTCATGCTCGAGTGCGTGGCCGTCACCGTGGGCGACCGCGGATTCCTCGACTTCGCGGAGGCCGCTGCGTGGGAGCGCTCGCATGTGGCCGCCCTCGAAGCGCTCGTCCGAACGACGATCGGCGAGGACGGGCTGGTCACGCCCGACATGGTGCGCGGCGACCACGCCACGCTCGCCGAGGCGATCCGCGCGAAGGGATGGCCCGCGGTCGACGATCTGCGCGGTCGGATCCTCTTCGTCATCACCTCGGGACGGGGTTCGATGGAGGACCTTCGCACGCTCTTCCCGCGGCTCGCGGGCTCCGCACTCTTCGCGATGTTCGATCCCGACGATCCCGACGCCTCGCTCGTCGTCCTCAACGACCCCGTCGGCGAAGCCGACGCGATCGCACGCGCCCGCGCGCGCGGACTTCTCGTGCGGACCCGCGCCGACGCCGACCTTCGCGAACCTCGCCGCGGCGACACCACGCGACGCGACGCCGCCCTCGCCTCGGGCGCGAACATCATCTCGACCGACATCCTGGCGCCGCGAAACGGCTATTCGGTCCGGATGCCCGACGGTGGCGTCGCGCGCGTCTCGCCGCTCGCGCCCGTTCCGTCGGCGGGTGCGCCGCTCGATCCCTGATCGCCCGCGCGCCGAATGCGCGCGAACTCGATGCGCCGGTAGCCGTCCGCCTCGTAGAGGACCCCGACCTCGCCTCTCGGGAGCGCCACGAGGCACGAGTACGCGGCGCCCTTCCCATGCACGACGATCGACTCGGGCCAGGTGCGCCCGTCGTCCTCGCTGAACCGCACCGTCATCCGCTCGCGCGCCCCCGCGCTCGCGGGATTCGAGAAGGCGACGAGCCCGGGCGCGCCGTCCGCCGAGGGCCACGCGATGCGCCGCAGGCTCGCCTGGCAGATCGGCTCGACGAGCGTCTCGTCGAAGCGCTGCGCGGTCCAGGTCGCGCCGCCGTCGGCGCTCTCGCAGATCTGCCGCGCGCGCTTCGTGCGGTCGTAGTTGCGCATGTTGAGGAGAAGCGTGCCGTCGGCGCGCTCGAGTACCTCGCATTCGTTCACCTGGTCGGACGGCGATGAGCCGCCGAGCGACCAGGTCTTCCCGTGGTCGTCCGACCAGATCACATGCGAGAGGTAGCGCTTCGTCCCCGCCTCGATGTGGTCGCACGGCACGACGAGCCGTCCCTTGTGCGCGCCGCGCTCGAGCGCGATCCCCGCGCCGGGCCCCGTCGCGTACCAGGTCCAGTCGGGGCGCTTCGCGGTCGCCGTGATCTCCTCGGGCGCCGACCAGGTCCGACCGTCGTCGGCGCTCCGCAGCACCCACACCGTGCGCGTCCCCTTCGAGGTCCCGTCGATGATGCGCGGCTCGTGGTCGACGCCGAGGTTCCGCGTCGCGAGGAGGACGACCGCGCCCGTCGCCGGATCGACGACGGGGCACGGATTGCCGCAGGTGTTCGCGCCGTCATCCCAGACGACCGCGATGTCCGACCAGCTCGCGCCGCCATCCTCGGAGCGCCGCACGACGAGGTCGATGTCGCCCGTGTCGGAGGCGTTTCCATGCCGCGCCTCGGCGAACGCGAGGAGCGCGCCTGACTTCGTCGCGACGACCGAGGGAATCCGGTAGGTGTCGACGCCGCCCTCACCCGAGCGGAAGACATCCGTGCGCGAGGCCACTTCCCAGCGGGACTCGCTTCCATCTGTGGCTTCGGGCGGCGTGGCGGCGGCCGTGGTGACTGCTGTGGTGACTGCTGTGGTGACCGCTGTGGCGACGGCCGTGGCGACGAGTGCGAGCGCGGCGAGGATCGGCATGAGCATGCCGCAGTTCTACGCGAGCATGGATCCCGGCGCCATGCCGCCGGCGATAGGCTCCGCGCATGACCACCACCGCCATCCTCGCGCTTCTCCTCGCGGCGGGTCCCGCTCCGGCCTCCGACGACGACGCGCACCGCTGGCACGCGCCGACCGCGAGCGTCGACGGCGGCCATGTGTTCCCCCACTTCGCCGTCTCCGCACCGGGCACGGGAAGCCGCAGCGAGGCGGGCATCGGCGCCCTCATCCCCTGGGCGGACCGCCTCTGGGCGATCGGCTATGTGGCGCATGTGCGCGGCTCGGGCCTCGGCCTCTACGAGATCCGCGACGACCTCTCGTGGCGGCTCCATCCCGCGAGCGTCACGGGCACCTTCGCCAACCGCTTCGTCCACTGGCGCAGCGGGCAGGTCTTCCTCGGACCGCACGCGATCGACGAGAAGGGCACGGTCCGCACCATCGAGGCGCTCCAGGGCCACCGCCTGACCGCGACGACGAACCACCTCACCGATCCCGACAAGCTCCACTTCCTCTCGATGGAGGGTCTGCTCTGGGAGGTCGACGCGCGCACGCTCGAATCGAAGCAGCTCTTCGACCTCACGAAGGAGCTCGACTGGGACGAGGGCGCCTACCGACACTTCAAGGCGGCGCACGCCGCACAGGGACGGCTCGTCGTCGCGAACAACACCTACGAGGAGCCCGAGCATCTCGGCACGCGTTCGGGTGGCCGGCTCGCCGAGTGGGACGGCAAGGGCCCGTGGCGCATCCTCGAACGGAACCCGTTCATCGAGGTCGCGGGCAAGCAGAATCAGGGACCCGGCGCCTACTACGGCAACACGCTCTACGCGGTCGGGTGGGACCGCGCGTCGGTGATCCTGCGCGTCCTCCACGGCGGCGAGTGGCGCCGCATGCGGCTGCCGTTCGGCTCGGCGTCGTGGAGCCACACCTGGAACACCGAGTGGATGCGGATCCGCGAGGTGCAGACCGAGCGCTACCTGATGGACGCCTTCGGCCTCTTCTACGACCTCCCCGCGCTCGTCTACGGCGGACAGCTGCAGCCCATCCGCCCGATCGGCACGCACCTGCGCATCTGCCCCGACTTCGTCCACTGGCGCGGCGCCCTCGTCCTCGCCGGCGACCAGACCGACAACGCCGTCGGCCAGCCGCAGAGCGGCCTCTGGTTCGGCTCGATCGACGAGCTCGCCTCGTGGGGCAAGCCCGCGGGCTGGGGCGCGGTCTGGCGGCACGACGAGGTCCGCGGCGGCGAACCGAGCGACCCGTTCCTCATGACGGGCTTCGACCGGAAGTCGCTCCACCTCCTTCGCGAGGACGAGGGCCGTGATCCCGTCGAGGTGACGATCGAGATCGACTTCCTCGGCGACGGCACCTGGGTCGGCTACCGCTCGTTCACGCTCGAGGGGAAGGGCGCGTACCTCCACCACGAGTTTCCCGACGCCTTCGGCGCGCACTGGGTGCGCGCGCGCAGCTCGGGCGACGCGCGGCTCACCGCGCAGTTCCACTACCGATGACCGCGCTCACCGCGGCGCGAGCGCGCTCGCGCGGAGCGACACCGAGAAGATCCGCCGCCCCTCGCGCCCGATCCACTCGGCCTCGAGCGACGGATCGTCGACGGTGCCGTCGACCGCGAGCCGGAGAAAGACATGCGGCTCGACCGCGTGGTGGACGAGATCGGGATGCGGCACATCGAGGCTCGGGATCGTGCTTCCGTGCATCGGGCTCGTGATGAACTGCCAGAGGTCGTAGCCGACGCGATCCCGGTAGCGCAGCGCGCGGGACACATGGATGTCGCCTCCAATCAGGACGACGCCCGCGATCCGCTCGTCGCGGACGAGGTCGAGGATCGCGTCGCGTTCGTGGCGATAGGTGTGCCAGTCGTCCTTCTCGGGATTTCCCTTGTCGTCCCAGATCATGCCCGTCGCGAGGAGCTTGAAGGTCGCGGTGCTCGCGCGGAGCGCCTCGCGCAGCCACGCCCACTGCGCGGCCCCGAGGCAGGTCGGCTGCGCGGAATCGGCCCAGCTCGGCGCGGTGCGGCTGAACCAGCGCGGATCGAGGAGGAAGACCTCGACGGGACCGCGGCGGAACGAGGTGTGGATCCCGCGCGCCTCGCCGAAGCGATCGCGCTGCGGACGACCGTCGCGATCCTGTCCGAAGGTCGCGTTCGCGCGGTATTCGGTGAAGGCGAGCCGCGCGACATGCTTCCCTGGAAAGTCGCCGTGGCCGTCGTTCCTCCCGAAGTCGTGGTCGTCCCAGGTGCCCCAGACGGGCATCGAGCGGATCATGCGCGCGATCTCGGGCTGCACGAGAAAGGCGCGGTGCTTCTCGCGCGCGACGGCGAGACGGTCGTCGTCGATGTACGGCGTGTCGCCGAGGAGGACGAAGCCCTCGCAGCCCTCGTCGACGACCTGCGTCCAGATCGGGTCGGGCACGCTCGGCGCGCACGAGCCGAGTCCGAGGACGACGCGCGCCGCGTTCGTCTCGGGCGCGGTCGCGAAGGTCGCCTCCATGCGCGCCGCGGCGACGGCGGCGTCGGCGAGCCCGATCGGCTCGAGCTCGGCGCGGTAGCCGGTCGCGGGACGAAGCCCGACGAGATCGAGAACGACCGTCCAGTCGTGATCGGGATCGGGCGCAGCCTCGGCCTCGATCGGCGCGCCTTGGCCATCCGCCCTCTCACCCGTCTCGGTCACGCGGCAGCGCCAGCGACAGGCGCGCGTCGCATCGGGCGCCGGCCGAAGCCAGAGCCGCGCCTCGCGCGAACCGACATGACCGACCATCGGGCCCGCGGCGCCCTCCTCCGATTCCCACAGGGGGCCACCCTTCGAGATCGCAGCGGCCGCATACGGCGCACCCTCCGCCGCGCGGTCCGCTTCGAGCGCCCCCAAGCCGGCGATCACCCCCGCGCCGACGACGCTCCTTCCGACGAAGCTCCGTCTCGGGATCGGGCGATCACCGTCGGAGACCTCGTCTTCCCGCGCGTGCATCCCGTCGTTCCTGTGCGTCATGCGGGCGACGATATCGAATCGCACGCGGCGACCTGCGATTCACGACATCCCATCCGCGGTTTTCAACGCGATGGCATGAAACCAGCCTCGAGGTCCGATGCTCCGACGCCCCCCGCGTCATCCGACGCATCCCGCACCCCACCGGAGAACCCCATGCTCTGCAGGAACCTCGGCACCGCCGACCGTCTCGTGCGCGCCCTCATCGGCGTCGTCGCCCTCGTCTTCGCCTTCACCGCCTTCGATCTGACCTCGGGTGCGCTGGCGGGCGTCATCGCGGCCGCCGTCGGCGCGATCATGCTGCTCACCGCCACGATCGCGACATGCCCGCTCTACCTCCCGTTCGGGCTCAAGACCTGCCGAGCCTCGTGACGCCTCCCGAGCGGCACACGACCCGTCCCGACGCCTTCCGCACGCGCCCCGCCTCGGCGGGTCGCGTCGCTTTTCCGACGCGTCGCTTCTTCGCTTCCGCCCTATTACTGAAACACAGATCCGTGTATCATTGTTGGCGAGGATGCCCGCTTGGACGACGACCCACACTTCTCCACGGAGCCTGGCGGAACGGGCCACGCGCCCGAAGCGCTTCCGACGGTCCCGTTCCATCCCGCGAGGGCGGAGGAAGTCGGGTCGCGTCGCGGGATCGGCGTCGGCTCGACCTCGCCGCGTCCGCACGGCATGCCGCACCGCCCTCATCCAGGCACGCGCGAACGGACGATCGGGACGGCACGCGTGGTGGATGAACGCACCGTGATGCGCGCCATGTTCCGCCCGCGCAAGCCGACGAAGACCGCGCGGGGGATCGACGCCCCCGCGTCCGCCGAACGCTGGAAGAACGAACGTTTCAAGCGGACTCCGACCGACGGAGCGAACCGCGCGCCATCCGCGATCGCTCTCATCTCCTGAGCCCGACAGGCCGCCATGGGTGGATGCAAGGCGGCAAAAACACGGAGCGCGGCGTTCCTGAGGAGGGCGCCGCGCTCCGGTTCACTTTTCGGGTGTGCGCGCATCGCGCACCGTGCGGCTCACTCGCCGAGCTCGACCTTGAGAATGCGGTCGCCCGCCTTGATCGCGTCGATCACCTCGAGCCCCGAGACCACCTTGCCGAAGCAGGTGTGGTTCCGGTCGAGATGCGCGGTGTTCTCGCGGCTGTGGCAGATGAAGAACTGCGAACCGCCGGTGTCGCGACCCGCGTGCGCCATCGAGAGGACGCCGCGGTCGTGCCGCTGGTTCCCGCCCGTGAGCTCGCACTTGATCTTGTAGCCGGGGTCACCCGTGCCGGTGCCGTTCGGGCAGCCGCCCTGGATGACGAAGTTCGGGATCACGCGGTGGAAGGTGAGGCCGTCGTAATAGCCCTTGCCGGCGAGGTCGCGGAAGTTCTTGACGGTGTTCGGCGCATCGGCGTCGAAGAACTCGACGCGCATATCGCCCTTTTCGGTCTTGATGGTGGCGGTGGACATAGGGCGGAAATACTAGCGAAAACCCCGACTCGCGCCCGCTCCCTCCCGCTTCGCCCGCATTTCATCCCGCCCAGACGAACTCGATCGCCGCGTCGATGTCCGCGTGGAGGCTCTTGTGGACGGGGCAGGCGTGCGCGGCGCGCTCGATCGCCTCGCGCTGCGGATGGTCGGGTGCGAGCGGGATCGTGAGCACGGTCCGCAGCGACGAGATCCGCCGCGGCGGCGTCGCCGACATCTCCTTCACCGTGCGCGCGTGCATGCCCGTCACATCGATCCCGTGCCGCTCGGCGTAGATCCCGACGATCGTCATCATGCATGTCCCGAGCGCCGCACCCACGAGATCGGTCGGGCTGAACGCCTCGCCCTTCCCGTGGTTGTCGACGGGCGCGTCGGTGACGAGCGTGGAGCGTGACGGCCCGTGCGTCGCCTCGCAGCGCAGCGCACCCTGATACCGCATCGTGATCTCGACCATCCTGGGTCCTCCCTTGAACGGCGGGCAGTCTACGGGATCGGTCTCCGGCGCCGCCCCCGCGAAGACGGAGGCACGGCGGGGCATCCCCGACGTCCTTCGCGCGGATTTGTGCGGGGCTGGGCAATGGACGGCCGACCTCGGGCGTTCGACGGTGCCGCGGCGTTCGCGGCCACCCAACTCAGGAGCACACTGCCATGCGCAACCGCTTCGTCCTC
>JBJOHC010000106.1:0-7438 GCA_046047955.1 Planctomycetota bacterium
CTCAGACCACGCGATCGCCCGTCGGAATGTTGTACGCGGGCGCGAGGTTCACCTGGACGAGGCGCTCACCCGTCTTCTCGGCCTGCACGGCCTGCGCGGTCTCGGGGTCGACGTAGTCGGAGTGGCACGAGGCCTTGCCCTCGGCGGCGCCGACGGCCTTCTTCGTCTTCGAGGCGAGCTTGTGGATCTCCTCGGGGCTCAGGACGCCGCGCTTCGCGAGGATCTCCTGCTGCTCGGGCGTGAGCGCGGCGCTCTTGACGGGCTTGCCGCGCTGGTACTCCTCGTCCTTCCCCGACGCGAACTCCTGGATCTCCTTCGAGATGCGCACGCTGCACCAGTCGTGGCCGCACATCGCGCAGAAGTCGGTGTCGACGTCGAGATCCTCGTCGTGGTAGGCGCGCGCGGTGTCGGGGTCGAAGCTGAGCTCGAAGTGCTTCTCCCAGTTGAGCGCGGCGCGCGCCTTCGTGAGCTCGTCGTCACGGTCGCGCGCCGACGGAATGCCGAGCGCGACATCGGCGGCGTGCGCGGCGATCTTGTAGGCGATGCAGCCCTGCTTCACATCGTCCTTCTTCGGAAGGCCGAGGTGCTCCTTGGGCGTCACGTAGCAGAGCATGCTCGCGCCGTGGTAGGCGGCGGCGGTCGCGCCGATACAGCTCGTGATGTGGTCGTAGCCCGGGAAGATGTCGGTGACGAGCGGGCCGAGGACGTAGAACGGCGCGCCGTGGCAGAGGCGCCGCTCGAGCTTCATGTTGAACTCGATCTGGTCGAACGGCACGTGGCCCGGGCCCTCGATCATGACCTGGACGCCCATCCGCCACGCGCGCTCGGTGAGTTCGCCGAGCGTCTCGAGCTCGGCGAGCTGCGCGCGGTCGGTCGCATCGGCGAGGCCGCCCGGCCGCAGGCCGTCGCCGATCGAGAAGGTCACGTCGTGGCGGCGCATGACCTCGCAGATCCGCTCCCACGCGGTGTACATGAGGTTCTGACGGTCGTGGACGAGCATCCACTTCGCGAGAAGCGACCCGCCGCGCGAGACGATGCCGATGAGGCGCTTCCGGATGAAGGGCAGGTGCTCCTTCAGGACGCCCGCGTGGATCGTGAAGTAGTCGACGCCCTGCCGCGCCTGGTGCTCGAGGGTCTCGAGGACGATCTCCTCGGTGAGGTCCTCGATCTTCCGGCCGATGATCATCGAGTAGATCGGGACCGTGCCGATCGGGACGGTCGCGTTCCGCACGATCGCCTCCCGGCAGGCGTCGAGATCGCCGCCCGTCGAGAGGTCCATGACCGTGTCGGCGCCCCACTTCTCCGCCCACTTCAGCTTCTCGACCTCCTCGTCGGTGCCCGACGAGACGGGCGACGCGCCCATGTTGGCGTTGATCTTCGTCTTCGACGCGCGGCCGATCGCCATCGGGTCGAGGTTGTGCGCGAGGTGCGTGCGGTTCGCGGGGATCACCATGCGGCCGGCGGCGATCTCGTCGCGAACCTCGGCGGGGGTGAGGTGCGGCTCGCGCGCGGCGACGCGCGCCATCTCGGGCGTGATCGTGCCGAGGCGCGCGTGCTCGAGCTGGGTGACGGGCGTGAACGACTTCGGGTGGATCACGCGGCGCCAGACGCCGCGCGCGCTCTCGAACTCGACGGCGGCGTGGGTGTCGCCGCAGCAGTTCGCGCAGGCGGGACCCGCGGGTGGTTCGGCGAGGACGACGGTCGACCAGCCGTCGGGGAGGAAGTCCCACGCGGTCTTCGTGCTCGGCGCGGGTATGCCGGGCGTGTCGGGCGAGCTGAAGGCGTACGGACCGCCGACATCGGCGCGGCGGGCGAAGGAGCCCGGCGTCGTTCCCTGGGCGGCGCTCGAGGGGTTGAACGCGCCGTGGACGGGCAGCGCGTGACCGGCGGCGATCGCGGGTTCGGTGACCGGGATGGCGTTCGCGGGGGTCGAGTCGGCGCGGGTGGTGATCATCGGGCGTCCTTCGCGGGTGGGGCCGGGGGGCGTCGTGAGGACGCCGCACCGACGGAGTCGTGGTCGGTTCTTCCCGGGAGACGGACGCGGACGGACCGAACGGTCGGCCGAGCGCTTCCCTCCGCCGGTACGAGCCGGATCAGGTTCAACGGGTGCTTCTCAGCCTTCCGCGGTCGCGGAGGGCGCCCCGAGCGTGGCGTGGAGTGTAGCGGTGGGGCGGGTGGCGAACTCAGCCGCGCCACTGTTCACGGGCCATCACGATGAGATCGTTCGGGCCGAGGCTCTTCCCGAGCTGCCGGAGCATGTTCGAGATCTGCGCGGCGTGATAGTGCTGGTGCGTGCAGACATGGAGGAAGATGTCGTGCGCGGCCGTGGCGTAGGTGCGGCCGTCGCGGATGCGCACCCTCGGCTCGGCGAGGAACGCGGGGTCGTCGGCGCGGTCGAGGAGGCGCGACCAGCGGGCGTCGAGGGGAATCCAGGCCTCCTCGAGCGCGGCGAGGGTGGGGAAGTCGTCGGCGATGGGCATCGTGAAGCCGGCGTCGCCCTCCTCGAGGACATTGGCCCAGACGGCTTCGGCGCCCCAGAGGTGGACGATCGTGGCGAAGAGCGAACCGATGCCCATCTCGACGGGCTGGCGGAGTTCGGCGTCGGTGCAGGTGCGGGCGGCGGCGAGGATCTTGGCGCGGGTCCAGAGGCGGTGCTCGTGGAGGCGGCGGATGGGGTTGGGGGTGGTCATGCGCGCAGGGTAGGAAAGCGGGTGCCTGGGACGTGGCGTGAGGTGCGTGGCACTGCCTGGCATGTGCCGGGCAGTGTTTCCTTGCGGCGCGTGTGGGGCGGCTGGGGGCGGGGATGCGTCTCGCGAGCGATCCTCCCCCACTCCGCGTACCCGCCACGTACCCGCTTGTACCCGCTTGAAGCGGGTACCAAGCGGGTACACGTGCGAGCTGGCCGCAAGGTGCTGCGGGAGCGTGGCTTGGAAGCAAGCATCGAGCGTTCACGGCACGCTCCGCTCGGCATCCGCCACATCACGGTGTCTGGCGGGTACGGGGATGTGGGGCGGGGCGTGCGAGGCTGCGCGCCACCAGCGACGCCGCCGCCACCGCCACATGCCGCTCGCCCCGCACGCACTCGTCGACCACCACATCGGCCCACCGCCCCGCGAGCGCACCCGCCACCGGACGCCCCTCCGCGAACCGGTCCACCCGCGCCAGCGCGAACGGCTCCCGTCCGCGCAGCGCCGACAGGCACTCCGCATGCATCGCCGCCAGAAGGCGCGTCTCGTTTCCTCCATGCGCGCGCAGCGCCGCCTCGCGGTCGGCCGCCGCGATCACGCGCACCTCGTGCGGAAACGCCGCCCGCACCCAACCCGCGAGCTCGTCCACCTCGTCGCGCGAACAGGACTTCGAGTCGCGCACGCCCCGCGCGAGCGCCTCCCCCTCGGCCGCGCACGGCACGAGCACCGCCGCGACGACGAGCGCCTGCGACCGGTCGCCCTTCCCCGACTCGTCGCTGCCCGCGACCAGCGCGACCACCTCGGGCGGCGCGCCCCCATCGGGAATCTCGCCATCCGAAGGAAACGCGAGCCGAAAGCGCCCGTCGAATCCATCGGCCGCGCGCGCATCGGGCGCCTCGACGAGCACGAGCCCATCCGCGCCGCGCACGCGCACCCCTGCTTCGTCGACGCACTCCCACGCGCCAAGCGGATCGGGCGGCGAGACACCTCGGAACCCCGCGCGCGCCAGTGCCTCACGCAGCGCCGCGAACCGCCCCGATGCGCGGCGATAGAGGCGGATCGCAGGCGAGGGCACGCTGGCCATCCCGATAGGCTACCCGCATGACGACCGCCAACGGCGCGCCCCACGCCTCGGACATCGACGCGATCCGCGCCGCCCGCCGCCGCATCGACCCGTTCGCGCACCGCACCCCCGTCGCGACCAGCGCCACGCTCGATGCGATCTCCGCCCGCCGCCTCTGGTTCAAGTGCGAACTCCTGCAGCGGACGGGTTCCTTCAAGTTCCGCGGCGCGACGAACGCCGTCCGCCTGCTCTCCGACGAGGCCGCCGCGCACGGCGTCGTCACGCATTCGTCGGGCAACCACGCGCAGGCGCTCGCGCTCGCGGCGCGGATGCGCGGGATCACCGCCCATGTCGTCATGCCGTCGAATTCGGCCGCGGTGAAGAAGGCCGCCGTGCGCGACTACGGCGGTCGCGTCGTCGAATGCGAACCCACGCTCGAGGCGCGCGAATCGACCGCCGCGCGCGTGATCGCCGAGACGGGCGCGACCATGATCCCGCCCTACAACCATCCCGATGTCATCGCGGGCCAGGGCACGGTCGCGCTCGAACTCCTCGACGAATGCCCGCAGCTCGACGCGATCGTCGTGCCGCTCGGCGGCGGCGGACTGATCTCGGGCATCGCGATCGCCGCGAAGGCGCTCAAGCCCTCGATCCGGATCATCGGCGCCGAACCCGCGCTCGCGGGCGACGCCGCCCTGTCGAAGGCGAAGGGCGCGATCGAACCCGCGATGCCGCCCGTCACGATCGCCGACGGCCTGCGGACCTCGCTCGGCACGCTCACCTTCCCCGTCGTGCGCGATCTCGTCGACGAGATCGTCCTCGTCTCCGAAGAGGAGATCGCCGCGCACATGCGCCTCGCCTGGGAGCGCATGAAGCTCACGATCGAGCCGAGCGCGGCGGTCGGCGTCGCGGTCGCGTGCGGCGGATGGATGCGCGCGCAGCGCGGCCTCGACGATGTCGGCGTCATCCTCTGCGGCGGGAATGTCGATCTCGCGGCGCTGCCCTGGTAGAGGTGAAGGCAGAGATGAAGGCAGAGATGAAGGTGAAGGTGGCGGTGCAGGTGTCCATGAAGATGTCGCGACACGCGACGCGACACACCACGCGAACGCCCCGCACGACCTCTCGCGGCGAAGGCGAAGAAAAGCGGCCCCGCGCGAGGCGAGGCCGCTGTCACACATGTCCATGCGGCGGAGTCGACCGCCACGCATCGCGCGTCACGCGTCGCTCGGCGCGCGTCCGTTGCGGGCGTTCGCCTTCTCGAGCTCGCGCATGAGTCGCTCCATCTGCTCCTCCAGTCGGCGCAGCCGCTCGGACTGCTCCTCCAGGCGGTGAATCCGCTCGCCCTGCTCCTCCAGCCGGCGGATGCGGTCGTCGTTCATCGCGGGTGCCCCGTCGCGCGGCGCACCCGGCGCGGCGCGCGGACGGCGCGGCGCGGGCATGCCATCCTCGCCATCGCCCTCACCCTGCCGCTCGATCCACACCTCGACCTCGCCCGGCTCGAACGCGCCGCGCGGCATCGGCATACGCCCGCCTCCGCGCATGCGCTCCTCCATGCGACGCTGGAACCGCTCGCCCCACGCCTCCATGCGGCGCGCGAACTCGTCCATCTGCGCCTCGAACATGCCGGGATCCATCCCCTGCATGCCCGGGAACGGCATGGCGCGCATCATGGGGATGCGAAGTTCCTGGCGCTCGCCGTCGGGACCGAAGAAGAACATCGTGCCGTCGCCGCCTTCGACCTCGTCGCCACCGAGCATGGCCTGGATCTCGGCGATCGCGCCGTCGGGGCCCTCGGCCATCCACTCGAACAGCGGCTCGCCCATCACGACCGCGGGGGTCGCCTCGTCGGCCGCAAAGGGCGCGAGCTCCAACTCGAAGGTCTTCCGCTCGCCGCGGCGCTGGACTTCGAGCGCGACCTTCGCGCCGGGCTCCGCCGTCGCCGTGAGGCGACGGATCGCATCGGGCGACGCGTCGGCGTCACCGTTCACCGACACGATGACATCGAACTCCTCGAGACCCGCCTTCTCGGCCGGCGCACCATCGACGAGAAAGGTCACCATCGTCGACTTCGCGGGATCGATCGCGAGATGGTGGGCGAGCGCGCCATCGACCGGACCGAGTCCGATGCCCATCATCGCCTTCGGCTGCGATGCGGCCGCCATCGGTCCGGGGAGCGCACCGGGCACACGACCGCCGTCCCGAAGCCGCTGCGCTCCGGCGATCGCCTGCAGCGCGTCCGCCCCGCCCTGGCCGCGGAATCGACGCACGATCGCGCGGGGCGAGGCCGACGACGCGCCGAACCGCGCGAGCTCCGCCCCATCGACGCCCACGACGATCCACGCCCCGCCCTCGCGGCGCACGCGGTCGGCGGACACCTTCTCACCGTCGACGAGCACCTCGGCGACCTCGCCGTTCTCGATGCGCAGCGAGACCGAGGGACCATCGTTCGCCTCCGAGCGGTACTGCTCGACCGAAGTCGACGAGGTCTCGATCTCGACCTCGCGCGACTCCTGCGGGACGAGCGCGAGCGTGGTCGCGACGGGTGCGAGCGCGGCCGCGAGGAACGCGGGCGCGAGGAACGGACGGATGAAGCAAGGACGAGGCATGCGGTTGGCTCCTGATGTGCCGTGGTGGATGGCTCTGGTGGATGGCGGGATTCGACTGCCGAGGATCCGGTCGACGCGCGATGGATGCGCGCCGCGTCGCGATCCGTCGGAAATCCGTCAGCGGATCGACTCGGTGCGCGGCCGGATGACGACGCGCCGCATCCGACCCGTGTCGTCGGCGGGCGCGACGCCGTAGAACTCGGGCGCGCGGCGGCGCTCGTAGACCTGCCGCACGACGATGACCTCGAACCCGCCGCCGTCGACGAGCTCGCGCGACGAGACGAGGACGGGCGGGGCGACATCGCCGACCATCACGCCGTCGGCGCGCGCCTTCGCGACATAGGCGTCGAACGCCTCGTCGGCGCTCGCGAACGACGGCGCCTCGGCGATTCCCGCGACCTGCACGGGCGCGGGCGCGCGCCGCGGGAGGAACGACTGTCCCGCCCAGCCGATCGCGAGCACCGCCGCCGCCGCCCAGCCGAGTCGCGCGAACCGCGCGTGCCGCGGCGCGGCGTACGGCGCCTCGCTCCGATCGGCGACGAAGTCGAGCTCGCGCGAGAGTCGGGCGAGGCGCAGTTCGTCGGCCTGCCAGAGGAGAAGTTCGTCGAGGAGTCCCGGTTCGGTCACCGAACGCAGGCGGATCTCGGCGAGCGCGTCGCGATCGCCGCCGACCGCGCGCGCGAGGAGGAGGTCGGTCGCGTCGAACGCGCTGTCCTCTGCTTCGGCGCCGGCATCGGCGCGCGGATCGTGCGGCGCACGCGCGCATCGTGGTTCGCCTGTGGGTCCGCGGAGGTCGCCTACAGGACGCGCATCGCCATGACGCGCCTCGCCACGCTTCGCGTCTTCACGAAGTCCGTCGAAGGACGAGGGATTCGATTCGCGCTCATTCATCGGAAGTCTCCCGCCTCGATCGGACGAGGCCTTCGTGCTTCACCGTCTCCCGCCATGGTGCGGCCTCCATCCTCCGCCTCGGCCTCGGAGACGATCCGCCGCAGCATGCGCCTCGCGCGCGCGAGGCGCGTCTCGACCGTCGTCTCGGGGACATCGAGGAGTTCCGCGATCTGCCGCTGCGAGAGCCCCTG
>JBJOHC010000107.1:0-7492 GCA_046047955.1 Planctomycetota bacterium
GCGCTGCCGACCTCGACATAGACCGGGTCCTTGCCCGAGAGGACATCCCGCATCGCCTCGGCGCGCATGTCGTGCGGCGCCGACGGGTCGGCGGCGCGCGCGGCGAGGATCGCCTGCATCTCGTCGAGGAAGCGGCCGATGCGCGCGATCTCCTCCTGCGCGCGGCGCTTCTGCTCGTCGGGCGAGCGGCGCGAGCCGACGGTGGGCGCCGGCTCGACGACGGGCCAGGTCACGACGAGTCCGATCGAGGGGTCGACCGTGAGATCCTCGGTCGTCCAGCCGTCGAGCCGGATCGCCGATGCGGCGCCCGAGATCGTGCCGCCGACGGGTGCGGCGACCGCGAGGAGGATGCCCGCCGCGCGCGCGACGGTCAGGAGATCGCTGTCCGGGTTCACGGCGATCGCGGGCGTCGCCTCGGGCTTCATGGTGCCGAACTCCCGCGTGTCGTCGGTCGCGGCGACCTGCAGCGTCTCCACGAGTCCGAGCGTCGTCGGGAACGCGCAGAAGCCGGGGGAAAGATGCATGCCCTGCGCATCGACGATCTCGCAGCCTTCGGGCAGTTCGGGCATGCCCGCTCCGACCGACACGATGCGGCCGCCCTCGAAGACGACATGGCCATCCTCGATGACGGGCGCGCCTTCGGTCGCGGTATGGACGACCGCGTGCACGATCGCGATGGGACGCGACTGCGGGACGGCGGGCACGATCTCGCTCTGCGCGAGGGACGGCGTCGACGGTGCGAGCAGCGAGGTGGCCACGATGCCCGCGGGAAGCGCGCCGCGAAGGGAGTGGATGAAGGTTCGCATGATGGTCCTTCGCACGGAGAGGTTCGTCGTGCGGTTCGTCGTGTGGATGGCGGTGTGGAGACTGGCGCGGGTTGCCGCGTCACTCGTCATGGCGTGCCCCGTGGAGGAGGCGGACGCCGCGGAGAGGTGACCGTCGGTGCATGCGGCGGCGTGGAGGGAGAGGCTTCGCGGATCCATGATCAGCGACCCTCCATCGCGGAAGCGGGAACGGGCGCGTCGTCGCAGCCGCAGACGCCGGGCTTGCCCGCGAAGGGATCGAGTCCGCGCGCGATCGCGATCCAAATGGCGTCCTCGCGGTCCTCGAGCATGCGCTCGAGGAGCGTCGGCGCGCCACGGCCCCGTCGGCCTCGGAAGCCTTCGCCAGAGGCACTCGGACCACCCGCCTGTCGGCCGCGGTCGGCACCCGCCGTCGCCTTGGCGATCAGCGCGCCGCGCGCCGCGATCGTCGCCGCACGGAGCTCGGCCTCCTCGGCGCGCGAGTAGCGCCGCTCGCCGTCGATCCAGGTCTCCTCGCAGCGCGTGAAGGCCGAGAGCGGATCGCCGTTCCAGAGGACGAAGTCCGCGTCCTTGCCAGGTTCGAGCGAGCCGGTGCGCGCGTCGATCCCGAGCTGCTTCGCGGGGTTGAGCGTCACGAACTTCAGCGCCTCCTCGGGCGCGAGGTTGCCGTAGCGGACGGCCTTCGCGGCCTCCATGTTCATGCGCCGGGCGAGCTCGTCGGAATCGCTGTTGAAGCTGACGAGGACGCCCGCCTTCTCGAGCATGGCGCCGTTCCAGGGGATCGCGTCCATGACCTCGATCTTGTAGGCCCACCAGTCGCTGAAGCTCGAGGCGCCCGCGCCGTGCGCGGCGATCTCGGGTGCGACCTTGTAGCCCTCGAGGACATGCTGGAAGGTTCCGATCCGGAAGCCGAGGCGGTCGGCGAGCCGGATCAGCATGAGGATCTCGTCCTGGCGGTAGCTGTGGCAGTGGACGAGTCGCGTTCCCTCGAGGATCTCCGCGAGGGTCTCGAGCTCGAGGTCGGGGCGCGGCGGCAGCGTGCGTGCGCGCGCCGCGTCGTCGAGCGCCGCGTAGGCCTGCTGCCGGGCGCGGTATTCGCGCGCGGCGAGGAACGAATCCTCGATGAAGGTCGCCACGCCCATGCGCGTGTTCGGGTAGCGCGACTGCGAGCGGACGACGTTCTCGCCGAGCGCGAACTTGATGCCCGCGGGCGCGCCGTCGATCCGGAAGCCGTCGGCGCCCGCACCCCAGCGGATCTTGACCACCGAGTTCCTGCCGCCGATCGGGTTCGCCGAACCGTGCAGCTGGTTCGCGGCGACGAGTCCGCCCGCGAGCTGGCGGTACCAGTTGATGTCGGTCGGGTCGACGACATCGCCGATCGTCACCTCGGCGGTCGACGCCTGCGTGCCTTCGTTGACGCCGCCCGAGATGCCCGTGTGGCTGTGGCAGTCGATGAGGCCGGGCGTCACATGACGGCCGCGGCCGTCGATGACGGTGGCGCCTTCGGGTGCCGCGATCTCCTCGGCGACGGCCGCGATGCGGCCATCGACGACGAGCATGTCGCCGCCCTCGATCGTGCCCTGCGCACCGAGGGTCCAGATGGTGGCGTCCTTCACGAGCACCGTGCCCGAAAGCGGCGGCGTCGTGCGTCCGTACTCGCCGAACGGGAAGGGAAGACGATCCTTCCAGAGGTTCGTACGGTCGTCGTCCGAGTCGGCGCCCTTCCCGTCCTTCGCGTCGTCCTTGCCGCCTTCGCCTCGCGCGCCGCGACCGCGCCCACGGCGACCGCCGCTCGCGTCTTCGCCCGACGGAGCGGATCCATCGGTCGTCGCGTCCGCGTTCGCCTTCGCGCCTTCCTCCTGCGTCGGCTCGGTCTTCGGGTCGCGCTCCTTCGCCACTCCGTCGTCCGCGGGCTTGGCGCGCGCGAGTGCGAACGCGTGGCGCTCCCCGGCCGTCGTCTCGACGGTCATGGTGGCGCGCTCGCCCGAACCCGCGATCGAGAAGCGGATCTCGCCCTCGAGTCCGAGCGCCTTGCCGTCGATCATGCCCGCCGCACGGCCATCGGCGACGCTCGTGCGGCGCGCGGCCGCGGTCGTTTCGGCGGGCTTCTCGCCGTCCGAGTCGCGAGTCGCCTCACCGTCGGGCTTCGCGTCCGTGTCGGGGTTCGCGACCGGTGCGGCGCCCTCCTCCGCGTCCTCCTTCGCGGCCGTCGGATCGACCTCGGGTGTCCACGCGAACTTGATCGACGAGGACTTCGGGTCGATCTCGACGACCAGTCCCGCGGCGACGCGCGCGCGCGCGGGCTCGAGCGACTCGACCGTGAAGCGACCCGATGCGAGGACCGGCGTTTCGGGGGGAAGCACCACGGGCGCGCCCGCGACGAACACCGCCTCGTACTTCGAATCAGCGTCGAAGGGATCGCCCGCACTCACGACGAGGTTCGCCAGCTTGCCCTTCTCGAGGGTGCCTGCGCGGGCGTCGATTCCGAGGATGCGCGCTGGCGCCGTCGTCAGCGCCGCGAGCGCCTCGTCCTTCGAGAGGCCGTGCGCGATCGCGTCGGCGAGCTTCCGTCGGAACGATCCGACATCCTGCATGCGGTGCGTCGTGAGGGCGAGATTCGCGCCGCCCGCCACGAGCCGCTTCGGATTCGTCGGCGCGTAGCGCCAGGTCATGAGATCGCGCAGGGAGATCGACTCGGAGGCGGTCGGCGAGACGAGGTCGGGGACCTGCGGGAAGTCGATCGGGACGAGGATCGGCGCGCCCGACTCGGCGAGGAGCGCGAGCAGTTCGTCCTGCGCGCGGAACTCGAGCCCGCTGCCGAGGACGACGAGCGGGGCCGACGGCATCTCGTCGCGCGCGAGGCGGATGAAGCGCGCGGCCTCGAGTTCGTCGCCCGCGTCGACGAGGAGCGACTGGCGACCCGAGACGAGCGGCAGCAGCGCGTCGAGCGCGTTGAGATCCTCGGGCGGGACGACCGCGCCCGGTACCTTCGCGCACTCGGCGCGCCAGCGGGCGTCGGCGAGCGTCTGGCGGAGGAGCGCGTACGCACCCATCAGACTCGACGGGTACGAGCGCTCGCCGCGCGGCGCGGTGGGCGCGGTGCCCGGCGTCTGCCCGCCCGAGCGCGAGAAGTCGAAGCGACGCGGGCCGATCGCCTGCATCGTGCGGCCACCGATGTCGCGGCCCGCGACGCCCTCGCTCGGCTTCACGAGGAGCCGGACCTCGGAGGTGCCGCGGACGATCCCGTCCTTCGGCACGACCGACGCGATCACGAAGCCCTGCGCGCGCAGCGCATCGACGGTCGCGTCGGGGACGGCGAGGTCGCGGGCGTGGACCTCGGGCGTGATGCTGGCGTTCCAATGGGCGCCCGGTGCACGCAGCGCGGCGGCGGCGGCCTCGGCGCTGTCGGTGACGAGCGCGGGCTCGATGAACGCGGGGAAGATGGTCTTCCCGCTGAAGTCGAAGACGCGGTAGCCCGCGGGCGGCGTGACATCGGCGCCGATCGCCTCGATCACCCCGTCGCGGATGACGACGGTCGCCTTCTCGAGCGTGACGCCCGGCGCGACGATCACCGTCGCCCCGACGAGCGCGTGGCGCGCGGGATCGGCGGGACGCATGCCGTTGACGGGTGGCTGCTGCGCCGCGGCGGTCGCGGCAAGGGCGGCGGCGCATCCGAGGGCAAGAAGAGGGACGCCACCAACGGAAGCGCGGGCGAACGGACGGATGGGTGAACGCGTCGTCATGACGCGGATCGTACGGACACTTCCGTGCGCATCACGGCGACACGACGGAACTCACGCACGCACGGCGCGGAATTTCTCGGAGAGGGTGCGGCCGCTCCGCGCCATGTGAAAAGCCCCGCGCGGCGCTGGCCGTGCGGGGCTTTGGTCGATGCGGTCGACGGTCTTTCGCGACTGCGGACGGCGAGGTCCGCGGCGCGATCAGAGGACGTCGTCGATCATCCGCTCGATCGCGATCGCGAGCTTCGCGTCGCTGTCGAGCGAACCGTTGGCGATCGCAGCCTTGGCGGCGGCGACCTTGTTCTCGCGGATCGCGGGGAGACGGTTCATCTCCTCGAGCCACTTCGCCGCCTCGGACACCTCGACGCGGTCGCCTTCGACGCGCGCGGGGCTTGAGGTCGTTTCGACGGTGCGGCGCGCCGCGAGGTCCGCCGGGATGCGCGCGCCGGGAGCGATGCTCGCGGCGTACGACGAACCGATGTTGCCAATGTCAGGCATCCTGAGACTCCTTATCCACACACGACGGTCGAGCGTAGCGGATCACGCTGCGCGCTTCCCGTCCTCGGGTCCAAACCATCCTGGTTCTTGACCGTGGGTAAGGGCTCGAACCACGCGAAGTCGAGCCCTGCATCCTGCCCAACCTGACATCGGCTGAACATTCCGCGCGACTTGAACACTCGCTCCAGACCGATCTTTCGCCTAAGTACTTGACATGTCTGTACTTCCCTGCGAATGTCCGCCTGCGCGATCGCTCGGAGGCCTGCAAGTTTCGAGCGATCAATAATGACGCCCTCTGGGACTCCGAAAGCTGTTCTTTATAGGACGCACCGCTCGATGCAGCAGCAACTCATGCGCGGCTTCATGCAGATCCTTCCGATCGGAGGCCGAATCGGCGCGCGCACGCTGGCACGCGGATTGGCGGGCGGGCTTCTCGCGAGCCTGGCGATCGGTCCGGTCGGCTGTGAATCCACGCCGAAGAAGACGAGTCAGGGATCGCGTTCCACAACGCCCCGTTCAAGTCAGGACGACCTTCTGGCGCCTGGCGATGAGGTCATCGGCGAGATCGGCTCGACCGGCGCTCGGCGTGGCGGGGCGACGGCGGCGAACGCTGCGGCGGCTCCGGTCGGGGCACCTGCGACGCGGGGCCGCTGGGCGGTGATCCTCGCGACCTTCACCCAGGACGACCATGCCGATCGGGCGCGCGTCTGGCGCGACCAGCTGGCGCGCGAGTTTCCCGAGCTGTCGGGAGCGGTCGTGCGGAACCTCGGTCGCGGGTCGGCGGTCGTCACGGGCGGCTGGGATGGGCCCGAGGACAAGGCGGCGCAGGCCGAGCTCAAGCGCGTCAAGGCGATCGAGCGCGGCGGGAAGCGCCCCTTCGCCCTCGCGATGCTGAGTCGCACCTCGATGACCGATGCGAACGCGGTCGTCGCACCGCGCGATGTCCGGAACCTTCGCGCGAAGTTCCCGAAGGTCCGGCCCCTGCTGACGCTGCAGGTCGCCGCGTGGTCGACCTTCGGCGAGAAGGGCGTGCAGTACGACGAGATGCGCCGCGCGGCCGAGCGCTACTGCGCCGAGCTCTGCGCGAAGGGCGTCGACGCCTGGTTCTATCACGACGAGGACAGCGAGACGAGCGCGGTGACGGTCGGTTCGTTCGACCGCCGCGCCTACGACCCGAAGTCGACGCTCTACGCGCCCGAGGTCGAGGATCTCATGCGGCGGTTCCCCGCGCATCTTCTGAACGGCGAGCCGCTGATGATCCCCGTCGATCCGACCAATCCGAAGGGGCGGATGAGGCCGCAGGCCTGCCGGCTGGTCGAGATTCCGATGTATTGAGCGCTGTGGCCGTGTGCCCGCGTGCGCGCGTGGCGCGACGGGTCGCCGTCGGGGTCGAGCGGGTGGTGCGGCTCAGGGGGCGGGTGCCGTCGGACGCGGGGCGAGCAGGCGGTCGAGGCGCGCGAGATCCTCGGACGCCTCGACGATGCGCGTCGCGATGTCGATGGGGGTCGTCGTCGCGAAACCGGCGAGCGGCGACCGGTCGGGCGCTGTGTCGGTGAGGAGCCGACCTTCGGCGAGCTCCTTCGCGAGGAGCGCGCGCAGGCGGGGCTCCTGTTCGCGCGCGGATGCGAGCGCCGCCCGGTCGAACCACGGGAGGATCGAGAGCATCGGGCCGTCGAACGCGCAGTCGCATGCCTCGATCGGGAGCGCGTCGCTCGGCGGCGAGACGACGGCGAGGAGGAACGCGGTCTGGTTCGGGGCCAGCGACTCGACGCGGGTGGGATTGAACGCCATCGCGTGGAACGGCGGATCGTCGCCGGTCGGGGCGGGGAGCGCGATCGTCGTGCGCGCGAGTCGCGTGCGCTCGGCGGCGAGCGCGGCGCGGTAGCCGAAGGGGTCGTCGCGGCGAACGCGCGCGAGAGCGGCCGCGTGCCGTCGTTCGAGGACGGATGAGGTCCACTCGTCCGTCGCCGCGTGCGCGAGGGCATCGGCGAGGTCGCGTGCGATCGACTGCGCGGCGATCGCGTGCGCGAGGCGTTCGCCGTTCGAGAGATGCGCGAGGACCGCGAGCGCGATCGAGACGGCGTCCTGTTCGGCGGCGGCGCTCGTCGTGTCCGACTCGAGTGCGGTCTCGGCGATCCCGCCCTCGACGACCCCAGCCTCGACGACCCCAGCCTCGACGACCCCGGCCTCGACGACCCGACCCTCGACAACCCCAGCCTCGGCGACTTCCGACGCATCGGTCGTGCCCGTGACGGCTGCGACCTCGGCGCCTCGGGATCCCGTGGTCTCCGCGACTCCCGATCGGAGGCGTGCGCTCCCGCCCGCTTCGGACTCCCGCGCGATGCGCCCGTGGACGAGCAGCGCGCGAACCGCGCCGGCGAGCGCCGCCGTCTCCTCGGGAACGAGGACGGCCTCCCACGGCAGCAGGCTCGAGAAGTCGCAGCGCGTGCA
>JBJOHC010000108.1:0-3409 GCA_046047955.1 Planctomycetota bacterium
CCCCTCACCGATGCCGGACCTCTTCCCCACCACCCACGGCACCTGGCTCGCCGAGCGCATCGAGCACGCGCCGTCCGAGGCGCGCGCGCATGTCATGTCGCGCTACTTCGAGCCGCTGTGCGCGTATGTCCGCGCGTCGAGCCTGCGTGCGCTCGGCGAGCCCGCCGATCTCGTCAATGCGTTCCTCGCGGCGCGGCTCGACGATTCCGCGTACCTCGCGCGCTGGTCGCAGAGCGCCATGCCGCTCCGCCGCTGGCTCGCGAACGGGCTGCTCACGCACGCGCGCAACGACGCCCTCGCCCGCGCGCGCCGCAGCCGCCACGGAGGTTCGGTTCCGCCCGCCGAACTCGAGCGCATGACCGATGCGCACGAGACGGACGCCCTCTTCGCGCTCGAGCGCGCATGGGCCGTGCGGACCGTCACCGAGGCGCACGAGCAGGTGCACACGGAGCTCGTTTCCGAGGGCCGCGCCGACTGGTGGGAGCTCTTCCGGCTGCACGGGATCCAGGGCATGGCGTACGAGCAGGCGTGCGCGATCACGGGCATCGCGCGCTCGAACGCGACGAATGTCCATCGCGCGGTCGTCGTGCGCCTGCGCGATGCGCTGCGCCGCATCCTCGAGCGCGAGGGCATCCGCCCCGACGAGATCGACCGCGAGCTCGCGCTGATGCAGGAACTCCTCGGGTAGTCGGGCGGCGGCGTTCGGCCGTCCGCGGGCCGCGCCGCGCGCGACTCTTCCGTCGAGCGGGCGAGGCCGGGTTCACGCGGCCCGCGACGGCGCGAGGCTTCACTTCGCGCCGGTGGTGGCGTCGCGTGACTGCACCGGACCGTCGATCACGCCCTCGCGCCGCGCCTCGCGCTCGATCGCGCGGCCCGTCGCGACGAAGTACGGAACGAGAAGGACGAGCACCCCGCCGACGACGACGAAGACGGGCCACACCGCGAGCGTCGCGCTCGTTCCCATGGCGACGCGCGCCGAGCCTTCGACCATCCAGGCGAACATCCCCTGGAAGAGCGCCATCGTCGCGAGCAGGAAGAGCCGCGTCGGCGCGACGGCGATCATGCGCCCTTCGGGCGAGAGCTTGAGGAAGAGCTCCTTCTTCGGCATGTTGCAGAGGCCGGGCGTGTTGCGGACGAGTGCGCCGAGGCCCCAGCCGATCGCGCCGAGGAAGAGCATCATGCCCGCCGCGATCGCCGGCAGGAGGAACCACGCGCCCACCGACTTCGGCGACCAGCGGTCGGGTGCGCCCGATCCGTCGAAGTGCATCGGGATCTGCTCGGGAAGCTGCGGATACCAGGCCGCGGCGCGCCACCAGACGACCGCGTGCAGCAGGACGACGAAGACGGCGAGGACCGTCGCGAAGAGCGAGCCCCCGCCGCGGCGTCCCGCGCGGAGCGCCTCCTCGTCGGGCATGCGGAGGCGTTCCTCGACCGTGGCGTCTTGTCGGGCGCTCATCGCCCGAGTCTATCCGCCGCGACGCGGCGCGAGCCGAAGCACCCGCCCTTCGCGACGGCAGCGTCCCGCCTCGGCGACGGCCTCGGGGCCCGAACCGAAGTAGAGGTCGACCCGCGAGGGTCCGCGGATCGCGCCGCCCGCGTCATGAACGAAGGCGAGGCGCGGTTCGTCGCGCGCGCCCCGGTGCTCCCCTTCACCGTCGCGCGGCTCGAGCAACAGCATCGACCCGGGCGGATGCACCGACTGGTCGGCGGCGCAGGAGAGCCCCGCGAGCAGGCGCCCTTCGAGGCCGAGCGCCGGCGGAAAGCGTTCGCGGGCGACGGCGGCGAAGAAGACGACGCGCTCGTTGTCGAGGGCGGCGGCGCGCGCGAGCGCGGGGTCGGCGCGCGCGGCGTCGCGCACATCGTCGAGGTCGAACGGCGCCGTGAGCGCGCCCCGCGCGGCGAGGGCGCGACCGAGACTCGTGAAGGCGCGGCCGTTCGTCGCGATGCGCGAGACGCGGAGCGTCTCGCCGTCGTCGAGGACGAGTTCCGCCGTGCCGTTCGTCTCGACGAGCGCCCAGTCGAGGGGATCGGCGATCCAGGCGATCGCCTGCGCCATCGTGCGTGGATCGCCGAGGATCGCGCGGCGCGGCTGCGCGGCGAGGTCGCGATCGACCGCGCGGAGGTCTCCGAGGATCGGCAGCGTGTGAAGCTCGTCCGCCGCGCGCGACGCCCGCACGCGCGGTGTTGCGTAGCCCGTCACGAGCGCGTCCGAGTGCGGGCCGTCCGCGGCGCTCGGCGCGAGAACGCGGAACGCCGCGCGGAACCGGTCCGCGCAGGCGTCGACACCCGCTCCACCGTCGAGGCGATCGGCGATCTCACGGAGAAGATCCGCCATCTCGCGCACCTCGGGATCGCCCGCGCGCGCCGCCATCCCGATCGCCTCGCGCCGCGCCGAAGCATCGAGTGCGGCGAAGGACTTCGCGGCGCGACCAAGGACGCGCGCCTCGTCCGCGGGCGCGAGACGGAGGAACGCGTGCGTCGTCGCTCCCTCGGGCGGATGAAGCGAGCGGTCGGGCGCGGACGGCGCGCGGCAGCCGCCTGCGAGGACCAGCTGCAGAAGGACCGCGACGGCGAGACTGGGGCGGAATGCCGAAACGCGTACAGGGCCGCATGCACCGAAAGATGCACCAACGGATGCACGAACCCATGCACCAACCGATGCACGCACCCACGCCACGACGCGAGCACCGACCGATGCACGGCATCCCGCCCGCGCGCGCGAATCGCGCGCGAGACGCCGCCGACCGTCGACGGGCGGGCACCCGCGCGACACCGCACTCACCCGGCGACGGGCTCCGCGGTCGCCGCGGCCCCCGTCGCGCGGTACTGCGCGCGACCGACCTGCTCGACCGCACCCGACTCGCAGAGCTTGCGGAGCGCGAGATTCGTCTGCACATAGAAGCTCGAGGTCATCTCGCGGCCGAGTTCGGCGGCCATCGCGCCCGCGATCTCCTTCGGGCTCGCGACCTCGGCGCGACCACCGAGGAATGCCGCGATCCGCGAGCCGAGGGTCACGCGTCCACCGCCGGCGGCGCCTCCGCGCGACGCCGCGCGCCCGCGACCCGCGCCCGACGCCCGACGCCCCTTCGCGCGCGGCGAGGGGGCCGCCGCGACGGCCGATCCCGCCGCACCGCCGAGTTCCGCGATCCGCCGCTCGACCGCCGCGAGATCGGCGCGCAGCGCGGCCGCGCGCTTCTCGAGCTTCGGAAGTTCGCGGCGCCGGCGCCGCAGTTCGGCGGCGAGCGCCTCGGTCGAGAGCGCCGCGAGACCGAGCGATCCGTGCGGGACCTCGGTGGCCGACCCGCGCGCCGGCGCGCGTCCCGCCCGCTTCGATCGACCGCCGGCGGCTTTCGCCGACTTTCGTGTTGCGGCCCCCGCTGGAGACCTGGATGAAGACTTGGACGCGGAC
>JBJOHC010000109.1:0-50961 GCA_046047955.1 Planctomycetota bacterium
CCGCACCGCTCCGCGCCGGCAACCGTCCATCCGACCCGGGCAATTTTCGTGGAGACGCACCGCACCGCTCCGCGCCGGCCTCCCCGCGGCTACAACGCCGCCATGCTGTCCGCCCTCACGACGCTTCTCCTCGCCACCGCCCTCTCTCTCCCGATCGGCCAGTCCGAGCCCTCGGGATCCGCACCGCCTGCCACGCCGGGCGACGCGCCGAAGACCCCCGCCGACGACTCGCCCGACGCCCTCCGCCGCGCGAGCTTCAACGTCGACAAGACGGGACTCGCGCTCCAGGGCTACGACCCCGTCGCGTACCTCGAGGGCGGCGCGAAGGAGGGCTCGAAGTCGATCGTCTCCACCTGGCGCGGCGTGACCTACCGCTTCGCGACCGCCGCGAACAAGGAGAAGTTCGACGCCGATCCCGCGAAGTACGAGCCACCCTACGGCGGCTGGTGCGCGTGGGCCGTGATCGACGGCGACAAGGTCGAGATCGATCCCACGAACTTCCGCGTCGTCGATGGCAAGGTCTACCTCTTCTACAAGGGCTGGCTCGGGAACGCGCGCAACGACTGGGACAAGCTCGTGACGAAGAAGACCGCGAAGGGCGCGGTGAAGGACGCCGACTCGGGCTGGTCGAAGCTCGCGAAGGCCGACGCCGACGCCTACGCGAAGGACCATCCCGAGTGGAAGCGGAAGGACGCCGCGAAGTGACGGACGACGCGACGCCCGCGGGTGCGGATGCGCCCGAGGATCCCGATTCCGCCGCGTGGGTCGATGTCGGCGCCGCCGCCGAACTCGCGGCGCGTCCTCTGCAGCAGGTCCTCCTCGACGGGCGGACGCGCGTCGCGCTCAGCTGCGTCGACGGCGTCTTCGCCGCGATCTCGGGCGTCTGCAACCATGTCGGCGGGCCGCTCGGCGAGGGCCGCCTCGAGCGCGTCGCGGGCGAGGACTACATCGTCTGCCCGTGGCACTACTGGAAGTTCCACCGCGCGACGGGCGTCGGCGAGCCCGGATACGAGGCCGACTGCGTGCCGTCGCACGCGGTGCGCGTCGAGGATGGCCGCGTGCTCGTCGCGCGCAGGCCCTCGACCGCGCGACGGAAGTCGAAGCACGCGCCGCACCCGCTCGCGCGCGAGCCGCGGCGCGAACCGGGCCCCGTGCGCGTCCTCGGCATCTCGACGACCGCCATGACCGAAGGCGAGCCCCGCTACTCGACGAGCGACGATCTCCTCGACGCGGCGCTCGCGGGCGCGGCCGACCTTGGCTGCGAGACGCGGCTCCTGCGCGTGCGCGACCTCGCGTTCCGCGCGTGCGAGGGCTTCTACTCGAAGTCCGCGCGCGCGTGCACCTGGCCCTGCTCGATCACGCAGATGGACCCGACCGACCAGATGGACCGGGTCTACGAGGGCGTCGTCCACTGGGCCGATGTCATCCTCGTCGCGACGCCGATCCGCTGGGGCAACGCGAGCAGCCTCTACTACCGCATGGTCGAGCGGATGAACTGCATCCAGAACCAGGAGACCGTCGCGGGGCGCCACCTCATGCGCAACAAGGCCGCGGGCTTCATCATCACGGGCGGGCAGGACAACGTGCAGGCCGTCGCCGGGCAGATGATGGGCTTCTTCGGCGAGATCGGCTGCCAGTTCCCGCAGTTCCCCTACATCGCGCATTCGCGCGGATGGAGCGCGGAGGACATGGAGAACAACCAGCGCGCGGTGCGGCGGAGCGCGTTTCTCCACGACGGCGCCCGCTCGCTCGCGGCGCGGTGCGTCGAGATGGCGAAGCTCCTCCTCTCGGGCACGCTCGCACCCGAGCCGCCCGCACGCGGTGGGCGCAAGGCGCACGCCGACGCGACGGCGACGGGCGACGGCGAAGCCGACGGCGCGCGGATGGTGCGCATCCACGACGGGCGGTGACGGGCTCGACGGGCGGTGACAGGCGCGCCGGGCGCCTCCACGACGGCCGCTCACCGCACGACGCCCGCGGTGCGTCGTCCTTCCGCTCAGTCGCGCCGCCGCTCGAGCAGTTCGTAGAGCAGGTTGTCGACGAAGAGCGGCTGCTCGACCATCTCGATGTGCTCGTAGGGCAGGAAGACGACCGAGTCGAAGTCGAGCCAGTACTCGGCGGGCGCCGCGGCATCCTTCGCGACCGCCGCATCGGCGAGCGCCGAGGCGCGCGTCACCTCGCCGTCGCCGGGAGCGCGCGAGCGGACGCGCATCGTTCCGTCCGCCGCGATTTCGGTCACATCGTCGGTCGCGATCGCGTCGCCCGTGATGAGGACGCGCCGCAGATGCGCGGGCGGCGTCGACGGACGCGCGAGCGCCTCGTGAAACCGCTCGGCCGCGTCGAGGCACTTCGCGAGGTGGTCGCGCGCGATCGCGCGGCGCTCCGCGGCATCGTCCACCTCGGGCAGGAGCCACGCGAGGTACTCGGCCTGATCCTCGGCGAGCAGCCCCCAGCCGATCGACTCCCAGGTCGCCGCGTCGTGCATCGCGCGCGGCGCCCCCGCCTCGTCGACGATCCGCGCGAGGCGGTCGGGCGGCAGCAGCTGGTACATCGCGGGCAGCGTGCCGATCACCGCGGGGCGGTAGTACGGGAAGAGCGGGTTCAGGTCCCAGCCGTCGCGAAGCCGCGGGAGCGCGCGCACCGAGCCGCCGCTCGGCGTCCCGACGAGGATGAAGGTGCGGATGTTGCGCGCGCCCTCCCAGGTCGGCGCGGGCATGGGACCTTCATCGGGGAGCGCCTGCGCGCCGTAGCGGAGGTACCACTGCCCGAGCAGCCCGCCCATCGAATGGCAGACGAGATCGACCTTCACCTCGGCGTCGGGCGCGAGGCCGCGCTGCGCGCGCGCGATCCCCTGCAGTTCGCGGATGCGCGCATCGAGCGCCGCCGCCTGCGTCGAGACCTCGCGGCGCCAGTCGTAGGGGTTCTGCCAGCAGGTGTAGTGAAGACCGCCGTAGCGGACGGCGTCGGGGTCGGGCGGCGCGAGCGCGGTGTCGCGGTACTTGCCCGCGGCGAGCGCCTCGAGAAGTCCCGCGTACGCGCGGATCTCGAGCCCGCGCAGGAGCCCGAGGTCGAGCGTGACCGTGTCGAGCGCCTCGGGCGCGGTCAGACCGTCGCCGAGGGCGTTGAGCGATTTCCCGCGTTCCATCGGCAGCGCGAAGACGCGCGCGTCGGCGGGGTTGTCGGGATCGATCGCACCGAACTCGAAGGCGCCCCAGACATCGCGGCCCGACGCGGGGTCGTAGAGCTTCGAACCGAGAATGCCGGGCACGACGACGACGGGCGTGCGCGTCGTCGCGGTCGCGCGGGCGCGCGCGCCGTAGATCGTCTCGAGTTCGATGCGACGGTCGCCACCGCAGGCGCAGGCGAGGAACGCGGCGGCGACCGCGCCCACGACGCGAACGATGGAGGGGGATCGGCGGTTCATGGATGCGAGGAGGGCTGCGAGGAGGGATGCGAGGAGGGCTGCACGGACGGCGGTTCGGCCGGCGCGCGATCGGGTGCCGCCACGACGGCGGCGCCCGCAGGCTCGCCGAAGCGCTCGATATGGAAATAGGCGAGATCGTCGCGCAGCTCGACCTTCCCGTGCGCGACGAGGGGCCGACCGATCCAGGGCGCGAGCGCCTCGAACCCGATCGCGCCGCCGTCGGGGGCGACCGCGAGCGCGCGCCGCCACGAGCCGTCGGGTGCGCGGCAGACGAAGGCGGGCGGAATGCCGCCGCGGATGCAGAGCGTCGCGCAGTCGCGGTGCGCCTTGCCGTCGCCGGGCTTCATCACGCCGAGCCAGCACTTGCTGTCGACGATCTCGCCCGCGAGCGCGAGTGCACCGAGATCGACCGCGGGCGCGGAGGGAGGAACGCGCATCGTGGCACCGGGCGCGACGACTTCGACCGCGTCACCCTCGGCGAGCTCGATCATGCGCTGCCCGCTCCGCTCGATGAGGTAGCCGCGCACGCGCGCCTGCAGCACGCCGTCGGCGGGCACCCCTCCCTTCGCGAGGAGCGCCTCGAGCCGCGCACCCGCGCCGAGCTTTCCCATCTCGACGAGCAGGACGCGCCGCACGACGCCGTCGTCGCCCATCGTCCGGAGCACCGGATGCGGCGCGCGAACGATCTCGCCCTCGAGGACGATCTCGCGTCCCGTCTCCCAGACGCCGAATCCCGGACGACGCTGCCCGACCGCGAAGGTCGCCGCGAGCGCGAGGAGCGCCGCCGCCGCGACGGGCACGGCGAGCGCGAGGAAGCGCCTGTCGGCGCGCGGCAACGGCAGGTATCCGACGTAGAACGCGCGGCCGCCGCCGCCCGCGCCGCTCATGCGCCACCTCCCGCCCGCGCGCGGCACGGTGGAACGGGCGTGCCGGGCGCCTTCGCCTGCGGATGGACGAGGATCGTCCGTCCCTCGATGCGCAGTTCGTAGGTGGGGATCCGCTCGGTGAAGGGCGGCGGAGACTGCCCGCAATCGGCGAGGTACTGGTAGCCGTGCCACGGGCAGGTCACGCAGCCATCGACGATGCGTCCCTCGGCGAGCGGCCCGCCCTGGTGCGCGCACACGCCCGAGATCGCCGAGTACGCGTCGCCCGAACGGAACACGGCGACCGTGCGCGCGCGACCGTCCGCGGGATCGGCGACGCGCACGCGCCGCGCGGCGCCGTCGTCGATCTCGTCGATGGCGCAGACGCGCACCCAGCCGTCGGCCTCGGCGCGCGCGACCGCGCGGTCGCGCGCGCGCTCGACGAATCCGACCGCGACATGGAGACCGACGACCCACGCGACGAGCGCGCCGGCCGCCCAGCCGTACACGGGCGACACCGCGTCCTGCAGCACGCCGAACCCGACATGCGCGACGAGGAGCGCGAACGCGAGGAAGACCAGCTGATGCAGCGACTTCCACGCGCGCGGAGAGAGGTTCCGCAGCCAGAAGTCATGGCTCGTCGCCGCCATGGCGAAGAGGATGAGGAGCGCGGCGAGCCCGAGCGGCTGGAACGGCAGCTGCGAGAGTCCGTCGAAGGGCCACCCGCTCGCGAGGATGCTCGCGAACGGATCGAGGACGCCGAAGCCGTGGTACCAGAGCGTCGCGAGCGCCCCGTGCGCGAACGCCATGAGGAACATCGTGACGCCGAGATGGCGGCGGTTGTAGAGGACGGGCGCGAGCCGCGGTGAGAGGCGCGCGAGCGGTCCGATCGAGAGGATGACGACGAGGAGCGCGATCGCGCCCGTCCCGAACGCGCGGATCGCGAGGATGAGTTCGCTCACCTCCTCGCCCGCGGGCATCGTCGCGACCGAGAGGGCGATGAAGGCCGCGACCCACCCGACGGCGATCGCGGCCACCAGCATGTCGTAGAACCGCTTGTGGCGGTTCCACTGGACGGCGCGATAGGCGACGCTCATCGCGCGGCCTCGCTCGGCGGCGCGGGGAGGCGCAGGGCGTCGTCCGCGGCCGCGGGTCGCGCGGGCTTCACGAGGAGCGCGACCGCGAGCGCCGCGAGCGCGAGCGGACCGAGGACGAGCCAGAGGACGAGGGCGCGCGCCCGCAACGCCTCGGAACGCGGCATCCAGGACGCCACCGCCTCGCCCGCGACTTCAGGCGCCTCGCCGCGCGCCGAGCGCGCCACCGCCCGCCGCCATTTCGCGAGCATCCATGGCCAGAGGAGGACCGCGCCGGGCAGGATGAGAAGGCGGAATCCCCAGGTCGCGTGGCGCGCGACGGGGTCGATCGCCGCCGCACCGCGGACGGCGAACGGGATGGCGAACAGGAGGCCGATTCCCGCGTAGAGCGCCACCCCCGCCTCGATCGCGAGGACCGCGGGAGGGACGAGCGAGGGCGCCGCGTCTGCGAGCGTACTTCGGAGGAGGATGGGGACGACCGCGGAGCCGCTCGGCACGCGGGGCACGATACCGTCAGTCCTACCCCCGCGAACTGCGTCGCGACCGCACCTTCAGTATCCTCCC
Organism: Planctomycetota bacterium; assembly: GCA_046047955.1. Classification (GTDB taxonomy): domain Bacteria; phylum Planctomycetota; class Phycisphaerae; order Phycisphaerales; family SM1A02; genus QWPT01. The sequence goes on from JBJOHC010000109.1 coordinate 5,946, forward strand.
CCGCGGCCTCCGACGCCCGTCGCGCGGGTCCGCACCGCCGAGCACAGCCGCCGCCTCGCGGCAGACGCCCTCCGTCGCCCACGCCCATGCCGAACGATCCCCGCCGCGCACTCGCCCGCTCGCTCGAGACCCTTGCCGCGCTCGCCGCGAAGTGCGACGACGCGCAGTACGCGGGCGGCCTCGCCTACGGATTCCACAGCCCGCTCGGCGCCCACTTCCGCCACTGCATCGATCATGTCGACGCGCTCCTGCACGGGATCGGGTCGGGCGAGATCTCGTACGACCGCCGCGAACGCGGCACCGCGATCGAGAAGGACCGCGCCGCGGGACTCGCCGCCGCCGCCGACCGCGCCGCGCGCGTCCTCGCCGTCGACGACGCGTCGCTCACCGCCGCGCTCACCGTCCGCGCGATGGTCGCACCCGACGCGCCCGAGGCGGCGTTCCATTCGTCGGTCGAGCGGGAGTTCCTCTATGTCTTCCACCACACCGTGCACCACACGGCCCTGATGTCGGCGCAGGCGACGAACATGGGCGTCCAGCCCGACCCGAAGGCGGGTCGGGCGCCCGCGACGCTCGCGAACGACGCCGCGGGCGCGCCCGCGGCGCGCAGCTGACAGCGTTCGTCGGGTCGTGACCGCCGACGCGCGAACCGCTCCGCATCGCCCGCCCCCGCCCGGATCCATGTGCACGCTCACGATCATCCCCGCCACCGAGGCGTCGGGCGGCGTCTGGCGACTCGCCTTCAACCGCGACGAGCAGCGGACGCGCGCCGCAGGCACCGAGCCGCGCCTCGTCGATGTCGGCGGTCGGCGCGCCGCGCATCCGGTCGACGCGACCGCGGGCGGCACCTGGATCGCCACGACCGACGCGGGACTCGCCCTCGCGACGCTGAACCGGAACGAACCCGGACTTCCCGACGGACGCGCGCCGGGCGCGAGCCGCGGCGCCCTCATCCTCGCGCTCCTCGAGGCGGAGACGCTCGACGACGCCGCGGCGCGCGCCGCGACCGCCGCGACCGCCGTCACGCGCGGATTCCGTCTCGTCGCAACCGACGGCGCGCGCGTCCTCGAGGTCACGGGCGGCGGCGACGCGCCCGCCACGATCGCGATCGAACCGCTCGTCCGGCCCTTCCTGCGCGCCTCGAGCGGACTCGGCGATGCGCTCGTCGGCCCGCCGCGCGCCGAACTCTTCGCGGCGACCGTCCTCCGCGCCCCGCCCGACGCCTGGCCCGCCGCGCAGACCGCCTTCCACGACCACGCGTGGAGCGATCGCCGGCACCTTTCGGTGCGGATGGATCGCGACGAGGCGCGCACGGTGAGCCGCACCTTCATCGAGGTCGCGCGCGACGCGATCCGCATGCGCCACGCGAACCGCACGGACCGTGCGCCCGACGCGCGATTCGATCCCGAGCACACGATCGATCTCCCGCGCCGATGACGACGCCCGCGACCATCCTCGCGCTCGCCGCCACCGAGCTTCCGGGCGGCTTCGCGATCGGCGCCGACATGAGCCCCTGGCTCCAGGCCGCGCTCCTCATGCTCGGCACCTTCGTCCTCGAGGACACCACGGCGATCGCCGCGGGACTCCTCGCCCACGCGGGGACGGTTCCACTCTCCGTCGCGATCGTGGGCACGGGCGTCGGCATCTTCCTCGGCGACCTCGGCCTCTACCTCCTCGGCGCGCTCGCCGCGCGCGGCGCGCACGGCACGGGCTGGATCCGAAGGCGCCTCCCCGAGCGGCAGCTCGATCGCGTGCGCGGATGGTTCGCGGGCGGGACCTGGAAGGCGATTCTTCTCTCGCGGATCCTTTCGGGCACGCGGCTTCCCGTCTATCTCGGCGCCGGGTTCGTCGGCGCGGGGTTCGGTCGGTTCGCCCTCTGGACCTTCGTCGCGGTCCTCGTCTGGACGCCGCTCGTGGTCGGCGGCACGGCATGGATCGGAGGTTCGGTGCTCGCCGCGGCCGAGCGCGCGATCGGGCCACACTGGTCGGTCTGGATCGTCGCGCTGGCCGCGCTCGTCGTCGCGGTCGCGATCCTCCGCCGCGCCTGGACCCGCCGGCGCGGCTGGCGCATCGCCTTCGAGCGCGCGCAGCGCTTCGAATTCTGGCCGAACTGGGCGATCTACGGCCCGCTCGCGCCCTTCTATCTCGTGCAATCCGCGCGGCATGGCGGCCTCCGCAGCCTCACGGCGGCGAACCCCTGCTGGCCCGACGGCGGCATGGTGGGCGAGAGCAAGCAGGCGGGACTCGACGCCTTCGACCCCGCGTTCGTCGCGCCGAGCTTTCTCGTCGAGGTCGACGGCGAACGCATCGGCAGCGAGGCGATCGAGGCCGCGTGCGCCCGACTCGCGAGCGAGGGCTGGCACGCCCCCGACGACTCGGGCACCTGGACCCGCCCCGTCGTCGTCAAGCCCGACGCGGGACAGCGCGGCTTCGGAGTCCGCATCGCACGGTCCGAACCTGCGTTCCGCGAGGCGCTCGCCGCCTCGCGCGCGGACATGGTGGTCCAGCGTCACGCGGCGGGCGAGATCGAGGTCGGCCTCTTCGTGATCCGCCGTCCCGGCCGTCCACCGGAACTCCTCTCGATCGGCGAGAAGCGGCTGCCGCACGCGACCGGCGACGGTCGTACGCCGCTGGGCGAACTCATCCGCCGCGACCCGCGCCTGCGGCTCCAGGAGCATGTGTTCCTCGAGCGTCACGCGCACGAACTCGACCGCGTCCTCGCGGAAGGCGAGCGACTTCGGCTTTCGCACGCGGCGAACCACTCGCAGGGATGTCTCTTCCTCTCGGGCGAGCACCTGCGCACGCCGGCCCTCGAAGCCTGGGCGCTCGCGGCGATGACGGGCGCTCGCGGCTTCGACTACGGACGACTCGACGTCGTCTTCCCCGACGCCGACGCCTGCCGTCGCGGCGTGGGCGGCGCCATCCTCGAGGCGAACGGCGTCCTCAGCGAATCGATCGACATGTACGACCCCGCGCTCGGAGCCTTCGGCGCGTGGCGCATCATGCGAAGGCACTGGTCGATCGCCTTCGAGATCGGGCGCGCGAACCGCACCGCGGGTGCGCGCGGGATGGGCGTTCGCGAGTTCCTCGGGCGCTGGCGCGCCTGGCGTCGGCGGGCAGACGGGTCGATCGCGCGCTAGCGGTCGCCGATCTGGAAGTGTCGGCTCCACCGCGACTTGACGAATGCACTCCTCGAGGGCACCGCGCCGAATCGGCCGCCACCATCCCTCCCGCGCACCCGCCGAACCGTTTGGATTCGGCTCATTTTCCCCTTGCACGCGCTATTCCGCGGACTACCTTCCTCCCCGTCAGTCTCAGGCGGGCACGGCCTGGATCTGTTTCCCGGCACCGTTCTGGACATGGCACAACCCGTTGGAGGATGGCTATGCGCGGTGTGATGACCCTCGGCGCCGGAGTGGCGCTCGTCGGTTCGATGCTCGTGACGGCGGCGGCAAGCGCCCAGTGCACCATCGACCCGAACCCGAACTTCGTGGCGATCGACGGCGGCTGCCCCGTCGCCGGCGTCGCCGACCCGAACGGCGGATGCAATGTCGTGCCGAACGCCTTCCAGGCGACGGGCGACCTTTCCGCCTCGAACCTCTCGTTCACCATCGGCGGCACCTGCGGCCAGGATCCGGTCGCCGGCTCGCGCGACATCGACTGGTTCTCGTTCACCGTCACCGACGCGTGCTTCGTGAACATCTCGATCGCGATGACCTTCCCCGACGGCTCGCCCTCGACGCGCACGATCGCGTTCGCCGGCGAGTTCAACGGCGACGGCACGCCGAACTGCGACAGCGTCTACGGATTCGCGTTCGCCGCGTGCCCCGCGGCGTTCCCCGAGTTCTTCGCGCAGCCCGGCACCTACATGTGCATCATCACCACCGACTTCGCGGCCGGCGGCGGACTCCCCTGCGAGTCGCCCTACACCGCGACGGTGACGGGTCGTCTCCCCCAGTACACCGAGTGCGGCGCGCCCGGCACGGGCAACTGCGGCATCGTCAACGCCGCCACCCCCGGCTGCGAGGATGTCGCCTGCTGCGAGACCGTCTGCACGGTCGACCCGCTCTGCTGCATCATCGGCTGGGACACCCAGTGCGCCACGCAGGCGCAGCTCCCGACCGCGGCCGGCGGATGCGGCGTCTTCGTCTACAACTGCCAGCCCGGCGCGGGCGCGCCCGCGAACGACTGCGCGACCGCCGCGCCCGTCATCAACCTCGACGAGACCGTCGCGTGGAACAACGCGAACGCGTCGAACGACGGTCCGAACACGGGCCAGTGCGGCGCCAACGTCCGCAAGGACGTGTGGTTCATCGCCCAGGCGCCCGCCGACGGCAACATGATCGTCATCGCGAACAGCCCCGGCCAGGACATCGTCCTCTCGGCCTACAACCTCGGCACCTCGCCGACGGTCGACGGCTCGCAGCTCGCGAACAACTTCGTCGGCTGCCTCGACAACGCGGGCATCGGCGGCGAGGCGACCACGCTCCCGGGCGTCGTCGCGGGCAACTACTACCTCTGGCGGATCGGCGAGTGGGATGACCCGACGAACACGGGCGTGCCCGGCGCGGGCGATGTCACCATCACCGTCGAGCGCGTCGTCTACGACACGGGCATCCACACCGCGATCTGCAACGCTGGCACCGCGACCAACCTCGGTCTCTCGAGCGGTCCGGTCGCGGCGACCACGCCGCAGCGCTGGCTCGCGGTTCCCTTCTCGGTGTCCGACCCCGACGGCGCGGGCCCCGAGACGAGCTGGCGGCTCACGCTCATGCAGCCCGAAGGCTTCGTCCCCGCGGGCGCGGTCAACGAGAAGCTGAACTGGATCATCTGGAGCCGCAACGGCTTCGTCGCCCCGAACTACGCGACCGACCAGATCGCGAGCGGCCAGATCGACTTCCCCGCGCTCGGCACCAACGGCGAGGCGAACATCCCGATGGATCTCGTCCTCGAGGCGGGCGACTACTACCTGACCGTCTTCGCGTCGGCGGTGGGCAATCCCTGCACCCCGAGCGACGGCCAGCTGACGACCTCGAACTTCGCGTGGTTCATCGGCGCCCCGGGCGGCATCGTGCCGACCGACGGCACCAGCTTCTACTGCCTCCGCTCGGCGACGCAGCAGGGCACGGGTCCCGCGACCGAAGTGGTCAACGCGGGCACCACGACCCCCTGCTCGAACCCGGCGGGCGCCGGCTTCGCCAACTACTCGCTGCCTGCGCAGTACCAGGTCTGCGACGGCGACTCGCCCGCGAGCAAGCTGTACTCGGCCGCGCTCCACATCCTCGGCAACCCCGAGCCCGCGCCGAAGAATCCCTGCCCGACCGACTTCGACGGCAACGGAACGACCGACGCCGCCGACCTCGCCGCCCTCCTGGGTGGCTGGGGCCAGCCGGGTGCGACCGATCTCGACGGCAACGGCACGACCGACGCCGCCGACCTCGCCGCGCTCCTCGGCTCGTGGGGCGCCTGCCCGTAAGCGTTCACTGAGGGAGTGACGGCCGCGGCGGCGCTCCTTCCGCACGCGTCCGGCACCGCTCGCATCAGGCCCCCCGGCTTCGGCCGGGGGGCTGTTTCTTTCCGCCCCGCCCGTTTCAAGCCCGCGGGATCGACTCCCCGAGCGGCGCTCCGCTACAACACGCGAGGCTCCGCCGATGCGCGCGCCGATTCACCCATGACGAACGATCCCGCACAAGACCTTCTCGACGCCCGGCGGAGTTACGACGCCGCGCGCCCCGCGCCTTCGATCAAGGGAGGAGGGCTCTTCGGCCCCGGGCCCGAGTTCCACGACCATCCGCCCGAGTTCCTCGCGAAAGCCGCGCTCGAGAACGGCGGCATCGCGCGCGGCCGGATTCTCCTGAGGCAATTCGTCACCGTCTCCGATCCCGAGGCGATCCGCGAGATCCTCGTGTCGAAGGCCCGGCACTTCGCGCGCGGGTGGGAGCACCGCGACATGGGTGCCATCCTCGGCATGGGCCTCGTCGCGCTCGATGGCGAGGCGTGGCGCGCGCAACGGCACCTTCTGCAGCCCGCGTTTGCCGCGTCGCGAATCCGACGCGTCGCCCCCGCCTCGGCGCGGTCGGCCCGATCGCTCATCGAGCGCTGGGATGCGGCCTGCCGCGAAGGCAGGCCCGTTCGCGTCCTCGCGGAGGCGCAGACGGCGACTCTCGAAACCATCAGCGATGCGCTTCTCTCGGTCGATCTCCGCAACGCGGAGGGCGAGGTGATCGCGCGCGACTTCTCGAAGGCCCTGCGCAGCGCCCTTGCCACCGTGGGCGATCGGCACCGCTCCACCTGCCCGATGCCGCTCTTCCTTCCGACCCGAGGGAACAGGCGCCTCCGCGAGATGGGCGACCAGATCGATCGATTCATTGAAGGCCACCTTCGACCGCGCTTCGAGCACGCAGCACCAGCGCGCGACGACATCGTGCAGTCGATGATCGACGCGATCGAGGCCGCGGCCGCGCGGAGCGAAGCTGCCCATGCCCCACCTCCGTTCGGCTGGCCCGAGGCGCTCGCCGAGACGAAGACCCTCTTCATCGCCGGCTTCGAGACGACCGCGACGCTTCTCGCCTGGGCGCTCCACCACTTGTCGCACCACCCCGAGATCGCTGAGCGCTGGCACGCGGAGTGCGACGCGCTCGCGAGTGCATCCGCCGGCGCGGGGAGCGATGCCGACCGAGATGAACTCCACTTCGAGGCCCTCGATCGGCTGCCCTTCATCCGCTCGGTGCTCGACGAGACGCTGCGGCTTTCGCCGCCGTTCTACGCGATCCCCCGGGTTGCGCTGTGCGATGTCGGCGTCCGAGGGGTCCGGATCCGGAAGGGCGACGAGATCTTCATCTCGGTGCTCGGTGCGCATCGGAATCCCGCGGCGTGGCCCGATCCGATGCGCTTCGATCCCGATCGCTTCGCGCCGGGAGCGCACTTCGACAAGCACGCGTATCTGCCCTTCGGACTCGGCGGACACTTCTGCATCGGCGCATCGATCGCGCTCGCCGAGGCGACCCTCCTTCTCGCCGCCATCGGCGCGCACTTCCGGCTTGTGCCACTCGTGCCGCACGATGTCCCGACCGTGGGTCGCGTCACGTTCGTGCCCGAGCGCGAAATCGAACTGCGGCTCGAACGCAGGTAGCGGGCGCCGGGTCGGACCTCACTCCACCGCACTCCTCACTTCACCGTACTGCTCACTTCACCGTACTGCTCACTTCACGGGTCGCAGCGACTGCTCGCGCGCGACGTACGGCGCCATCGCACGCTCGACCTCGTCGCGCGAGAGCCCGAACTCCTCGACCGCATAGTGGTGCGCGCCGTGGCGTCCCTGCGGGTGCGCCGCGAGGTACGCGCGCACCGAGGCCGCGTTGGCGTCACTCCAGTCGAGACCGAGCGTTCCGTAGACCCGCTCGAGCGCGGCCGTCGGATCGGCGACGAGTTCGCGGTAGTGGAGCCGCGCGACGCGCCCGTCGAGAAGCGCCGCATCCTCGCGCGTCTGCCGCGCATCCGCCTCGGCCCAGCGCGCGACGATCCCGAGGACGTCGCTCCCGATCAACGCGGGGTCGACCGCATCCGACCCGGTCGTCCGCAGCGCGTGGAGGAGGCTCGCGGTCGACGCGACGACCTCGGCCGCATCGCGATAGGTGACGACGAAGCGCGCACGCGGACAGAGCCGCGCGATCAGCGCGACATGACCCGCGTGCAGCGGGCACTTGAGGAGCCAGCGCCGGGAGTCCCCGGGCTCCGAGAGGTGCGCGATCGCGCCGAGATACCCGCGATAGACCCGCGACCAGTCCTCCGGACCGCGTGCCGCGAGCCACTCGAGGTACGACGGCACCGCGTATCCGATCGGATACGCCTCCGAGACGAACCAGCTCTGCAGGAGCCAGAGGCACTCCTCGGGTCCGTCGGCGTCGATGTCGTGGACCGAGCGAAGGTGCGGCGCGAGCGCATCGATGTTCTGCTTCGCGCGCGTCGCAGCGGCGCGGCGAACCGCCTCGCTCGAGCGCTCGCCATGCCCTGCGCCTGGGAGACGAATCGGCGACATCGACTCGAAGAGCCGCAGCGGCCGCAGCACAGGGTCGAGCGACATCAGGTGGTGGAGGATCGTCGTCCCCGTCCTCGGCAGGCCGACGAGGAAGATGGGGCCTTCGCCGGGAGGCACCGCGCACCCCGCCGGTGGCTCCGCCCCACCCCACGCGATCTCGAGGCTGCGGAGGTTCACGAGCCCGCGGAGGATGCTCGCCGCGGCCATCGCGCGCCCCACGGCGTTGAGCGCGGCCTCCTCGCGCAGCGAGCGGACGAGGATCGCGAGCGGCTCGCGGAACCGCGTGTCGACGAACGGACCGCCGAGATCGGCGACCGCCGCGGCCTCGAGTTCGTCCGCGTCGAGCCGCGGCGCGAGGTGCAGCCAGTCCGCCGCCGCGGCCGCGAAGCGCGCAATCACGAAAGAGATGGGACGCACGGGTGCCGTTCGAAGGCCGTCGGATTCCATGGACGCCAAGCGTAGCAAGGGCGGAGAGGTCCGCCGCATCGCCAGCGCACGCTCGGGGGGGCCGGGCCCGCGTCGATCTCCATCGGACGAGACGCCCCCACAGGTATCCTGCGTCGGCTCGAACGGCCACCACCATGCGCGAATCCCTCCCCCTCCTGCTCGCGTTCCTTCCGCTTCTCGCCCCGTCCGCGCACGCGTCCCGCGGGGCCGCCGACACCGTCACCGTCGACCGCGACGACATCGAGGTGCGCGCGTCGTGCACGCTCGCCTTCCCCGCGACGCCCGTCGCCGACGCGGACGGCGACGGCGTCGTCCAGGTCTTCGGCCGCGAGGACGGCGCGCGCATCGTCGTCGACCTCGGCGGGGCGCGGCTCGTCGGCGGCGCGGGCGCGCCCGAGTCGCACGCGGGGTTCGGCATCGTCGTGCGCGGTCGGAACGTGACCATCCGGAACGGCGCGATCGCGGGCTTCAAGGTCGCGCTCCACGGCGAGGATTGCGACGGCCTCGTCGTCGAGGATCTCGTCACGAGCGACAACTACGCGCAGCGCCTCCGCTCGACGCCCGCCGCCGAGGACGGCACCGACTGGCTCTTCCCCCACCGGAACGACGGCGGCGAATGGATCCGCGAGCATGGCGCGGGCGTCTCGGTGCGGCGCGCGAAGGGCGCGGTCATCCGCCGCGTCACGAGTCACCGCACGCAGAACGGCATCGTCCTCGACCGCGTCTCGGGCTCCGAGATCTACGACAACGACTGCTCGTTCCTCTCGGGCTGGGGCATCGCGATGTGGCGCGCGTCGTCGAACACCGTGTGCCGCAACAGCCTCGACTTCTGCGTGCGCGGCTACTCGCACGGCGTCTACAACCGCGGGCAGGACTCGGCGGGGCTCCTCATGTTCGAGCAGTGCTCCGACAATGTGATCGCCCTCAACAGCATCACCCATGGCGGCGACGGCGTCTTCGGCTTCGCGGGACGCGAGGCGCTCGGCGAAGGTGCGGGAGGCGACGCGGGCGAGGGCGCGGGCCCCGACTCGAGCCGCGGCAAGGGCTGCAACGGCAACTGGTTCATCGGCAACGACCTCTCGTTCGCCGCCGCGCACGGTCTCGAGATGACCTTCAGCTTCGGCAACCGCATCGTGCGGAACCGCTTCGAATCGAACGCGATCTGCGGGATCTGGGGCGGCTACGCGCGCGACACGCTCGTCGCCTCGAACGACTTCCGCAGGAACGGAGGCATGGGCTACGGCGGCGAGCGCGGCGGCGTGAACATGGAGCACGCGCAGCGCACCGTCGTCGCGACGAACACCTTCCGCGAGGACAGGGTCGGCGTGCGCCTCTGGTCGGACGCCGACGAGGGGATCCGCCGGCTTCCCTGGGGCATCGCGAACGGGATGGACGCCTCGGACAACCGCATCGCGGGCAACGAGTTCTCGCGCGTCGAGGCGCCGATCGAGCTGATCGACGCGCGCGCGACCGTGGTCGAGGCGAACGGCTTCGACGACTGCCCCGCCGAGGTCGTCGAGCGCGGCGGCGAGCCCGCGCGCATGGCCGAGCGCCTCGGCGACCTGCCGTCGTGGGAGGCCGAGGCCGACCGCATCGTCGCGGCGCTGCCCGGGGAGCGCGCCGCCATCGGTCTGCGCGAGGAGCTCCGCGGCCGCGAGAGGATCATCATGCGCGAGCACGCGCCCTACGCCTGGGACGGACCGCTCGTCGTCCCCGCGAACGCGAGCCAGTCGCGGGCGGCCTTCCGCGCGCTCGGCTTCGCCCGCATCGCGGGCACCGATGTGATCGGCCGCGGGCCGCTTCTCGTCGGCGTCGCGGCCGACGGGGTCACGGTCGAGGTCGGATCGCAGGACACGGGCTTCGTGACGCCGTTCACCGTGCAGGTGCGCGGGGAGGGCCGCGGCGAGAAGGCGGTCGCGCGGGGCGTGCTCGCGCCGGGCGCCTGGCGCACGCGGATCTTCGCGCTCGACGAGACGCCCGAGGGCGCGGCGCCCGTCGCGCTCGCGGCCGTTCCCGATCCCGACGCCTTCCGCGCGCGCGCGGCGCTCGAGACGCGCGAATTCGTCCTGCGCGAGATCGATTTCGACTTCGCGAACGCGGGCCCCTCGCAGGCCGTCCCCGACCCCGATGTCGAGCGCCTCGCCTTCGGCCGCGACCGCTTCGGCGTCGTCGCCGAGACGACGCTCGCGTTCCAGCCGGGCCGCTGGCGGATCGTCACCGAGTCGGACGACGGCGTCCGCCTCCTCGTCGACGGCGCCGTCGCGATCGAGCGCTGGAACATCCACGGCCCCACGCGGGACGCGTACGAACTCGTCGTTCCCGAGCGGCGCGAGGTGCCGCTGCGACTCGAGTACTTCGAGAACGACGGCTTCGCGAGGCTCCGGCTGCGATTCGAGCATCTCGGCAAGGCGGGCTGAGGCCGAGCGGGGCGGCGCGGGACGGCGCGGGATCGACCGCGGCGATCCGCACGACCCGCCGCGCCCCCCCGCCGCCGCACGGGTCCCGCGATCCGTCATTTTCCCGTTCAGGCGCCTTTCCCCTTCCTCCGACGGGGCGAGGTGGTATCGTCCACCCCATGACCCGCCGCCCGACCCGCTCCGCATGAAGACCGCCGCCTCCCAGCGGCTTGGTTCGATGCGTGCGGCCGTCGCCCTCGACGCGCGTCGCCCTCCGACATCCAGCCCGTCCCGATCGATCGGGACCCCGTACCGCGCGCGCGCCACAGGTGGCCTGCCGTCCGCGCGACCACGCACCGTGTGACCGCCACCATCGAAAGGAACCAAGCCATCTATCCGCCGCGCAGACCCTTTGGGGGACGGTCCGAACGGGACTTCGGACCACGCATCAACGACCGCATCCGCATCACGCCCGTTCGACTTCTCGATGAGAACGGCGAGATGGTGGGCGTCGTCGAACTCGACGAGGCCAAGCGCCGCGCGTACGACTCGGGACTCGATCTCGTCGAGATCTCGCCCGACAGCCGTCCGCCCGTGTGCAAGATCATGGACTTCGGCAAGTTCAAGTACGAGCAGTCGAAGAAGGAGAAGGCCAACAAGGCGAAGAGCAAGGCCTCCGAAATGAAGGAGGTCCGCCTCGGCCGCTCCATGAAGATCGATCCGCACGATGTCGACATCCGCGTCGCGCAGGCGCGCCGGTTCCTCATCGAGGGCCACCGCGTGCAGATCATCCAGAACTTCCGTGGCCGCGAGATGGCCTTCCGCGAGAAGGGCGACATGCGCATGGAGGAGATCATCCAGCGCCTCTCCGACCTCGCGAAGGTCGAGGTGCCGCCGCGCCTGAACGGTCGCCGCATGGGCATGATCCTCGTCCCCGAGAAGCAGAAGGTCGAGGCGTACAAGAAGAAGATGGTCGCCGAAGGAAAGCCCGTGCTGCCCTCGATTCCCGAGCAGCTCGAGGAGTTCCACGACGACGACGAGGACGACGGCGGCGAGGAGTGATGCCCCGCGGCGGCCGCGCGATCGCGCGCGGTCGCGAACGGGTTCCCGTCCGGTTGACTCTCGCAGGCGCGGCCCCCCGGCCGCGCCTGCGTTCGTTTCGGAGCCGGCGGATCGCGGCGCGCGCAGGCGGCTCGTAGACTCCGCGCGCGATGCGCGAACCGCTCCGACATGACCGATCGTTCGCGGCCGCGTGCTCCGCGCGCGACGCGGCCGGATGCGTGGCGGGCGACGGGGATGTCCGCGCGGGCGGTGCGCCGTTCGCGATCGCGGTCCTCGTCACGCCGTGGCAGCCGTCGCGGATCGGCGCGCGGCGCCCCGTGCGCGACGCCGATGCCTTCGCGCAGCTCGGCGCCGATCGGATCGACCGCGCGCTGCAGGCCTCGCGCGTGCGGGCGACCTTCGTGATCGATCCGCTCTGGGCGCAGCGGCACGCGGCCGACGCGCTCCGCATCGCCGCGCGACACGAGGTCGCCGTCCTCGGCTACGACGCGCGTCGACCGTCTTCCAGCGATCCCGCGCGCGGCGCCGAAGCGCTCGAACGGCTGACGGGCGTGCGCCCGCGGTTCTTCCTTCCCGCGCGAGACGCGCCCTGTCCGCCCGAGGCGATTCTCGCGGCGGGACTTCGCGATGCGCGGACGCTCCGCCTCGCCAGGATCGGGCGGTCCGAACGGCTCGGTTGGCGCGGACTCCGCATCGGCCCGGCCGTCCTCGCGCTGCTTCCGCGCTCGATGGTGGCGTCGGCGCTCGCGCGCGACCGCGCGGGATGCAGCCCCGCGGTCCTCGTCGACGCGAGCGCCGCCGCCGACCTCCGCGGCCTCGCGGGCGCCCCACTCGGCGGCTTCGGAACGGGGATGGGGTTCGCTTCGGCGCTTGCGGCGATCGCGGAGCTCGGCGAGTCGTGACGGGGATCGGCGCGGGGAGAGGGGCGGACGCAGGAAAGGCCGTCCGAACGGGCGCCATCTGAAGGCGCGCGCCGGACGGCGAGGGCGCCCGACCGGCGACGACCGGTTCCGCTCGACCGTGTCGAGGAGACTCGGGCGGCATCGAGGGGTTCGAGGCCTCACCTCGTACCCGTCGCGTGCCCGTCGCGTGCCCGCCGCGTGACCGTCGCATGCCCGCCGCGGCCCGATGGGCGCCGCTTCCGCCCGTCTCGCTCGCATGACGCGCGCCCGTCGATCGCAGCCGCGCGCGGCCCCGTCGGGAAGGCAAGTACCGCGCCGCACGCCGTTTCCATCGCATGGCGCCGTTCGCCGCGACCGCCGCACGCTCCGTCCGTCGGGATCGCCGCCGCCCGCGAAGCGTCGTCCATCTCGCACCCCTTCGACGGCGCGCCGACCGATCGCCACCTCGGCGCCCAGGCCCGCGGGCGACCTCGGGAAAAATCGCGCGCCGCTGATTGCTTTTTATGCAGGCAGATGTATATTCATTCCCTTCCCCTCCGCACGCCGCCCGCGAGAAGCCGTGAAGACCCGCCGCCACGCCACCATCCGCACCCTCATCGCCGCCGGCGAGATCCGCAGCCAGCAGGAGCTCGGCCAGCGTCTCGCGCGCGAGGGAATCGAGGTGACGCAGGCGACGCTCTCGCGCGATCTCGCCGAGATCGGCGTCCTCAAGGGGCCGGACGGCTACCAGCTGCCGGGCGCGGCGCCGGCGCCCGCGAACGAGGAGACGCTCGCCCGCGTCCTCCGCCGCGAGCTCCTCTCGGCGACCGCGGGCGGCACGCTCGTCGTCCTCAAGACGCTGCCCGGCCACGGCAACGCGCTCGCGATCGAACTCGACCGCGCGAGCACCGCCGGCACGATCAAGGGCGTGCTCGGCTCGATCGCGGGCGACGACACGATCTTCCTCGCCGCCTCGAGCGACCTCGCCGCGCGACGCCTCGCGAAGGAACTGCGCGGCGCCGCGCAGCTCGTCTGAGCCGGCGCCGCGCCACCGCCGTCCACCGCCCGCTCTCCTCCGCTCCTCCGCTCCTCCGATTCGCCACACGGAACCCGCGTTGAACGACTCCACCCGCTCCCTCGACCACCAGCCCCTCCGCGTCGCCGTCGTCGGTGCGAGCGGCTATGCGGGCGCCGAGCTCCTCGCGATCCTCGCGGGCCATCCGTCGGCCGAAGTCGTCGCGCTCTTCGGCTCCTCGCGGAAGGCCGAAGAGGGCGCGCCCACGGCCGCCGACCTCTTCCCCCGCTTCGAGGGGCTTCCCGTCGGCGCGCTGCGCGTCGAGCCGTTCTCGGTGGACGCGGCCTGCGCCGCGGGCCTCGACGCCATCTTCCTCGCGACGCCGCACGAACTCTCGCACGAGGTCGCGGGCGCGCTCGTCGACGCGGGCATCGTCGTCCTCGACCTCTCGGCGGCGTTCCGCCTCTCCGACCGCGCCGTCTTCGAGCGGAACTACGGCTTCGCCCACGCGCACGCGGCGCTCCTCGCCGAGGCCGCGTACGGCCTCGCCGAGTTCAACGCCGACGCGATCGCGCGCGCACGGCTCGTCGCGGTGCCGGGCTGCTATCCGACGGCGTCGATCCTCGCGATCCGTCCGCTCGTCGAGGCGGGACTCGTCGACCTCTCGCGCCCCGCCATCGTCGACGCGGTCAGCGGCGTCTCGGGCGCGGGCCGCCGGGCCGAGGTGAAGAGCCTCTTCTGCGAAGTCTCGATGCAGGCCTACGGCGTCTTCAAGCACCGCCACCGACCCGAGATCGCCGAGCACGCGGGCATGCCCGCGATCTTCACGCCGCACCTCGGCTGCTACGACCGCGGCATCCTCGCGACCGTGCACCTCGAGCTCGTCGCGGGCGCGACCGAGGCCGAGGTCCGCGCCGCCTACGCGCGCGCCTACGCGGGCCGCGCGTTCGTGCGCCTCCTCGCCGCGGGACGCTGGCCGAGCGTCGCCGCCGTCGCGCGCACGAACTTCTGCGACATCGGCTTCGCCCTCGAGGGCGCGCACCTCATCGTCGAGAGCGCGATCGACAACCTCGTGAAGGGCGCGGCGGGCCAGGCCGTCCAGTGCATGAACATCCGCTTCGGACTCGACGAGCGCGCGGGCTTCGGCGCGCTCGCCGCGGGCGCTCCCGCGCTCGCGGGAGGTGCGGCGTGAACGGCGTTCCGCTCCCCTCGCATCCCGTCGAGCTCGACGCGACGCGCGCCGCGCGCGGCCCCCTCGTCGTCAAGGTCGGCGGCGCGCTCCTCGAGGCGGCCGACGCCGATCCCGCGGCGCTCGCGCCGACCTTCGCGGGGCTCGTCGCGCTTCACCATGCGCACGCCGCGAAGGGTGGCGGCGGCATCGTCCTCGTCCATGGCGGCGGCGCGCAGGTCGACGCGATGCTCGCGCGGCTCGGCATCGAGACCCCGCGCATCGAGGGGATCCGCGTCACGACGCGCGAGGCGATCGACCCGATCGCGGGCGTCCTCGCGGGCAGCGCGCACCTGCGCTTCATGGGACACCTCGCGGCGCATGGCGCGCGCGCGGTCGGCCTCTCGCTGTCGGACGGCGGCCTCTGCACCTGCCGCCACACGACGAGGTTCGCCTTCGACGCGGGCGAGGTCGGCGAGATCACGGGCGGCGACGGCGCCGTCGTCGACACGCTCCTCGCCGCGGGATTCCTGCCCGTCGTCAACTCGATCGGCCTCTCCGCCGAGGGCGCGCCCCTCAATGTGAACGCCGACGAGGCCGCGTGCGCGATCGCGCGCGTCACCGGCGCCGACGCGCTCGTCCTCCTCACCGATGTCGCGGGCGTCCTCGACGCGTCGAGGTCGCTGATCCCCGCGCTCGACGCCGACGCGATCGACGCGCTCATCGCCGACGGCACGATCTCGGGCGGCATGATCCCCAAGGTGCGCAACGCGCTCGCCGCGGCGCGCGAGGCGGGCTGCCCCGCCACGATCGCCTCGTGGCGCGACCCCGCCGCCATCGCGACCGGCGCCGCCGGAACCCGCATCGCCGCGACCGCTCCCGTCGCGCTTCCCGCCTGAATCCAACGCCCACGCGCGAGAAAGGACACGCCTCCCGTGGCCGACTTCACCGTTCCCTCCCTCCCGACCCTCGATTCGCTCGCCGGCCGCTCGGTCCTCCGACTGACCGACCTCGAGCCCGCGCAGATCCCCGCGCTCCTCGCGCTCGCCCGCGATCTGAAGCGCGACTACGCGCGGTACGCGGGCAGCCTCGCGCAGCGCTCGCTCGTCATGCTCTTCGAGAAGCCCTCGCTCCGGACGCGCGTGAGCTTCGAGCTCGGCTTCCAGAAGCTCGGCGGCGGCGTCTCGTTCCTCGATCACCGCAGCGAGCCGATCGGCGCGCGCGAACCCGTCGGCGACTACGGACGCAACCTCGAGCGCTGGGCCGATGTCATCGTCGCCCGCGTCTTCCGCCACGAGACGCTCGTCGCGCTGCGCGACCACTGCCGCGTGCCCGTCGTGAACGCGCTCAGCGAGATCGCGCACCCGTGCCAGGCGCTCGCCGACGCGCTCACGCTCGTCGAACACGGCGTCGATCTCGCGTCGATGCACCTCGCCTGGACGGGCGACGGCAACAACGTCTGCCGCTCGCTCATGACGCTGACCGCGATGTCGGGCGGCCGCATGACCGTGGTCACGCCCGCGGGTCACGCGCCGTGCCCGCGCTTCGTCGCCGAAACGCAGGCGATCGCCGCCACGACCGGCGCGCGCGTCGAGACGACGACCGACCTCCGCGCGATCGCCGGCGCCGACGCCGTCTACGCCGACGCGTGGATCTCGATGGGCGAGACCGACAGCGCCGAGAAGACCGCGGCGCTGCGCGCGCTCCAGGTCACGCCCGAGGTCATGGACCTCGCGGGGCCGTCGGCGCGCTTCATGCACTGCCTTCCCGCGCATCGCGGCGAGGAGGTCGTCGACGCCGTCATCGATGGACCGCGCTCGATCGTCTACGACCAGGCCGAGAACCGCATGCACGCGCAGAACGCGCTCCTTCTCGCGCTTCTCGGCGCGATTCCCACGAACCGTCCCGCGCCGCGCGAAGCCGCCGGCCTCGCGCGCTGAACCGCACGCTCCGATCCGCCACGCACGACACGCATCCACGACAGGCATCCACGACACTCCCCCCACGACACGCAGCCACGACAGGCATCCACGACACGCCTCCACGAGAACCGAAGGACAACGCACCCGATGACCACCCCCACCACCAGCTCCGCCTTCAAGCCGAAGAAGGTCTGCGTCGCCTACTCGGGCGGCCTCGACACCTCCTGCATCATCCCCTGGCTCGTCGAGACCTACGGCTGCGAGGTCGTCGCCTGCGTCGCCGATGTCGGCCAGGGCGCGCGCGAGCTCGAGGGGATCGAGGCGAAGGCGATCCGCACGGGCGCCGTCGAGTGCCGCATCGTCGACCTCCGCAAGGACTTCCTCGAGGAGTTCGCCTTCCCGATGGCGATCTCGGGCGCGGTCTACGAGGGCCGCTACCTGATGGGCACCTCGATCGCGCGGCCGATCATCGCGCGCGCGCAGGTCGAGGTCGCGCTCGCGACCGGCTGCGACGCGCTCTGCCACGGCTGCACGGGCAAGGGCAACGACCAGGTGCGCTTCGAGTCGACCTACGCGTCGCTCGCGCCGCAGCTGCCCGTCATCGCGCCGTGGCGCATCTGGAACCTGCGCAGCCGCGAGGCGATGCTCGCCTACCTCAAGGAGCGCGACATCCCCTGCTCGGCGAGCGCCGAGAAGATCTACTCTCGCGACGCGAACATCTGGCACATCTCGCACGAGGGCGGCGAGCTCGAGGATCCGTGGAACGCCCCGCCCGAGGATGTGTGGATGATCTCGGCGAACCCGAAGGACGCGCCCGACCAGTACGAGGACGCGATGCTCACCTTCTCGAAGGGCCGGCCCACGCACCTCAACGGGAAGGCGCTCGACCCCGTCGCGCTCCTCTCCGAACTCAACGCGATCGGCGGCCGCAACGGCGTCGGCCGCATCGACATCTGCGAGAACCGGCTCGTGGGCATGAAGAGCCGCGGCGTCTACGAGACGCCCGGCGGCACGATCCTGATGGAGGCGCTGCGCGGCCTCGAGCAGCTCGTCCTCGACCGCGAGACGCTCCACTTCCGCGAACGGCTCGCGCTCGACTTCGCGAAGATCGTCTACAACGGCACCTGGTTCAGCCCGACGCGCGAGGCGATGTGGGCCTCGTTCGAGGCGATCGCGCAGTCGCTCGACGGCGATGTCGTCGTGCGCTGCTACAAGGGGCGCGCCGAGGCGGTCCGCCGCCGCTCGCCGAAGTCGCTCTTCTCGCACGATTTCGCGACCTTCGGCGAGGACGAGGTCTACGACCACAGGCACAGCGAGGGCTTCATCCGCCTCTTCAGCCTGCCGCTCCGGATCCGCGCGCTCCTCGGGCTCAATCCCGACGCGACGAAGATGGCCGCGACGGCGAAGCCCGCCGGCTGCTGCGGCGGCTCCTGCCACACCGAGAAGGCGCACGCCTGATCCGCGAATCCCGCAGACCCACGCGGCGCTCCCCCGACGGGGAGCGCCGCGATTCCGCTTCAATCCCCCCTTCGTCCCGCACGACGAACGCACACCCCACCGAGGGCATCACCGGATGACCACCGCGATCTGGGCAGGCCGACTCGAAGGCCAGGCCGACGACCTCTTCCGCGAGTTCAACGACTCGCTCTCCTTCGACCGCGCGCTCGTCCGCGAGGACATCGAGGGCTCGATCCACTGGTCGAAGGCGATCATGCGCGCCGGCGTCATCGACGAGGCCGAGCAGGCCTCGATCGAGGCGGCGCTCGGCGAGATCCTCGCGATGGTCGTCGACGATCCGTCGTCGATCACCGACGCGTCCGACGAGGATGTCCACTCGTGGGTCGAGCGCCAGCTCATCGCCCGCGTGGGCGATCTCGGCAAGAAGCTCCACACGGGGCGGAGCCGCAACGACCAGGTCGCGACCGACCTGCGCCTCTGGACCGCGCGGCAGATCGAGTCGCGGCTGCGCGAACTGCGCGCGGCGATGGAGTCGCTCGTCGATCTCGCCGAACGCGAGAAGACGACCGCGTTCCCGGGCTACACGCATCTCCAGCGCGCGCAGCCGATCCTCTTCGCGCACTGGTGCCTCGCGTACGTCGAGATGCTGCGGCGCGACGCCGACCGGCTCACCGACGCGCTCAAGCGCGTGCGCGTCTCGCCGCTCGGCTCGGGCGCGCTCGCGGGCACCGCGTATCCGATCGACCGCGACCTCCTCGCCGACGAGCTCGGCTTCCGCATGGCGACGGGCAACTCGCTCGACGCCGTCAGCGACCGCGACTTCGTGATCGAGACGATCTCGGCGTGCGCGCTCTGCGCGGTGCATCTCTCGCGCATGGCCGAGGACCTCATCTTCTACGCGACGAGCGAGGCGGGCCTCGTCGAGCTTCCCGACGGGTTCACCTCGGGCAGCTCGCTCATGCCGCAGAAGAAGAACCCCGACGCGCTCGAACTCTTCCGCGGCAAGGCGGGGCGTCAGATCGGCCACCTCATGGCGATGCTCGTCACGCTGAAGGGCCTTCCGCTCGCCTACAACAAGGACCTCCAGGAGGACAAGGAGCCGCTCTTCGACACGATGAAGCAGCTCTCGATGTGCCTGCGCGTCCTCGCGCCGATGGTCGCGGGCATCAAGGTGAACCGCGAGCGCGCGCTCGTGGCCGCGGCCGAGGGCTACTCGAACGCGACCGATCTCGCCGACTACCTCGTGCGTCTCGGCGTGCCGTTCCGCGAGGCGCACCACCAGGCCGGCCGCCTCGTCCGCCAGGCGATCGAGCGCCACGAGGCGCTCGAGGAGCTGCCGATCGAGGTGATCCGCGCGCAGGCGCCGAAGGCGAACAGCGACATCTACACCCAGCTCACCGTGAGCGCGACGCTCGAGAAGCGCGCCGTTTCGGGCGGCACGGGGCCGAAGGCCGTCGAGAGCGCGATCGAGCGCGTGCGCCGCATGCTGCGCGAGCGCGCGATGCCGGGCGCGGGCGAGATCGAGTACCGCCAGGCGCGCATGGACGACCTCGACGCGATCTCGTACCTCGTCGACCACTGGGCCGAGCACGGCGAGAACCTGCCCCGCTCGCGCGAGGACATCATGAAGGCGATCCTCGACTTCGGCGTCGCCGTCGTCGACGGCGAGGTCGTCGGCTGCGCGGCGCTCTGGATCTACACGCCCGACCTCGCCGAGATCCGCTCGCTCGGCGTCCATCCCGGCCACCATGGCCGCGGCATCGGACAGGGAATCGTGCGGCACTTCCAGCAGGTCGCGTCGCAGCTCCACATCGACCGCCTCTTCGTCCTCACGCGCGCGCCCGCGTTCTTCGAGAAGTGCGGCTTCCGCCGCGTCTCGATCAACATGCTTCCCGAGAAGGTCCTCAAGGACTGCGCCACCTGCCCGAAGAACGCGGCGTGCGACGAGATCGCGCTCGTCCACGACACCGTGCTGCCCTGACCGCGCCGCGAGCCACGCGCCGCCTCCGAGGAGACCGAACGATGACCGCCACCGACGCCGCGAATTCCGTGCAGCCCGCCTCTCCAAACTGGCCGACGGGCTTCCGCGCGTCGACCGGATCCGCCGCGATCAAGAAGGCGGGGCGCACCGACCTCGCGCTCCTCGCGATGCCCGACGGCGCGACGGCGGCGGCCGTCTTCACGCGGAACCTCTTCGCCGCGGCGCCGATCGAGGTGTCGCGGCGGCATCTGAAGGACTCGCGCGGCCACGCGTCGGCGCTCCTTCTCAACTCGGGCTGCGCGAACGCCGCGACGGGCCCGCGCGGGCTCGCGAACGCCGTCGAGTCGGTCGATCTCGTCGCGCGCGCGCTCGGATGCGCGGGCGAGTCGGTCCTCGTCAACTCGACGGGCGTGATCGGCGTGCAGCTTCCGATGGATCGGATCGCGCCCGAGATTCCGCGCATCGCCGCGGCGATCGCCGACGCGCCCGACGGCGGACCGCTCGAACCCTTCGCGCGCGCGATCATGACGACCGACACGAAGCCGAAGATGTCGGCGCGCGAGGTCGCCTGCGGCGACGGACGCACCGTGCGCGTCGCGGGCGTCGCGAAGGGCGCGGGCATGATCCGCCCCGACATGGCGACGATGATCTCGGTCCTCGCGACCGACGCGGCGCTCTCCCCCGCCGCACTCGACCGCGTCCTGCGCCACGCGGTCGACGCGAGCTTCCACCGCATCTCGGTCGACGGCGATACGAGCACGAACGACTCGGTCTTCGCCTTCGCGAGCGGGAAGGCGGGCGCCTGCGACGAGGCGCTCCTCGCGCGCGCGTTCCGTGAAGTCGCGTGCGATCTCGCGCGCATGATCGTCTGCGACGGCGAGGGCTTCGAGCGGTCGCTCGCGGTACGCGTGACGGGCGCGGCGTCGAAGGGGGACGCGCTGCGCGTCGCCGAGACGGTCGCGTCGAGCCTCCTCGTCCGCACCGCCGTCACCGGCGGCGATCCGAACTGGGGCCGCATCGTCGCCGCGGCGGGGCGCGCGGGCGTCGCCTTCCGCGCGGCCGACCTCGAACTCCGCGTCGGCGGCATCCTCATCTTCCGGAACGGAGAGCCGTGCGCCTGCGACCAGGCCGCGGTGCGCGCCGCGTTCGGCGGAAGCCATGTCGAGATCGAGCTCTCGCTCGGCGCGACCGCCGGCGCCGAGGCCGAGACGAACTCGGACGAATTCCTCTCCTGCGGACTCACGACCGAGTATGTGCGGCTGAACGCCGACTACACGACCTGAGCGCGCCCGCGCGAGCGAGCGATGCGCGCGAGACGCGCGAGACGCGCGTCGTCCGCACGGTCCGCAAACCCCGCCCGCACCCGCATGAAGGGGCGTCGGGCGCATGCCCCATTCGAAAGCACGAAGCCCCGATCCCGACGGTTCGCGCGGGCTTCGCTTGACCTCGCGCGGCAATGGACCGACCTGCGACTCACGAGCCTGACGAGACCGCGGATTCACGAGGATGCGAAGCCTCGCGACCGCGCTCCCGCAGTGCCGGGAGATTCCGCATGTCCTCGACCCGTGCAACCGAACGCGCCCCCCTTTCCCGCCGCAGCGATTCGATCGGCGCCCGCACCTTCGTCGGCAGCATCGCCGCCGTCCTCGTGACCACCATCGCGATCGGCGCCGCCGTCTACCGGATCGCGAGCGGCATGCTCCTCGACGAGCGCCGCGCCGCCTTCGAGGCGACGCTCGCCGCGCGCACCGCGAGTCTCGAGTCGTACCTCTCGACGATGCGCGGGCATGTCGCGACCCTCGCCGTCGATCCCTCGATCATCGCGGCACTGCCCGCATTCACCGAGGCGTTCGACGCGGCCGACGACGAGGCCTCGCGCGACGGCACGACCGCCGATGCGGCGCTCGAGCGGATCGCCGCCCACCACGACCGCGAGCTCGCGGGCCGGTTCCGCGATGGCGGGCTCACCTGGCGCGGGGGCGCGGCGATCGCCGCGCGCAGCGACGCGGGACGCATCCTCCAGGACCGCTACATCGCTTCGAACGCGAATCCCGTCGGATCGAAGCATCGGCTCGATTCCGCCGCCGGCGGACTCTCCTACGACGCGATCCATGCGGCGAATCATCCGAGGCTCCGCGAGATCCTCGAGCGCTTCGGCTACTACGACGTCTTCCTCGTCGATCCCGACGGTCGCATCGTCTACTCGGTCTACAAGGAGACCGACTTCGCGACCAGCCTCCGCGACGGACCCTACGCCTCGTCGAACCTCGCGGCCACGGTGCGCGAGGCGCTCGCCTCGACCGCGGGCGCCGAGCCCGTCGCCTGCGACTTCGATGCCTACGCACCGAGCTACGGCGCGGCGGCTGGATTCATCGCCGCACCCGTCGCCCGCGACGGCGTGGTGGTCGGCGCGATCGCCGTGCAGGTCCCCATCGACCGGATCGACGCGATGTGCGGCCTCGAGGCGGGCCTCGGCGAGACGGGCGACGTCTACCTCGTCGGCGCGGACGGCCGCCATCGGTCGAACCGCCGCCTCTCCGAACCCCCGACCGCGGGCACGCCCTGCGCCGACGCGCGCATCGCGACGGCGGCGATCGGCGGCGCGCGCGGCTTCGAGATCGTCTCCGACGAGAGCGGCGACCGCATCGTCGCATCGATGCCGTTCGACTATCTCGGGCGCCGGTGGGCGGCCGTGGGATCCATCGATACGGCTGAGGTGTTTCGCCCAATCCATCAGCTTGCGTTATGGATTGTCGCCATCGGCTCGGTGGTCACGCTCAGCGTTTCGGCGCTCGCGCTTCCCCTCGCCCGCTCGACGGCGCGCCGGGCCCGCGCGGTCGTCACCTGCCTGAACCGCCTCGAGACGGGCGACCTCAAGGCGCGCGTCGAAGTGCGCGGCAAGGACGAATTCGCGGCGATCGGCATCGGCCTCAACAGCCTCGCCCACGCGCTCTCGGGCTCGATCTCGGGCGTTCGCGGCGGCGCCGACCGACTCAACGGCGAGGTCGAGACGCTCGCCGCCGCGAGCGAATCGCTCGCGAACGTCGCGAGCGGCCAGGCGGCGAGCATCGAGGAGATGTCGGCCGCCGTCACGCAGCTCCGCGAGCAGACGGCGCGCACCGCCGACGAGAGCTCGCGCGCCCGCACCCGCAGCGAGTCCGCCGCGCGCGAGGTCGCCGAGGCGCGCAGCGCGGTCTCGGGGCTCGAGCGCTCGATGGACGAGATCGACGGCGCGGCGAAGGAGATCGGGCAGATCGTTCGCGTCATCGACGAGATCGCGTTCCAGACGAACCTCCTCGCGCTCAACGCGGCCGTCGAGGCGGCGCGCGCCGGCGAGGCGGGCCGCGGCTTCGCGGTCGTCGCCGAGGAGGTCCGCGCGCTCGCGATCCGCTCAGGCGAGGCCGCGCGCAAGACGACCGACCTCGTGGGTTCCGCGGCGGATCGCGTCCATCGCGGCGTCGCGCTCTCGGGCGACGTGCGCGAGGCGCTCGAGCGCATCGTCTCGGGAAGCGGCGAGATCGGTCAGGCCATCGACTCGATCGCGCAGGCGCAGACCGAGCAGCTCTCGGGCATCACGCAGCTCGATCAGGGCATCGCCGAGATCTCGCGCACGACGCAGGAGGCCGCGGGACAGAGCCAGCAGGTCGCGGCGACCGCGCGCCAGTCGGCCGACGAGGTGGTGGCGCTGCGCGGCAGCGTCGCCAGGTTCCAGATCGCGAGCTGACCTCGGCGAACGCGGGCGCGGCGCGATCCGCGAACGGTTCGTCCGGGTCCGCTCCGCGGCGCCTCGAGGTGCCTCGAGACGCATCGAGCCAGGTCCATGTCATCGATCGCGCGGCCGCCGGCGGCTCTCCAGCCGGCGGCCGTCGCGCTTCACGCACCTCGCGCGGCGGGTTCAGAATTGCCGCAGGAACCGCGCGTCGTTCTCGAAGAGGAGCCGGATGTCGCCGATCCCGTACTTGCGCATCGCGATGCGCTCGATGCCGAGACCGAACGCGAAGCCCGTCCACTCCTCGGGGTCGAGACCGACCGAGCGGAACACGTTCGGGTCGACCATGCCGCAGCCGCCGAGCTCGATCCAGCGCCACTCGGGCACGCCCGCGCGCATGATCTTCATCTTCATGTCGAGCTCGGCGCTCGGCTCGGTGAACGGGAAGAAGCTCGGACGAAGGCGGATCTCCGCCTCGGGCCCGAAGAACGCCTTCGCGAACTGGACGAGCGTCGTCTTGAGATCGACCATCGACACCTTGCGGTCGACGAAGAGCCCCTCGACCTGGTGGAACATCGAGTAGTGCGTCGCGTCGTGCGCGTCGGGCCGGTAGACGCGGCCGATCGCGCAGATCTTGAGCGGCGGCTTCATCGTCTCCATCGCGCGGATCTGGACCGTCGAGGTCTGCGTGCGGAGGAGGAGCCTGCCGGCGACCTCGCCACCGAGGAAGAAGTTGTCCTGCGGTCCGCGCGCGGGGTGGCTCTCGGGGATGTTGAGCGCGTTGAAGTTGTGCCACTCGTCCTCGAGCTCGGGACCGTCGGCGACGGCGAAGCCCATGCGACCGAGGACATCGACGATCTCGTCGATCGTCCGCGCGATGACATGCCGCGCGCCCTCGGCGAGCGGGAGCCCGGGTTCGGTCACATCGACCGGCGGACCCGCGGGCGCCGACGCGACCTCGTCCTTGCGCGCCTCGAACGCGCCCGAGATCGCCGCCTTCACCTCGTTGAGCCGCTTGCCGACCGCGGGCTTCTCCTCCTTCGCGACCGACTTGAGCCCATCCATCGCTCCGCGGAGGCGGCCGTTCGTCCCGAGCCAGCGCACGCGAAAGGCCTCGAGAAGCGCGGCGTCGTGCACGGCTCCGAGTTCGGCGAGCGCCTCGCGTTCCATCGCGTCGAGTTCAGCAAGCATGGGGCGTACTGTATCGGCTCGGCCCCGCCGCTCGCCGCGCCGCTCGCCGCGTGCAATCGCCGCGCGCGCGGGCCGTTCGGGCACCGCGCGCCGCGCCACCCTCATCGGAACCGAATGATGCGACGATCCCACCCCAACGATCGCGGCCACCGCCCGCGCCCCCCTTCCGCCCACGACTCGAACCGCACCGCGATGGCGCGCCGTCCGCTCGCCCTCCTCGCGGGCGCGGCGCTTCTCCTCCTGCCCGCGCCCTCCTGCGCGCGCACGCACTCCGCCGGCGTCGACGCGCCCACGAGCGCCGCCGCCGCAACTTCCGCAGGGTCGACGGCCGACCCCTCTCCCCCCGCTCCGCCTCCGAACCACGCGACGACGGGCGCCGCCGCAGCCGCGCCCGCGCCAGCGCTCGCCCCAACTCCCGACTCGAGCGCCGACTCGAATGCGGCCACCGACACGGCCACCGACACGGACCCCGACTTCCTCGCCCGCTGCGCGGCCGCCGCCGCCTACTCGCGCGCGCACGAGGGCCATGTCGTCCTCGTCCTCCGGAACGGCGTCGAGGTCTTCGGCGACGCCGTCGCGCCGCACACGCTCGAGACGCCCCACCAGCTCGCGAGCGGCACGAAGAGCTTCTCGGGGCTCGCCGCCGCGCTCGCCGTCGACGACGGGCTGCTCGACCTCGACGAGCGCGTCTCGGACACGATCGAAGAGTGGCGCGACGACCCGCGCAAGTCGCGCATCACCGTGCGCGAACTCCTCTCGCTCTCGGGCGGCATCGAGCCGCTGTCGACCGTGCTCGAATCGGCCCGCAGCGCCGCGGCCGCCGGCATCGTCGACCGCGCCGAAGCCTCGATCGCCGCGCGCGCCCTCGACGAGCCCGGCGCGCGCTTCCGCTACGGCCCGAGCCACTTCTACGTCTTCGGCGAACTCCTCGAACGGAAGCTCGATGCCGCCGGCACGGGCGACGCCGACACCGCCGCCTACCTCGAGCGCCGCCTCTTCGAACCGCTGGGAATCTCGGTCGCCTTCACGCGCGACGGCGCGCGCCATCCCAACCTGCCGGGCGGCGGGCGGACGAGCGCGCGCGACTGGGCGACCTTCGGCGAGTTC
The DNA here is from genome assembly GCA_046047955.1 of Planctomycetota bacterium. GTDB lineage: Bacteria > Planctomycetota > Phycisphaerae > Phycisphaerales > SM1A02 > QWPT01. The sequence continues at coordinate 32,321 of JBJOHC010000109.1, forward strand.
GTGCGCCAGGGCGGCATCCGCCATGCGGACGACGACGAGATCCGCGACGAGGAGGCTCGGCGTCTCGTGAGCCGCGCGGCGCTCGACGCGCTCTTCGTCGCCAGCGGACCGAACCCGGAGTACGGGCTGACGTGGTGGCTCCTCGACGGACGTCGGGACGGCGGCACGGGGAACCCCGAGGACGCGATCGCCGCCGACCTCGCCGCCGACGCACTCGCCGCGAACGCGCCCGCCGACGAGGGCCGTCCGCTTCGGCGCGCGCTTCGCGAGCGCCTCGCGCGACGCGCGGTCGAGGCCGCGCGCGCGCGGCGCGAGGACGACACGAACGACCGCGCCGCCGCCGTCGACACCTCCGCGATCAAGGGCGTCATGGCCGCGGGCAAGGGGAAGCAGCGCCTCTACATTCTGCCCGGGCACGAACTCGTCGTCGTCCGCTTCGGCGCGGTCGACGGCGGCCGCGACTTCGAGGACGCGCGATTCCTCGCGCTTCTCCTCGGTGGCGCCGCGGAGGACGCGGATGCGGATCGCACCACCGGGGAATCCGACGGCACGATCGCGCCGCGTTAGACTCGCTCCGTGCAGGCTCCGCGCGCGATCCTCTTCGACCACATCCCGAAGTGCGCCGGCACTTCGCTCGCCGACCACCTCTTCGCGCACTGCGACGGGCGCCCGGTCCTCCGGCTCGACGGGAGATCGCAGGACGAGGCCGCGCGCGCCTTCGCCGCGCTTCCCGAGGCGACGCGCCACGGATACGCGCTGATCGCAGGCCACGGGGCCTTCCGCCTCGCGCCCTTCACCGCGCCCGACACCCTGCGCATCACGGTTCTGCGCGACCCCGTCGAACGGATCGCCTCGCTGCACCGCTACATCCTCCAGACGCCGGCCCACTACCTCCACGCCGAGGTGACGCGCGACCTCCCGCGGCTCGCCGACTTCGCGGCGACGCATCCGACCCTCGAGGTTCGCGACTTCGTCACCTGGCACTACACGGGGCTCCCGCCCGCCGAGATCGCGCGCGATCCCGACGAGGCCGCACGGCGCGCGTTCGATCTCCTTCGCGCCGAGTTCGATCTCGTCGGCTTCACCGAGGACATGGACCCCTTCGTCGCGCGCCTCGACGAGCGCGCGGGATTCGCGAACACCCGCCGACACGCCCGCCACGATGGCCGCACGCGCGAGCGCAGCCTCCTCGCGCGGCTGCGCGTCCTCCTCGGCATGCGCGCGTCATCCGACGCGCACGGCCACGCACGGGGTCTCGCGCGCGCCAACGCCTCGCGCCCCCGGGGCGACGACCGCGCGATCCCACCCGACGCACGCGCCGCGATCGAAGCGCGCAACCCCGCCGACCTCGCGCTCCACGCGCTGCTCCTCGCGCCCGAACACGCGCGCGCGGAAGCCCCAGGCACCACCGCCGCGCCCCGCGCCGAGATCGTCCGCCCCCGCGCGACCCGCAAGTGATCGTCGCCAGCGTGCAGGCGCGCTCCGATGCGGCGCCTCGCGCGGTGTCCGGCGACCGTTCGCATCGCCCCCGCCCTCCATCAACCTCGGTTCGCATCGACCTCGGTGCGCACCGACCTCCGCCGCCAAACGACGACCGCCGCCCCACGAGGGAGCGGCGGTCGATGTTCGTTGCTCATGCGCGGGCGTCAGCGCCCGTCGCGCTCACTCCGCGGCGGGAGCGTCGGCGGCGGGAGCGTCGGTCGCGGCGCCCTTCTTGCGAAGTTCGGCCGCGTACGCGGTGCGCTTGTCGGCGGTGCGACGGCGGTTCGAGCGGCGACCGCTGACCTGCGGGCCCTCCTCCTTGCCGACGAGCTGCAGGATGCAGAGGTCGGTCTGGTCGCCGACGCGGCGCTTGTCGAGCTTCACGATGCGGGTGTAGCCACCCGGACGATCGGCATAGAGCGGCGCGACGCGCGTCATGAGGTGCTGCACGAGGCGCGGCGCCTTGCGGAGCTCGCCGTAGCGGTTGAACTCGATCGCGTCCTTGGCGGGAAGATCCCACAGCGGATGCGACGAGCGCTTGTCCTCGTTCACGTTCTCATCGGCGACCCAGGCGAAGACGGCGCGATCGTTGATGCGCGCCTCGATGCCGCGACGGTTCGCGAGCCCCGAGCGCTTGGCCATCGTGATCAGCTTCTCGACGAAGGGCTGCACGGCCTTCGCCTTGGGAAGCGTGGTCTCGATCTGGCCGTGCTCGAAGAGGCCCGCCGCGAGGTTGCGGAGCATGGCGCGGCGATGATCTTCCTTCACACAGAGCTGCTTGCCGAAGACACGGTGACGCATGGCTGTTTCCTATCTCGGTCGGGCGCTGACCCGGCCATTCTCGATCGGCCCCGAGGGCCGCTGGTTCTCACACGATTCCGACGCGCGTCGTCCGACGCGCATCAGCCGTTCAGGACGCCTTCCGGAACGGGATATCCGAGGTGAAGCCCGATCTTCTCGAGCTCGTTCTTGACTTCGCGCAGCGAGGTCTTGCCGAAGCTGCGGACGGCGAGGAGATCGTCCTCGGTGCGCTGCACGAGCTCGCCGACCGTACGGATCTTGGCGGTCTCGAGGCAGTTCGACGCGCGGACGCTGAGCTCGAGCTCGCTGACCGGCATGCGGAGCTTGCGGATAATCTCGTCGTCCTGCTCGTTCGAGCGCGCGACATCGTCGGAGACGACCGAGGTGCCGAGCTCGTCGAACTGGACGAAGGGATTGAGGTGCTTGCGCAGGATCTTCGCCGCCTCGACGATCGCCATCGACGGCGTGACCGTGCCGTTGGTCCAGACATCGAGCAGGAGACGCTGCTTGTTGGTCTGCTGGCCGACGCGGGTGTCCTCGGTCGAGAAGCGCACGCGCTGCACGGGCGAGAAGATCGCGTCGATCGGGATCTCGCCGATGACCTGGTCGCCGCCGCGGGCGATCTGCTCGGTCGCGGGCATGTAGCCGCGTCCCTTCTCGACGGTGAACTCGATGTCGAAGTCGATCTTGTCGGTGAGGGTCGCGATCACCTTCTCGGGGTTGATGATCTCGATCGACGGATCGCACTCGATGAGCTCGGCCGTCACGTCGCCGGGGCCTTCGGCCGAGAGGCGCATGGTGCGCGGGCCGTCGCCTTCCATCGCGACGACGATGCCCTTGATGTTCAGGATGATGTCGACGACATCCTCGAGAACGCCCGGAATCGTCGAGAACTCGTGGGTGACGCCCTTGATCTTCACCTTGGTGATCGCGGCGCCCTCGATCGACGAGAGCAGGACGCGACGGAGGCCGTTGCCGATGGTCGTGCCGAAGCCCGGCTCGAACGGCTCCGCCACGAAGCGGGCGAAGGTCGCCGAGGAGCTGCGCGAATCGGGAACGACCTGCGCGGGAAGATCAAGGCCACGCCAACGAAGGTGCATCATGGAACGCTCTACCTTGCCCCGAAGGGCTCCGACAGGAACGGGCCGAAGCCCATCTCCGACACCCCGCCAGCTCGGTCGCCCTCCCCTGTCGGCGGGAGGGTCTCCATCTGTGGCGGGGATCCGATGAAAGCCGGCGCGCGGGATTCCTCCCGCACGCCGGGGTGGTTCGAATCAGACGCGGCGCTTCTTGGCCGGGCGGCAACCGTTGAACGGGATCGGGGTGTGATCCTCGACCGCGGTCACGCGGAGCCCGTTCGCCTGCAGCGCGGTGATCGCGCTCTCGCGGCCGGGACCCGGGCCCTTCACGCGCACCTCGACCTCCTTGAGGCCCGTGCGCTTCGCCTTGCCGACCGCCTTCTCGGAGGCGCGGCTCGCGGCGAACGGCGTCGCCTTGCGGGCGCCCTTGAAGCCGACCGTGCCAGCCGAATCCCACGAGATGGTCTCGCCGTTGGTGTCGGTGATGGTCACGATCGTGTTGTTGAAGGTCGCGTTCACGTGAACGATTCCGCGGAGGACGTTCTTGCGAACCTTCTTCTTGGTCGATGCCGAAGGCGTGCTCATGAGTGGCTCTCTGGATGCGCTTCTCTGTCATGCCGCGGCCCGGAGGGCGACGGCGGAATCTCTTGCAGGTGTCAACGGAAGGAAAGGGTGAGGGCGGAGACCGCCCGCAGGCGCGACCCGATCGGGTCGATCAGCCCTTCACGCCCTTCTTGCCGGCGACGGTCTTCTTCTTGCCCTTGCGGGTGCGCGCGTTCGAACGCGTGCGCTGACCCTTGACGGGCAGGCTGCGACGGTGACGGTCGCCGCGGTAGCTGCGAATGTCCTTGAGTCGCTGGATGTCGGTCTGGATCTGACGGCGCAGCGCGCCCTCGACCATGATCTTGGTGTCGATCACGCCCGCGATCTGGGCGATCTCGTTCTCGGCGAGCTCGTTGGTGCGACGCTCCGGATCGATGCCGACCTCGCGGAGGATGTCGAGCGCCACCTTCGGACCGATGCCGAAGATGTAGCGCAGCGAGATGCCGATCTTCTTCTTCTCGGGAATGTCGATACCTGCGATACGCGGCATGTCAGGCTCCGGAGGCCGGGTGCGGCCCCATCACTTCTCGCGGGGAAATCCCGCATTTCGATCGATCCGCCGCGGGCTCGCAGGGAGCGCGCGCACGGCTTCGGACGGACGGACCTCGGGTGGGCACCTGCGCGGCGCCGACCTGAGGGGAAACGACGATTGTAGCGAAATCCCGACTCGAGTCAGCCCTGGCGCTGCTTGAGGCGAGGATTCTTCTTGTTGATCACGAAGCGCTTGCCCTTGCGGACGACGATCTGGCAGTCACGGGTGCGGCGCTTGATGCTGGAACGGACCTTCATGGGAAACTCCTACTGTCTCTCGGGCCCTGCGTCGTGCGGGACCGCGGTGGTTCTCGGTCGTGCCTTTCGGCGTTGTCGGTGTGCGTCGTCAGCCGCGGTAGACGATGCGGCCCTTGGTCATGTCGTAGGGACTCATCTCGACGGTCACGCGGTCGCCGGGGAGGATGCGGATGAAGAACTTCCGCATCTTGCCGCTCACGTAGGCGATGATCTCCTGGTCGTTCTGGAGACGAACGCGGAACCTCGCGTCGGGGAGCGCTTCGGTGACTTCTGCTTCGAGAGTGATCTTTTCTTCCTTCGCCATCGACTGGGGGCCTGACTCGCGTGTGCGGGCGGTGTCTTGTCTGTTCTCTGGGACGCCGAGGATCGTTGGAGGGGATCAGCCCGCGACGGCGCGCGCGGGCTGTCCGATCGTGTTCGTGGTGATGTTCGTGACGGACGACGCCTCCTCCGGAGAGGACGCGACGGTCAGGACGACGGCGCCGTCACGGGTGACCGCGACGGTGTGCTCGACATGGCAGCTCCAGGCGCCCGAATCGACGGTGACGGTCCAGCCGTCGCTCGAGAGGGTGCCCTTCGGACCGACGAGTTCCCCCACCTGGTTGCGGAGCGGCTGCTCGAGCACGAGCATAGGCTCGATCGCGAGGACCATGCCCGGTCGGAGGGTGAAGTCGCCCGCCTCGAGGAAGCGGCGGTAGACGCTGCACGGCACCTGCGGCGACTCGTGCAGCTCGCGCCCGATCCCGTGTCCGACGAAGTCGACGGCGATCGCGTGACCGGCGGCGACGGCGATCTCCTCGAGTTCGGCGGCGATGGTGCTCCAGAGGACGCCGGGGCGCATGCGCGCGACCGCGGTCGCGAGCATCTCCTCGGCGCACGCGACGAGCGCGCGCGCCTCGGGACGGACGGCGCCGACCGCGACGGTGATCGCCGCATCGGCGCACCAGCCGTCGAGGCGCACACCCGCGTCGATCGACACGATGTCGCCGTCGGCGACGATGCGCGACCCGGGAACGCCGTGCACGAGTTCCTCGTTCACGCTGATGCAGGTCGCCGCGGGGAACGGCTTGCGGCCCTCCCGGCGCGCGCTCTCCGACGCGTAGCCGAGGAAGAGCGCCTCGGCGCCGTGCGAGGCGATCACGCCGCGCACGACCTCGTCGATCGCCGCGGTGGTCGTGCCCGGCATGCAGGCGGCGCGGGCCGCCGCGAGCGCCTCGGCGACGACGGCACCCGCGCGGGCGATGCCGGCGATGTCGGTGCGCGAGCGGAGCTCGATGCCCGCGACCCGCACACCCGCGCCCGACGCCGTGCGCATCGACGCGAGGCGACCCGACCCGCTCATCCCCATGGGGGCGAGACGGGTCGTCGCGGCGCGCGGCGCGGGGGCGATGGTCGCTCCGGCAGCCATGTCAGCCTTGCCGGCTCCGGATGCGCGGGGCCTTCGAATCGTTCGGGCCCGACGCGAGGAAGCCCGAGTAGTTCCGCATGAGGAGGTTCGCCTCGATGCGCTGGATGAGGTCGAGACCGACGCTCACCACGATGAGGAGGCCCGTGCCGCCGAGGAACTGCGACACGTTGAACGGGATGCCCATGCTCGAGCTGATGACGGTCGGCAGCACCGCGATCACCGCGAGGAACGCGGCGCCGACATAGGTGATGCGCTCCATGACCGTCTCCAGGTACTCGGCCGTGCGCGGGCCGGGGCGGTAGCCGGGGATGAAGGCGCCGCTCTGCTTCAGCTGCTTCGACATCTCGTCGGGGCTGAACTGGACGGTCGTCCAGAAGTAGCTGAAGAAGAAGATCAGGACGATCTCGAGGAACACGTACGGGAACTTGCCCATCTCGCTGTTGATGGCGAGGAAGCTCGTCACCTGCTGCCACCAGTCGGGCGAACCGCCGGTCATGGCGCGCGTGCGCAGCCAGCCGAAGATCGACGACGGGAAGATCATCAGCGAGCTCGCGAAGACGATCGGCATCACGCCCGCGTGGTTGAGGCGCAGCGGCAGGTACTGGCGCTGGCCGCCGTAGACGCGACGCCCGCGCGTGTGCTTCGCCTGCTGGATCGGAATCCGACGCGTGGCGACGGTGATGAGGATCGCACCCGCGACGACGAAGACGAAGCCCGCGACGAGAAGGATGAGTCCGGCCGGGCCGAGCCCCCCGCCCTCGTTCTGGATCGACGGATCGAAGTTGCTCGCCACCCAGCGGACGGCGTCGGGCATGCGGGAGAGGATGCCCGCGGTCAGGATCAGCGAGATGCCGTTGCCGATGCCGTACTTGTCGATCTGCTCGCCAAGCCACATCAGGAAGAGGCTGCCGGCGGTCAGGCCCGCGACGCCCGCGGCGTAGAAGACGACCATGCCGCCACCCGAGAGGAAGTTCGGCTGGACGAGCCCCTGCTGGCGGAGGTACGAGAGCCACATCACGCCCTGCAGGAAGCAGAGGCCGACGGTCGCGTAGCGCGTCCACTCGTTGATCTTGGTCTGGCCCGAGGAGCCTTCCTTCTTCAGCTCCTGGAGCGGCTGCCACACGGTCGCGAGCAGCTGGAAGATGATCGAGGCCGTGATGTACGGCATGATGCCGAGGCCGAAGATCGTCGACTGGCTCAGCGAGCCGCCCGAGAAGATCGACGCGTACTCGAGCACGCGACCGAACCCGCTCGCATCGCCCTCGGTCGCCTTCGACGCAGCCTCGCGAAGCGCGGTCTGGTCGACGCCGACGAGCGGAATGACGAAGCCGATCCGATAGATCGCGAGCATGCCGAGCGTGAACAGCACGCGGCGACGGAGCTCGGGGATCTTGAAGATGTTCGCGAAGGCTTGCAGCATCTCGTGTCCAGTTCCTGACTCCCGCCCGGTTCCGCGCTCGTCCCGCCTCCCCGACGCGAGGCGTCGGAGGGGCGCGAAGGGTGCGGTTCCGAGGGTGTTCGACAGTCCGTTGTCGAAGACCTCTCCGAGGTGTCCGACACACGACCCCCGTGGTCGTGGTGCCGTTCCATCGGTCAGGCCGTTGGAATCCGTTCCAGATCGGCGAAAGCCCCCGCTTCCACCGATCCCGGCCACCGCCTCGCCGACCGGCCGGGCGCGCGGCGCGCCCCGGCGGCTCGACTCACGCGGCGGACTTGTCCGAGGCGACGGTGCAGGTGCCGCCGGCCGCCTCGATCTTGCTCTTCGCGGTCGCGCTGAACGCCGCCGCGACGACGGTGAGCTTCTTGGTCAGGTCGCCCGTGCCGAGGACCTTGAGTCCGAGCTTCGCGTTCGGCACGAGGCCGAGCTTGACGAGCGTGTCGATGTCCACGGTCGCGCCCGCCTCGAAGTTCTTCTCGAGGTCGCGCACGTTGGCGACGTAGTACTCAGTGCGGAAGCCCGCGTTCGAGAAGCCGCGCTTCGGGAAGCGCCGCGAGAACGGCGTCGCGCCACCGGCGTACGACGGACGGCTGTTCCAGCCGGCGCGGCTCTTGGCGCCCTTGTGTCCGCGGGTCGAGGTGCCGCCGTGTCCGCTGCCTTCGCCACGGCCGACGCGCTTGCGCTTCTTGTGCGGTCCGACCTTGGCGGTGATGTCGTGGATCATCATGACTGGAGCTCTCCGATCCGGCCTCTTCGCGTCGCGAGCCCCGAAGGGCGGCCGGGCATGATTCGTTCAGTGTTCTGGTCTGGCGTGTCGTTCGGGCGGTTCAACCGCCCGAGCTCTCAATAAACCGGGCCTCAGCTGCCAGAGGGAGCCGGAGCGGGCGCGTCACCCGCGGGCGGAGCCGACTCGGGACCACGGTCGCCGCCACGGCGCGGACCGCCGCGCGGACGCCCGCCGCGACCGCGACGGAGCTCCTCGCCGATGGTGTTCTTCGGCGCGGCCATCTTCTCGCCGCCCGACGCCTTGGGCATGAACTCGAGTCCGCGCTTGATCGCGATCTCGACGCCCGTCTCGGGGAGGGTGACGCCACGGAGCATCTCGACCTGCGCGCGGTTGCGCAGGGTCTCGAGCGCGCTGAAGGTCGCCTTCACCACGTTCTTCGGGTTGCTCGAGCCGTACACCTTGGTGAGGCAGTCCTGCACGCCGATCATCTCGAGCACCGCGCGGACCGCGGCACCCGCGATGACGCCGGTACCGGGAGCGGCGGGCATGAGCTTCACGGTCGTCGCGCCGAAGCGGCCGATGACCATGTGCGGAATCGTCGTTCCCTGGAGCGTGAAGGCGTTCATCTTGCGACGACCTTCCTTCTGCGCCTTCTCGATGCTCTGCGGCACCTGGTTCGACTTCGCGTATCCGACGCCCGCGCGACCGCGACGGTCGCCGACGACGACCATCGCCGAGAAGCTGAAGCGGCGACCGCCAGCGACGGTGGACGAGGTGCGGTAGACGCCGACGGTCGTCGACTCGATGGAGGAGGTTTCGTCGATGATCTCTGCCATGGGTGGAACCGGTGTTCAGTGCTGGCCGCGCGCGGCCGGGCTGGTGGATCTCTGTCGGGAAGCCGTACGGGGCGCCGCGCTCAGAACTGGAGGCCGCCCTCGCGGGCGCCGTCGGCGAGCGCCTTCACGCGGCCGTGGTACATGTAGCCGTTGCGATCGAAGACGACCTTCGACACGCCCTTCTCCTTCGCGCGCTGCGCGAGGAGCTTGCCCACCGCGGTCGCCTCGGCCGTCTTCTGGCCCTTGTCGGCGAAGCCCTTGTCGCGGGTCGACGCCGACGCGAGCGTGGTGCCCGTGAGGTCGTCGATGACCTGCGCGTAGACATGGTTCAGCGAGCGGAAGACCGAGAGACGCGGCCGATCGGGAACGCCGAGGATCTCCTTGCGGACTCCCTGCTTGCGGCGGGCGCGACGGACGCGCTTGGTGGTCATGCGGTTCATGGTGTGGTCCTTCTGTCTGCCTGTCTGGATGGCCAGGTGCCCGGATGGCGTGCGGCGGAGCGGCGCGCGAGGCCGAAGCCGCGGCGCGCGAGGCCGAAGCCGCGGCGCGCGTCGCGCGGTCGCCTTAGGCGGTCGCCTTGCCCTGCTTGCGGATGATGTTCTCGCCGGCGTACTTCACGCCCTTGCCGTTGTAGGGCTCGGGCTTGCGCTTCGAGCGGATCTGCGAGGCGAGCTCGCCGACCTTCTGCTTGTCCGAACCGCTGACGGTCACGAAGATGCCGCCTTCGGTCGAGACCTCGACCTTGAGGCCGGCGGGGATCGGCAGCGTGATCGTGTTCGCGTAGCCGAGCTTGAGGTCGACCTTCATGCCGGTCACCTTGACCGAGTAGCCGACGCCGACGACCTCGAGCTTCTCCGAGTAGCCCTCGGTGACGCCCTTGACGAGGTTCTGGATGTTCGCGCGGGTCGAACCCCAGAAGGCCTTGCGGTTGCCCTCGTTGACGCGGTCCATGTCGGTCGACACGGTGATCTCGCGGGCGCCCTCGTCCCAGGCGACCGAAACCTCGGGGCGGTAGATGAGCTTGAGCGTCTCGCCCTTGGGACCGGTCACCGCGATCTCGCGGGTCGCGGAATTGACGGCGACCTTGCAGTTGCCGGGGACGGTGATGGGCTTCTTTCCGATGCGCGACATGGTGTGCTCCTGTCGGACTGTCTTCGTTCGTGGTGGTCGTCGTGACTTCGTCGCGGAGATGGGTCAGCAGACCGTCGCGACGACCTCGCCGCCGACGCGCATCTCGCGCGCCTTGCGGTCGGACATGACGCCGCTCGAGGTCGACACGATCGAGATGCCGAGGCCCTGCAGCGGACGGGGAAGGTCGCCGTAGGCCGAATAGCGGCGGCAGCCGGTCTTCGACACGCGACGGATCTCGTTGATGATGTTCTCGCCGCGGGCGCCGTACTTGAGGTTGATGCGGATCAGGCCCTGGCGGCCGTCCTCGATCGATTCGAAGTCGCCGATGTAGCCCTCGTCCTTGAGGACGGCGGCCACGCCACGGTTGAGCTTGTTGCTGATCACGACGACCGACTTCTCGCGATTCCGCACGGCGTTGCGGATGCGGGTCAGCATGTCGGCGGTGAGGTCCTGGGAAGACATGGTTGGCTCCTGCTTCAGGCTCCGGCGCCCTGTCGGGTCGGCCGGGCCGTTTCGTCTCGTTCAATCTCGCGTCGGATCACCAGCTGGCCTTGCGCATCCCGGGGATCATCCCCTGCAGCGCCAGCTCGCGGAGCTGGTGGCGGCAGATGCGGAACTTGCGATACACGCCGCGCTTGCGGCCGGTGATCTCGCAACGCACCTCCTGCCGGGTGCTGAACTTGGGCTTCTGCTGCATCTTGTTGAAGGTTCGCTTGCTTGCCATCTGGTGGGTTCCGTGTCTGGCGGCCGCGGGGGCCGAATCGGTCGGTTTCGCTCGCCCCGCGGGGCTCGGGCGGATGGATTACTTCTTCGAACGCTCCTCGGGCTTCACGAACGGCATGCCGAGCTCGGCGAGGATGAAGCGGCTCATCTTCGGGTCCGAGTTCTCGAACACGAAGGTGATGTGCATGCCGTGGGTGATCGTGGCGTTCGCCATGTTGATCTCGGGCCACACGGCCTGCTCGGTGAGACCCATCGAGTACGAGCCGCCCTTGTCGAACGACTTGTCCTTGACGCCGCGGAAGTCCTTGATACGGGGGATCGCGAGGTTGATCAGGCGGTCCATGAAGTGCCACATCCGGTCGCGGCGCATGGTGACCATGAAGGCCGACGGCATGCCCTCGCGGACGCGGAACTGCGACACGGCCTTCTTGGCCTTGATCATGACCGGGTTCTGACCCGTGATCGTGCGGAAGTTCCCGATGAACTGGTCGCGGACCTCGGGCTTGATCTTGCCGTTGTCGAGGTACTTGCCGATGCCGGCGTTGACCACGATCTTCATCAGCTTCGGAAGCTGGTGCGGATTCTCGAGGCCGAACTCCTGCATCGCCTTCGGACCGACGGTGTCCTTGAAGGCCTGCTGCAGGCGGGGGTAGTTGCGGGTGGCGTGCGCCATGGATTCGTTCGCTTTCTGCTGTGTCGCCTTCGGGCGACCTTGGCGGTGTCGCGCGGACTTCGCGCGGATGGTTCAGTCGGTCACTTCTTGCGGGGGCCGCGGAGCTGGTGGAGTTCCTTGCCACCGCGGGCCGCGACGCGGCTCTTCGAGCCGTCGGGCTTGGTCACGAAGCGCACGCGGGTGGGCTTGCCGTCGACGACGGGGCTCACGTTCGACGCGTCGATCGGGCCCTCCTCCTTGAGGATGGTGCCCTGCGGGCGCTGCTGCGTGCGCTTGAGGTGCTTGGTCTGGATGTTCGCGCCCTTGACGACGACGCGGGCGCCCTCGTCGATGACGCGGAGGATCTCGCCCACGACGCCCTTCGAGGCGCCCTTGGTCACGATGACGGTGTCACCCTTGCGGATGTGGCGTGGCATGGTCAGATCACCTCCGTCGCGAGCGACACGATCTTCATGAAGTTCTTCTCGCGGAGCTCGCGGGCGACCGCGCCGAAGATGCGGGTGCCCTTCGGGTTGCCGTCCTTGTCGACCAGCACGCACGCGTTCGAATCGAAGCGCACGTACGAGCCGTCCTCGCGGCGGGTGGGGAACTTGACGCGGACGATGATGGCCTGGACCTTGTCGCCGGCCTTCACATCGCCGTTGGGCAGCGCCTTCTTGACGGTGCAGACGACGCGGTCGCCGATGCCCATGGTGAGGCGGCGGAAGCGGCCCGACGCGGTGGACGCGCCGAGGACGCCGATCACCATGGCCTCCTTCGCGCCACTGTTGTCGGCGACTTCGAGTCGTGATTCCTTCTGGATCATTGCTTGGCTCCATCGCCGGACGGTTCCGGCGTCGATTCACACGGTTTGCTCACGCGGTCGGGTCAGGCGGTGGCGACGACCTGCTCGGGGGCGCGCTCGACCACGCGGACGAGCACCCACGACTTGGTCTTCGAGATCGGCCGGCACTCGGCGACCTCGACGCGGTCTCCATGACGGGACTCGTTGTTCTCGTCATGCACCTGGAGGACGGTGCGCTTGCGCAGGTACTTGCCGTACTTCGGGTGCTTGCCCGCGTACGCGATCACGACCGTGCGGGTCTTGCTGCGCTTGTCGCTCTCGACGATGCCGGTCTGGCGCGGCGAGTTCTCGGGGATGACGAGTTCGGTCTTCGGCATGGCTAATCTCAGTTGGCGGCCTTGCGGCTGTTCTGCTCGGTGAGGATGCGCGCGAGGTCCTTGCGGGCCTTCCCGTGGCGGGAGTTGTCGGCGATCTTCTCGGTGACGGACTGGCAGCGGAGATCGAAGATCTCGCGGCGCAGGCGGGTGGCCTCGGCCTTGAGGTCGTCGTCGTTGAGCTTGCGGACTTCGGCGGGCTTCATGGTGTTGCCTCTACTTGCTGACGCGCCCGGGATTGCCTTCGAGGGTCGGGCGCGGTTCCTTCATGGTTTCGTCAGACGGCGATGCGGCGGCCGACGAAGCGGCAGCGCACCGGCATCTTGTGGGCGATGCGGGCGAACGCCGCCTTCGCGAGATCCTCGGGAACGCCCGCGATCTCGAAGAGGACGGTGCCCGGCTTGATGCGCGCCGCCCAGTAGTCGACGTCGGCCTTACCGGTACCCATTCGGGTCTCCAGGGGCTTCTTCGAGATGGGCTTGTCGGGGAAGACGCGGATGAAGATCTTGCCCTGACGGCGGAGGAAGTGCTGCGCCGCGATGCGGCCCGCCTCGATCTGGCGGCCGGTGAGCCAGTGCGCCTCGAGCGCCTGCAGGCCGAAGTCGCCGAACGCGACGTAGTTGCCGCGCGTGGCGTTGCCCTTCAGCTTGCCTCGCTGCTCTTTCCTGAACTTGACTCGCTTCGGCATCAGATTCATGGCTGGTCTCTTTCTATCTCGGAACGCGCCGTGCGCGCGTGGGGAGCGTGAACTGGAACTCGATCAGCGGCGACCGCGGGCGCGGGCGCGACCACCGGCGGCGCTCGAGTGGGTCTGATCCTCGTCGTGCTCGGTGTAGAGGCCCTTGAAGACCCACACCTTGACGCCGATGGAGCCGTAGGTGGTGAAGCTCTGCGCGACCGCGTAGTCGACGTTCGCCTGGAGGGTCGACAGCGGGATCGAGCCGAGGCGGGTGTCGAGCGTGCGGCTCATCTCGGCGCCGCCGAGGCGGCCGGCGAGGAGGATGCGGATCCCCTTCGCGCCGTTCTGCATCGAGCTCTCGGCGCGCATCTTGAGGACGCGGCGGAAGTTCGCGCGCTTCTTCAGCTGCTCGGCGATGCTCTCGGCGATGAGCTTCGCGTCGAGGTCGGGGTTCTTGATCTCGACGACCTTGAGAACGACCTTGCGGCCCGTGAGGGTCTGGAGATCCTTGGTCAGCGCCTCGATGCCCGAGCCGCGAAGACCGACGACCTGTCCCGGGCGGGCGGTCTTGACGATCACGGTGAGCTCGTCGCGCGTGCGCTCGATGAGGACATCGCTCACCGCCGCGAAGGGCGGGGTGCGGTTGAGCCGCTTATCGAGGTACTTGCGGATCTTGTAGTCCTCGACCAGCAGGCTGCCGAAGAGGGCCTTCGGTGCGAACCAGCGCGAGCGGTGGGCTTCGGTGATGCCGACACGGAATCCGAACGGGTGGACCTTCTGTCCCATGGTGATTCTCCGGAGCGGTTTCCGCTCAGCGCTCCTCTACTGCGATGTGGATGTGGCTCGTGCGCTTCTTGATGGGGTGCGCGCGACCGCGATCCTTGGGCTGGAAACGGTCGAGGGTCGGACCCTCGTCCACACGGGACTCGCTCACGATGAGGCGGGTCGGGTCGGCGTTCTTCTCCTCCGCGTTGGCGATCGCGCTCTTGAGCACGGCGGAGATGAAGACCGAACCGCGCTTCTTCGAGAAGTCGAGCGCGGTGAGCGCCTCCTCGATGCGCTTGCCACGGATCATGTCCGCGACAAGGCGAGCCTTGCGGGGGGCGATCCGGACGAAACGGTGACTAGCGTGATATGCCATGGTGGTGGACCTCCAGGTAAGCGGCGAGCCGCTCAACCCCTGACGTCTTCTTACTCGACGCCTTCTTACTTGACGCCTTCCTTCTTATTCGTGTGACCACGGAAGGTGCAAGTCGGGGCGAACTCGCCGAGCTTGTGACCGACCATGTCCTCGGTGCAGTAGACGTCGACGAACTGCCGACCGTTGTGCACCTGGAAGGTGAAGCCCACGAACTCGGGGACGATGGTGCAGGCACGCGCCCAGGTCTTGATGGGCGTGCGCTTGGTGCTCTCCATCTGGGCCTCGACCTTGCGGTAGAGGCTCTCGACGACGTAGGGACCCTTCTTGAGAGAACGCGACATGGTGTGGTCTCGCTGGCTGACGCCGCCTGCGCGGCGATGGGTTTCTGACTTGGGGAGGCCCGTGGGCCCCCTTCTCGTTCCTCAGCTCTTCCTCGGCGCGGCGATCAGAGCTTGAGCTGACCGTAGCGCTTGCTCTTGCGGCGACGGATGATGCGCGAATCGCTCGACTTGCCGTAGCGGCGGGTACGACCGCCCTTGGCCTGCGTGCCCGAGGAGTTCGACGGCTCGCGACCGCCCTTCGACACCGCACCACCGCCGTGCGGGTGGGTGTGGTGGCTCATCGCGATACCACGGGTCGTCGGACGGCGGCCCTTCCAGCGGTTGCGGCCGGCCTTGCCGATGACGACGTTCGCGTGATCGGCGTTGCCGACCTCACCGATGGTCGCGCGGCACTCCATCGAGACCTGCCGGATTTCGCCCGACGGGAGCACGAAGGTCGCCCAGCGGCCCTCCTTGTTGGTGAGGCGCGCGTACATGCCCGCGGAGCGGCACATGCGTCCACCCGCACCCGGCTCCATCTCGATGTTGTGGATCGCGAGACCCGTCGGGATGTGCTTGATCGGCATGCAGTTGCCGGGCTTCGGGTCGACCGCTTCGGTCGAGCTCACGAGGGTGTCGCCGGCGGTCACGCCCTTCGGCGCGATGATGTAGCGCTTCTCGCCGTCCGCGTACTCGAGGAGCGCGATGTGCGAGCTGCGGTTGGGGTCGTACTCGATGCCGACGACGGTGGCGGCGATGCCGTCCTTGTTGCGGCGGAAGTCGATTTTGCGGTAGCGGCGCTTGTGACCGCCGCCGCGACCGAGGATCGTGATCTTGCCCTGGACGTTGCGGCCGCTGCCGCGGACGAGCGGCGCGAGCAGCGACTTCTCGGGGGTCTTCTTCGTGACTTCGGAGTGCAGGTTCACCGAGGCGTTGCGACGCCCGTTGGTGACCCTCTTGTAGACGCGGATGGCCATGACTGTGGTCCTTCGTCAACCGAGGCTCAGAAGAGCTCGATCTTGTCCTCGGGGTGGATCTTCACGACGGCGCGCTTCCAGGTCTTGCCCTCGATGCGGCCGTAGGCGTAGTTGCGGTTGCGGAGCTGGCGGACCTGGGTGGCCACGCCGAGCACGCGGACCTTGAAGAGCGACTCGACCGCCTTCTTGATGTCGGTCTTGCTCGCGAGCTTCGACACCTCGAAGGTGTAGCGGTTGCTGTTGCCGCTGTCGGCGGTCGCCTTCTCGGTGACGAGCGGGCGGACGATGATGTGGATGGGATCCATTAGGCGTTCTCCTTCCCGGCGGCGGCCTTCGCGGCGGGCTTGGCCGCCGGCTTGAACGGACGGGGCGCGCGCTTCGCCTTGGGCTCGCTCTTCTCGAAGCAGGTTTCCTCGAGGAACGAGACGAGCGCCGCCTTGTCCACCACGAGGAAGCGGTGGTTCAGCAGCGCGAACGCGTTGAGCTGGTCGATGCGGCAGACGTCGACGCCGTCGACGTTGCGCGCCGAGAGCATCGCGTTGCGGTTGGCCTTGTCGGTCGCGACGAGGCAGGTGCGGTCGATGCCGACGGCCTGCATCATCTTCGCGAACTCGGCGGTCTTCGGCGCGGCGAAGTCGAGCGCAGCGAAGCACTTCACCTCGTTGTCGACGAGCTTCGCGAGCAGCGCGTTGCGGTTCGCGAGCCGGCGCATCTTCTTCGGGAGCTCGGTGCGGAAGTCCTCCCGCGTGCGCTCCTTCTTGAAGGCGACGCCACCACCCTTGCGGATGGGCGTGCGGACGGCGCCCATACGGGCGTTGCCGGTCCCCTTCTGCTTGAAGAGCTTGCGCGTCGAGCCCTCGATGTCACCGCGGCTCTTGGTGCGGGCGGAGCCCTGCCGCTGGTTCCCGTGGGTGATGACGTAGGCCTGCTTGAGGAGCGCGTAGCGGACTTCGCCGCCGAGCCGCTGCTCATCGATCTGCAGGGTGTCGACCTTCTGGCCGTTGGAATCGTAGATCGGAAGTTCGATCATGCTTCGCCTCGTGCGGGCCGATGCCCGCGTTCGTCGCCTCGTCCTCCGCGTGCCTGTCGATGGCGGCACGGGGCAGGATCTGACTTGGTGAATCCTCGTGAGAGGGGGACTTGTGTTCGCCGGCCGGTTCCTGTCGGCCTTGCCGGCTCCCGAGCGCCCTGCGGGGCTCGAGATTGATCACTCATTGGTCACTCACCTGACCTGACGGGAGGCACACGCCTCGTCGTCTGCTTTCGAATGCCCTCGCCGCACTGCATGGCGAGAGGTTGTTTCTCGTGATTTCCCGCCGCTTACTTGGCGAGCTTCTTGGCCTTGCGCTTGAAGAGGCGCGTCGCCGCGCGGATGAAGAGGTAGCCGTCGTTGGCGCCGGGAACCGGCCCCTTGACGAGGAGGAGGTTGCGCTCGGCGTCGACCTTGACGACGTCGAGGCTGCGCACGGTGACGCGCTCGTTGCCGAGCTGGCCGGCCATGCGCTTGCCCTTCTTGATCTTGGCGCCGTGACCACGGTCGGTGCCGTGCGAGCCGATCGAGCCGGGCGTGCGGTGCTTGCGCTCGGTGCCGTGCGTGGCGCACATGCCCTTGAAGTTGTGGCGCTTCATGACGCCCGCGAAGCCCTTACCCTTGCTCGTTCCGACGACATCGACGTACGCGACGCCGTCGAGCGCGCTGACATCGAGGACCTGTCCGAGCTGGAAGGCGTTCGCGGCGGCGTCGTCGGCGACGCGCATCTCGCGGTGGAGGCGCTTCGGCGAGGTGCCGGCCTTCGCGTCGTGACCGATCTCGGGGATCGACGAGTTGCGGGCCTTGACATCCTCGAAGGCGAGCTGCACCGCGGAGTAGCCGTGGCGGTCGGCGGTCTTGACCTGCGTGACGACGCAGGGACCGGCCTCGATCACCGTGACGGGAATGTTCTTGCCGTCCTCGAGGAAGTAGCGGGTCATGCCCACCTTCTTGCCGAGGATCGCGATGGTGCAGGGCTTGTTGCTCATGTCGGGATGCCTGTCGCCTGGTGTCCGCCAGGGGTTCGCGGCGGTGCCGCGCACATGGCGCTTGCTTCATTGGGTCTTCGGGAACGTCCCGAAGACGAATCATCCTCACCCGCGGCGGTCAAGCCTTGATGCGGAGGAAGACGCCCGCCGGGACGACGAGGCGCTGGAGCGCGTCGGTCGTGCGGTGGTTCCAGTCGGTGATGTCGATGACCCGCTTGTGGGTGCGGATCTCGAACTGCTCGCGCGACTTCTTGTCGACGAACGGCGAGCGGTTGACGGTGTAGATCTCGCGGCGCGTCGGCAGCGGAATCGGCCCCGCAACGCGGGCGCCGGTGCGCTTGGCCTGATCGACGATCTCGCGCGCCGAAGCGTCGAGGGCCTGGTGATCGTAAGCCTCCATGCGAATCCGGAACTTGCCGCCAGTCATTGCGTTCGCCTCTGTTTCCGCGGCATTCGCCGCGTTTCGCTTCGTTGCTTGCTTCCCGTGCGCACCTCGTGGTGGCGAACGGTTCGCGGGACTTCACTGCGCGCCTCGACGGTTGCGTGCGTTCGACGCGTGCGCGCGGCGCGTCGACACATGCACCTCCTCGGTCACGCCGAAGAGGTGCGAATCGCCGAGGATAGCAAATCCCCCGTTGCTGTCAATGCTGTGCCGCA
>JBJOHC010000110.1:0-19183 GCA_046047955.1 Planctomycetota bacterium
CGCCTGGTGATCGTGACCTCGATCATCTCGATCATCGTCACCTACTTCGCCAGCCACGCGCTGCTCGGCCAGATCACCTACAACGGCAACCAGCTCGAGAACCTGTGGTGGGTCCTCGCCACGATCATCAGCCTCGGCACCGCCGCGGGCGCGCTGATCCCCGAGTTCACGAAGGTCTTCACGAGCACCAGCTCGAAGCACGTCAACGAGGTCACCAACGCGTCCGCCCAGGGCGGCGCGAGCCTCAACATCCTCTCGGGCCTCGTGGCCGGCAACTTCAGCGCCTTCTGGATGGGCTTCCTCATCCTGGTGCTGATGGCCGCGGGCTGGAAGCTCAGCGAGAACGAGGACCTCGCCCTCCTCATGCCCGACGCGTACCGGAGCTTCGCCGCCCCGATCTTCGCGTTCGGCCTGATCGCGTTCGGCTTCCTCGGCATGGGCCCCGTCACCATCGCGGTCGACAGCTTCGGCCCGGTGACCGACAACGCCCAGAGCGTCTACGAGCTCTCGCGCATCGAGCAGATGCCGAACGTCAAGGAGGAGATGAAGCGCGACTACGGCATCGACGTCGACTTCGAGCACGCGAAGCTGCTGCTCGAGCGCGGCGACGGCGCCGGCAACACCTTCAAGGCGACCGCCAAGCCGGTGCTCATCGGGACCGCCGTCGTCGGCGCCACCACGATGATCTTCGGCATCATCCTGGCGCTCTCGAAGAACGTGGAGATCGTCAAGCCCGGCCAGTCGATCGAGGCCGTGCTCAGCGTCGTCCGCCCGGAGATCCTGCTCGGCATCCTGATGGGCGGCTCGGTGATCTACTGGTTCACCGGCGCCTCCACGCAGGCGGTCGTGACCGGCGCGTACAGCGCGGTTGTCTTCATCAAGAAGAACATCAACCTGAACAAGGCCGAGGCCTCGATCCAGGACAGCAAGGAGGTCGTGAAGATCTGCACCATCTACGCCCAGAAGGGCATGTGGTACATCTTCCTCGCCGTCTTCTGCATGTCGCTGGCGCTGCCCTTCTTCAGCCCGGTGTTCTTCATCGGCTACCTGATCGGCATCGCGTTCTTCGGCCTCTTCCAGGCGATCTTCATGGCGAACGCCGGCGGCGCCTGGGACAACGCGAAGAAGATCGTCGAGGTCAACCTCCGCGCGAAGGGCACCGACCTGCACGCGGCGACCGTCGTCGGCGACACCGTCGGCGATCCCTTCAAGGACACCTCGTCGGTCGCGCTCAACCCCGTCATCAAGTTCACGACGCTCTTCGGCCTCCTCGCCGTCGAGATCGCGATCGCGATGAAGGATCACCCCGCGAAGATGTGGATCGGCGTCGGCTGCTCGCTGATCGCGTGCTTCTTCGTGTGGCGCAGCTTCTACGGCATGCGCATCCCGCAGGACGCGAAGTGACGAGAGGGGCGATCGCGCCCACCGTCTGACATCCTCCGAGTTTCCGCGAGGGCCGTCCGTCAGGGCGGCCCTCGCTGCTTTTCGTCTCTCGCGGATCGACGCGTGAGGGCGGAGTCGGCGCGGCGAGTGGGCCAGGAATCGAATGGTGAGCGCGCGTTCGAACGCCTCTGGCGCGGTCGGTCGGGAGCCCGCGCGACCGGCCAGGGCGGAGGAGCGGTGCAGGGGAGGCGCGGTCACCCCGCGTTCACGGTGCGTCGGTTGAGATCCACACGATCCCCGACCGTTCGAGGAGTTCGGCGAACTTGCGGCTCGGTGGCGCGACGGCCTCGACGCGGCCGCCCGAGGGATGCGCGAAGCCGAGCCTCCATGCATGCAGCCCGAGCGTCGCGGGCTCGTCACGCTGCGGCGGCAGCACCGCGCCGCCCGGACCGTAGATCGGGTCGCCCTCGATCGGATGGCCGAGATGCGCGAGGTGGACGCGGATCTGGTGGAGTCGTCCCGTGCGCGGCTCGCACGAGATGAGGGCGTGGGTCGCGCTCGTCGCGAGGAGTTCGACCGCCGTCCGCGCGGGCTTGCCCGCGCGCGCGACGATGCTCACGAGCCGCGTGCCCTCGCGCGCGGGAACGCGCCGCTCCTCGAGGTTCCGTTCGACGACCGCGGGCAGGCCGCGCGGGCGCCCGCGCACGACCGCGAGATAGCGCTTGTCGATCTCCCGCGCCTCGAAGCGCGCGCGCAGGAAGTCGTAGGCCTCTGGATCGAGCGCGACCGCCACGCAGCCCGACGTCTGGCGGTCGAGCCGATGGAGGAGTCCGTAGTCGCGCCGCTCGCCGAGCTGCAGGAGCCGCCCGCCGAAGCGCGCGACGAGCGCGTTGAGCAGGCTGTCGTCGCGATGCGAGCGCCCGGGTTCGGTCACGAGCCCGGGGCTCTTGTTCGCGACGACCACGCGTGCATCCTCGTGGACGAGTTCGAGCCGCAGGCGATGGTTCGGTCGGGGTTGGGACACCGCGCGGACTCTACCCGCGGTCGGCGGCGCGGGTAGACTCGGCGCCATGCGCCCCCTCGGAGTCAACGCCCGTCTCGCGCCCTACGGCGCCACCGTCTTCGCCGAGATGACGGCGCTCGCCGTCAAGCATGGCGCCGTGAACCTCGGGCAGGGGGCGCCCGACTTCGACGGTCCCGAGTTCGTGAAGGAAGCCGCGATCCAGGCGATCCGCGACGGACGCGGACAGTACGCGCGCATGACGGGCCTGCCCGAGCTCACCTCCGCGATCGCCGCGCGCTTCACGAAGACGAGCGGTCTCTCCTGCGACGGCGAGCGCGAGGTCGTCGTCACCTGCGGCGCGACCGAGGCGATCCTCGACTGCATGGCCGGTCTCCTCGATCCCGGCGACGAGGTCGTCCTCTTCGAGCCCTACTACGACTCGTATCCCGCCTGCGTCGAGATCGCGGGCGGCGTGCCGCGCGTCGTGACGCTCGAGGCGCCGGGCTTCCGCATCGACGAGGCGGCGGTCCGCGCCGCGATCACGCCGCGGACGCGGATGATCGTCGTCAACTCGCCGCACAATCCGAGCGGCCGCATCCTCGACGCCGAGGAGCGCGCGATCGTCGCGCGCATCGCCATCGAGCACGATCTCATCGTCCTGAGCGACGAGGTCTACGAGGAGCTCTGGTTCGACATCCCGCACCGCTCGCTCGCGCTCGAGCCCGGTCTCCGCGAGCGGACCATCGTCCTCGGTAGCTTCGGCAAGAGCTTCTCGCTCACGGGCTGGAAGATCGGCTGGGCCATCGCGCCCGCGGGGCTCGCCACGGGCATCCGCTCCGCGCACCAGTTCGCCACCTTCTGCGCGGCGACCCCGCTGCAGGTCGCCGCCGCCGCCGCGCTCGCCGCCCCCGACGCCTACTTCGAGGAGTTCCGTCGCGACTACCGCGCGCGGCGCGACCGGATGATCGGTGGACTCGTCGCCTGCGGGTTCCGCTGCGAACTCCCCGAGGGCGGCTACTTCGCGCTCGCCGACCATTCGGCCTTCGGCTTCGACGACGACCGCGCCTTCTGCCATCACCTCGTCGAACACGGCAAGGTCGCGGCGATTCCCCCGGGCGCCTTCTACCGGAACAAGGCGAACGCGCGCACGCTGGTGCGCTTCGCGTTCTGCAAGACCGACGCGACGATCGATGCGGCGCTCGAGCGACTCGAGGCCTACGCGCGGCGGTACGGCGGGGGAGCCGTCGAGAGGGAAACGGGGCATGCTTCCGTTTGAATCGATCGAGGTCTCCGCGTGGATCGAGGCGGGCCGCGCCGAGCGCGCGCTCCGCGTCCTCTCCGATCCCCGCCTGCGCCCGACGCGCGTCGGCAGCGACGACGCACGCACCCGCAGGCAGCTCGCCGAGCGCTTCGACGCGGAGCCGTTCGACGACCTCCGCCGACTCGCGGTCGCGACCGACGGCACCCTCTGGATCGATCGCGCCGCACCGCTCGACGAAGCCGATGTCGCGGCGCTCGAGGCCGAGGACATCGCGATCGCCGCGGGCACCTGCACGCTCCCGTTCCTGCTCGGCGTCCCGCAGTGCGAGATCGCACCGAGCTTCCGCCGCACGCAGGCGGGCGCCGCGATCGTCGGCGTCGCCGAGGCGTTCGGCCGGGTCGAGGTGTTCCAGGCGGCGGTGTCGGTCGGAAGCGCCGACCGCGTCGGCGAGGGCCTCCGCATGGCGGCGGCCGCGGCGATCTCCGTGATCGGTCCGATCGAGCAGGTGAGCGCCCTCGGCGCACGCGACGGAACGATCGCGGCGACGGTCCTCGGCGCACGCGGCTTCGGCACGCTCGCGGTCGGAACCTCGGTCGACGCGACGAGCTGCACGCTCATCGGCGAAGGCGGCGTCGCCACCATCGCGACGGGCATGGTCGCCTGGCGCCGTCGTGACGGAAACTGGGTCGAGGAGACGCGGCTCGAGACGGACGGCGACGAGCCGATCGTGCGCACGCTGCTCGAGGCGGAGAAGCCAGGCCGCGACGGATCGCGCCGCGCGCCGCTCGCCGCCGCGAACCGCCGGCGCCGGCTGCGCGTCGCGGCGCTCGCCGACACCATCGCGCTCGCGACGCGGACGGGCGGTCTCGAGAATGTCGAGACCTTCCTGCGGAGCTTCGGTCTCGATCCCGAGCGGCTCGGCGACGCGTGAGGCGAGCCGATGCTCCGCCCGATCGGGGAGCCGGCCGCGCGCCACGGTGAAGTCCGTGCGCAGGGTGTCGGGATGAGGCGTCGGCGCGTCGCGCGAGGCTCGAACGAACGAAAGCCCGACCTTGCGGCCGGGCTTTCGATGTCGTTCGTCATCTGTTGCGCGGTGCGATCAACCCTCGATCGAGAGGATCTCAAGCCGCGTGAAGTGCTGGCGGTGGCCGATCGTCTTGCGATAGCCCTTGCGGCGCTTGTACTTGCCGACGAGGACCTTCGGGCCGTCGGACTCGCCGAGGACCTTCGCGGTCACCTTGGCGCCCGAGAGGTAGGGGAGACCGATCTTCGCGGCGGTCGAGCCGCTCGCGTCACCGATCGCGAGAACGCGGTCGAAGGTGACCGTCTCGCCTTCGGCTTCGGAGCGCAGGTCGACGTCGACGACATCGCCCTTCTGGAGCTTGATCTGGGTACCGCTGTCTTCGATGATCGCGTACATGGCCACGGGAATCCTGTGTTGGCCGAGGCGGGCGCCTCGGGGGGAAGCGACGAGTGTAGCAGAAAGCCCCATTTCGGCAAGGGGTGCGTTGCGACCGTCCTCCCGGCCGTACACTTCCGGCGCATCGGGGCGGCCGCCGGTCTTCGGACCGGAGGAAAGTCCGAGCACGACAGGACAAGGTGGTGGGTAACGCCCACCGACCCGCTGCAGGGTCAGGGAAAGTGCCACAGAGAACAGACCGCCTCCGCCTTCGGGCGGCGGTAAGGGTGAAACGGTGCGGTAAGAGCGCACCGCCCGATGGGTGACCGTCGGGGCACGGCAAACCCCACCTCGTGCAAGCGCAAGCAGTCTCCGGCGACGGTCCTCGGACCGCCGCGCCCGCGGTCCGCGGGTGGAGACGGGTCGCGTGCTCGAGCCCGCGGGCGACCGCGGGCCTAGAGAAATGGCCGCCAGGCCGACGGTCCGCCGTCGGCTGCACAGAACTCGGCTTATCGATGCATGCAGCATGGACGGCTCGCCCGAGAAGGGCGGGCCGTCCGCCCTTTCAGGCGGACATCGGTCCGCTCTCGGCCGATCGGACCACCACATGTCGTGCGTGGCGGGCCGGCGCACCGCAAGATGGGGCGTTCGGGCGGGCGCGGAACCCGAAATTCAGGCTTTTTTCCTTGCCTTCGCGGGCGACTTCGCAAAGATACCGCCTTTCCCGGCCTTCCCGAGACCCGTGGAATCCGCCACGGTCGACGGGAAGGCGAGCGCAGGACGCGCTCCCCGCAGGTCGTCCCACCTCAGCCCGCCGCGGCTCTCGCCTCGGGGACGGAGGGCGGCGGTCGCCAATCGCCGGACGCCCGGCGACCTTGCGAGCGGCATCGGAAGCGAACCCATGCAGAACGACAGCCACCAGTCCGAACCCACCCGTCCGAACGACCACGCGCACGCCGAGCCGCGCGAGCGCGTCCTTTCCTCGCCGTCGGAGACGGCGCCGATCGGCGCGTCCGCGAGCGCCTCCTCCGGAAGCTCCTCCGCAGGCGTCGCGTCGAAGAGCAACAGCCTGCAGAACTACCACATGCTTGCCTTCCGCAAGCCCATCCATCCCGAGTTCTTCGGAATCGAGGGGCGCAAGCGCGTCGCGCACGGCGACTACGAGACCGAGGCCTGGATCTTCCGCGGCGGGCACAGCCTGCGCTTCCAGCTCGGCGCGTTCTGCATGACCGAGGTCGTCCTCGAGCACATCGACCAGATTCCCGACCGCGGGCTCATCGCCGCGCTGCCCTGTGCGGGTGAGCGCGACTTCGAGGAGAAGGTCGCCGACAACATCCTCTACATGACCACCATGCAGACGGAGACGCTGTCGGATCATCTCTACCTCGGCACCTACAAGGAGATGATGCAGCACGCGCGCGAGAACGACTCGCTCTACACCGCCTGGACCGACGCCGCGGGCAAGCCGAATCTCTCGCTCATCGACATGCAGCACTTCCAGAAGGAGACGCATGTCCAGGGCTACCACCTGCGCTCCGACTGCGGGCTCGTGCTGCGCACCCAGTCCATGATCCAGATCGTCGCGCCGAAGTCGTCGAAGGGCACCGAGCGCAAGACGAGTTCGACCCGCTCGGGCGCGCGCGATACGAACCGTCGGCGCTGAGCGTCGCGCACCGCTCGCGCGAGGTCGGCGAGCGTCTCCATCGAATCATCGACGCGCGCCCCGCCCTGCGGGGCGCGCGTCGTATGCTGCGGGCCGACAGCGCGGTCCGGATCGCGCGACTCCATCGTCTCGATGACATGTCCATGAACGCGACTCCGACCGACTCCCGAATCGAATCGCGGGCGAGCTCCGCTCCCGCGCTCGCGCCGCGATTCGCGATCGAGACGGATCGTCTCCTCGGACTCGACGAGGTGCTGCTCGCGGTGGGGGTGTCGTCCGGCGCGGCCGCGATCGACGACTGGGACGACGATCGTGCGCGCGATCGGGCTCCAGCGCCCGCACCCGCCGCTCGGCCGCGTTTCGATCCGGCGCTCTTCGCTCCGAAGGGGGGCACGTCCGAAGCGCGCCCGATCACGACGCCGCACGCGAAAGCCCCCGAGGTCGTAAGGAGCGGATCCGTTAGGAGCGGCGCGCACGCGGAAGCAGGATTCGATGCCTCGCCGGCAGGCAGGAGCGCCGCGCGTTCAACCGAGCCGCCCGTCGTCGCCGCGGGTGAGGTCATCCGCCCGATCATCGATTCGGTGCGACCGATGGCGGAGGGCGATGCGGCGGCGCGACTCGCCGATCTCGAGACGCGCCACGCGCGCGAGTGCCCGCATTGCACCGTCGCCACGGCCCACGAGCGTCTCGTCTTCGGCGAGGGCGATCCAGCCGCGGAGCTCGTCTTCGTCGGCGAGGCGCCCGGTGAGAACGAGGACCGCCTCGGCCGTCCGTTCGTCGGTCGCGCGGGCGAGAAGCTCGACGAGATGATCGCCGCGATGGGCTTCCGCCGCGACGAGGTCTACATCGCCAACGTCCTCAAGAGCCGTCCTCCCGACAACAGGACGCCGCTCGCGCACGAGGTCGAGCGCTGCGGCCCGTATCTCCTCGCACAGCTCGCCGTGATCCGCCCGAAGGTGATCGTGACGCTCGGCGGTCCTTCGACGAAGCTCCTGCTCGCGACCGAACTCGGCATCACGCGCCTCCGCGGCGTGGCGCGCACCATCGAACTCGGGCGCGCGGCGGGAGCGCCGTTCGAGGTGCCCGTCATGCCGACCTATCACCCCGCGTATCTCCTCCGGAACTACACGCGCGAGACGCGGCTCGAGGTCTGGGACGATCTCAAGAAGGTGCTCGCGATCCTCGGCCGTACGCCGCCCGCTCGCGCGGGTTGAGCGTGGGATGGCCGCGCGGTGGTCGCGCCGTCAGCCTGCGTCCGCCTGCGGCGGCTCGATGCGGACGATGAGCGTCACCGGCCCATCGTTGACGAGATCGACCTCCATCTCGGTGCGGAACCGACCTGTGGCGACGGCAAGCCCCGTCGCGCGGATCTCCTCGACGACCTGCGCGACGAGCGGCTCGGCCGCCTCGGGGCGCGCGGCCTGCGTGAAGCTCGGGCGGTTTCCGCCGCGCGTGTCGCCGGCGAGCGTGAACTGGCTGATGACGAGGACGCCGCCACCCGCCTCCGCGACGGAGCGGTTCATGCGTCCCGTGTCATCCTCGAAGATCCGCAGTTTGGCGAGCTTGTCGGCCATGCGCTTCGCCTCGCGCGCGCCGTCGCCGACCTCGACCCCGAGAAGGACGACGAGGCCGCCCGCCGCGCCAAGCGCACCGACTTCCTCGCCCGCGACGCGAACCGCGCCGCGGCGGCACCGCTGGACGACCGCGATCATCGGCGCACCTCAGGCGAGGAGGGCGATCGAGGCGCTCGACACGAGCGCCATGCCCTGCTCGTCGACGGTCTGGCGGTAGTCGATGAGCTCGGCCGACGAGGGCTTCGCAAGGAGGCCCGCGCCGACGAACGCGCCGACCGAGGTCCAGCGGGTCGGGTTGCGCGTCTCGCGCATCCGCGTCGCGAGCGACGCGGGGTCGGCGAGGAACGCCTTCAGCATCTCGCGGTCCTGCGTCTCGACCTCGCGGCGACGCTCGGGCGAGACGGGCTTCGGCTCGCCGAACTGCGGTCCCGCGTGCGAGAGGTCCGCGCTTCCGACGACGAGGGTGCGCCCACCGATCTCGCCGAGGATCCGCGAGAGCGCGGCGACGAGCTCGGCGCCAGACGCGCGCGCGCCGTCATCGGCGAGGAGCTGGGCGTTCGGGTCGGGCAGAAGGATCGCCGTCACGGGCACCTCGCCGAAGAGGTGCTGGATCCAGGGAAGCTGGCGCTGGATCGAGTACTCCGAAACGAAGTCGAGGAGATCCTTGAAGAGCCTGTCGCCGAACTCGGCCTTGAGCCGCGACTGCACCTCGGTGTCGAGCGGCGAACGCCCGAGCGGGCAGTCGAGCGGCAGATCGGCGACGATCGCGCCGTCGCTCAGGCCGAAGTGGTTCGTGCCGACGACGACGACGCGGTCGGGCTTCGGTCCCTTCGAGACGAGCCGCCAGCTCGCCGCGTAGACGGGGTGTCCGCGCATGTAGTCGAGGTGGGAGACGACGATGCCGGCGATCGGCTCCTCGATCTCCGCGTCCTCGGCGGCGTCGAGCCAGAGTTCGAGCTGCTGGCGGATCGCGGCGGCGTCCTCGCCGAGCTCGCGCGAGGCACCCGCAGGGAGCGCCCCCGCGGCGGCGAGCTCGCCGCGCTTCTTCTCCTCCATCGCCTCCGAGGTCGGTCCCCAGAGGAGGCCGAACTCGTCGAGCTTGCCGACGAGCTCCACGATCGGCTTCGCGTCGGGGATCTTGGTCGCCTCGACGATCTCCGCGATGCTGCGCTCGCCGTTGAAGAGCTGCATCACCTGGAACGCCTGCGGCGGCACCACCATCATGTTCTGGGAGAGCTGGCAGGGGTCCTGCAGTCCGAGAAACATCATGTTCTGCTTGTTGCCCTGGGCGTCGGCGACTTCCTTCTGCAGTGGAATCGGGTGCACGCGGCGGATGGCGGGGCGGTCGAGGTGGGCGGGCAGGGCTTCGCTGGTCATGGGGGCGTCTCGCTGAAACCGAACGGGGGGGTCGAGTGTATCGGCATGCCCTCGGCCCGTTCGCGCGGGAAGTGGAAATGGCGGGTTAGAATCGAGAAAGGCGCCGTCCGTTCAAACCTCGGGCGTACGGTGCCCGATAGAGGGGGTCCCGTACAGGGCCCTCCTGGCACTCCCGAAACTCGCGACCGGCCAGGGTCGCACGCGTCGAAGAAGGACCCATGCACATGCAGCTCGATCACCGGATGGATGGCCGTCGTTTCGTCTCGACCCTCGCGGCCGCGGTCGCCGCGGCGTCGCTCGCGACCACGCTCGCCGCCCAGGACGCTCCCAAGAAGCCCGATGCTCCTGGGGGCGCGCCGGTGCTGGAGCCGGTCACGCCCGCGCAGACCCAGAAGCCGATCATCGGTCCCCGCGGCACCGACGCCGTTCCCGCGAAGGCGCCCACGGTTCGTGAAGGCGGACCGAGCCTCGCCACGACGCCCGGCGCCGCGCCGACGCGCCCCGGCGCCGCGATCAACGAGCCGCCCGTCATCGAGTTCGATCCGCCGATCGCCGACATGGGCGAGATGATCGCCGATGTCGCCGAGACCCTCGTGGTCAAGATCAAGAACGTCTCCGACAAGCCGGTGCGCATCTCGAAGGCGATCCCCGGCTGCGGCTGCACGGTCCCGACCTGGCCGAAGGACCCGATCCCGCCGGGAGGCGTCGCCGAGACCGAGATCACGCTGAAGCCCGGTTCGAAGCAGGGCATCAAGCTCGTCAAGAAGGTCACCTACCAGATCGAGGACCACGCGCCCGTGACCCTCACCGTGCAGGGTGATGTCGTCGCCTACGTGACGATGGTGCCCGACACCCTCGACGCGCCCGCGGATCTCGCGGCGGCGGAGGGCACCGAGATCACCTTCGAGTCGACCGACGGCACCGCGTTCCGCATCACCGAGTTCGTGCCGCCGATCGTGAAGGGCCTGCCCACCGAGGCCGCGACGAAGCACGTCGTGAAGATCGACTGGGGCATGTGGGAGGAGGTCGGCCGGCAGCCCAAGGTCGTCGCCAAGACCGACAACCCGAAGGCCGCGCAGCTCACGATGCTCATCAAGCGCAACCTGAGCGCGAACATCCCGCAGGCGCCGAACGCGCCGCGGACGCCCGCGCCGGGAACCACCGACCTCATCACGGCCGTCCGCGCCGGCGACATGGGCAAGGTCAGCGCGCTCATCGCGTCGGGCACCGATGTGAACGAGCGCGACCGCGCCGGTTCGCGCACCGCGCTCTACTGGGCGGCGAAGACGGGGAACCGCGCCGCGCTCGAGGCGCTCGTCGCCGCGAAGGCCGATCCGAACCTCGCCGACCGCCAGGGCCGCACGGCGCTCTGGGGCGCGGTCGACGGCTCGCTCGAGACGGTGAAGTACCTCGTCGACAACGGCGCGAGCGTGAACGTCCGCGACAACATCAAGTCGTCGCCGCTCCTCTGGGCCGCGGGATTCGGCAAGCCCGAGACGGTCGCGTACCTCCTCTCGAAGGGCGCCGATGTCAAGATCGTCGACGACAACGGCTGGACCGCGCTCATCTGGGCCGCGGGCCTCGGTGATCCGATGACGGTCGACCTCCTCGTGAAGGCGGGCGCCGATGTCGCGGTCGCCGACAAGCAGACGGGCGACACCGCGCTTCTCCGCGGCGCGCGCACGGGCAAGGTCGATGGCGTGAAGGTCCTCCTCGCCGCCGGCGCCGACATCAAGGCGAAGAACAAGCTCGGTCAGACCGCGCTCCACCTCGCGGCGGCGAGCGGCTCGGCCGAGAAGGTCGCGGCGCTCCTCGCGGCAGGCGCCGATCCCGCGGCGACCGACGACAAGGGTTGGACCGCGCTCGATCACGCGATGAACCGCACGACCGGCGACAAGACCAAGCTCCTCGAGATCCTCAAGCCGGTGAGCCCCGCCCCGAAGTCGGGCGAGTGACCGGTCGGAACCGTGACGATTCCCGCGGGGCGCGCCATCTGGCGCGCCCCGCGTCGTTTCGGGCGTCTTCGCCCGAGGGATCGACCGCTACACTCGCGTTCCGTCGCCGCGGCGGTCGATCGCCGCGCGTCACGCCACCGTCCAGCGGCCGAGTCCGCGGGACGCCATGGTCCACGCGTGGCGATCCGACGACGACCCAACCTCGACGACCCAATCGCGACGACCCAACTTCGACCACCCAACTTCGACCACCCAGTCGCCAAGCCCCAGACGCCAAGCCCCGGACGCCATGACCACCGCCACCACGAACACCTCGCCGCTCGCCGCGCTCGTCTCCCACCTCGAGGAGACCTCGCTCCTCGCGACCTCGAACGCCGTCCTCGACTGGGATCAGGAGACGCAGATGCCCGCGGGCGGTCTCGAGTGGCGTGCGCGCCAGCAGGCGCTGATCGCCCGCATGGTCCACGAGCGCACGAGTTCGACCGAGCGCGGCGACCTGATCGCCGCGGTCGAGGCCGATGGAGGCGCGATGGCCGATCCCGAGACCGCGGCCCTCGTCCGCGAGGCGCGGCGCGACCACGCGAAGGCGACGAAGCTGCCGTCGCGCCTCGTCGAGGAGATGGCGCAGGTCTCGAGCATGGCGAAACACGAGTGGGCCGAGGCCCGCGCGGCGAGCGACTTCGCGCGCTTCGCGCCGTGGCTCGAGCGGCTTGTCGGTCTCCTCCGCGCGCAGGCCGACTGCTACGGCTTCGAGCCGGGCGGCGAGCGCTGGGACGCGCTCGCCGACCTCTACGAGCCCGGCTGCACCGCCGCGGGCGTCGCGGCCGTCTTCACGCCGCTCCGCGAGCGGCTGCAGCGCCTCATCGGCGACCTCGCCTCGTCGTCCCGCAAGCCGGACGGCGCCTTCAACGACCACTTCGTCGACATCCCCACGCAGGAGCGGCTCTCGCGGCTCGTCGCCGAGGCGTACGGCTTCGACTTCGAGCGCGGCCGCCTCGACCGCTCGACGCATCCCTTCTGCGGCGGATCGCACTGCAACGACGTGCGCATGACGACGCGCTACAACGAGCGCTGCGTGAACGACGCGCTCGGCTCGACGATGCACGAGACGGGGCACGCGCTCTACGAGCAGGGGCTGCCGTTCGGGCGCATCGGGACGCCGCTCGGCGAGAGCGTCTCGCTCGGGATCCACGAGAGCCAGAGCCGCATGTGGGAGAACCAGGTCGGACGGAGCCGCGCGTTCTGGGCGTGGTTCCAGCCGAAGCTCGTCGAGATCGCGGGGCCGTCGGTCGCGGGCTACTCGCTCGACGCCCTCTACGGCGCGGCGAACGTGGTCGAGCCCGGCTTCATCCGCGTCGAGGCCGACGAGGCGACCTACAACCTGCACGTGATGGTGCGCTTCGAGATCGAGCGCGCGGTCATCGGCGGATCGCTCGAGGTCGCGGGGATTCCGTCGGTCTGGAACCGCCTCTACAAGGAGCTGCTCGGGCTCGATGTGCCCGACGACCGCCGC
Organism: Planctomycetota bacterium; assembly: GCA_046047955.1. Taxonomy (GTDB): domain Bacteria; phylum Planctomycetota; class Phycisphaerae; order Phycisphaerales; family SM1A02; genus QWPT01. The sequence goes on from JBJOHC010000110.1 coordinate 13,129, forward strand.
GGCTGCCTGCAGGACATCCACTGGTCGATGGGCGCGATGGGCTACTTCCCGACCTACACGCTCGGGAACCTCTACGCGTCGCAGTTCTTCGAGGCGGCGTGCGAGGCGATGCCAGGCCTCGTCGACGGCTTCGCGCGCGGCGAGTTCGCGCCGCTCCGCGCGTGGCTCCGCGAGAACATCCACCGGCACGGCCGCCGCTACCGTCCCGCCGAGCTCTGCGAGCGGATCACGGGCAAGCCGCTCTCGGCCGAGCCCCTGATGCGGCATCTCGAGGGGAAGCTCCGGCCGCTCTACTCCTGATCGCGCCCCGGTCGCCGCGGAGGCACTCCGCCGCGTTTCCGGCGCAGCGGCGCACGATCCTCGCGAACTTCACGCGCGCCTCGCGTTGTCGGGGCGGCGCGGTGGTAGAGTCTCTCCCTTTCCCCCGACCCCGTCGGGGCGCGTGTCGTCCGTGCGACGACGCGCGTTCCCGCGATCCGCCACCGTTTCCGCACCCCGATACCGCGACCGCCGCCCGAGCTCCCATGGCCGACCCGAACCTCCGCAACATCGCCATCATCGCCCACGTCGACCACGGGAAGACGACCCTCGTCGACGCGATGCTCGCGCAGTCGGGAGTCGTCGCGTTCGACGGCGCCGGCGGCGAGTGCGTGATGGACTCGAATCCGCTCGAGCGCGAGCGCGGCATCACCATCCTCGCGAAGAACTGCGCCGTCACCTACACGATCCGGAACGGACCGCGCCGGGGCGAGGTCTACCGCGTGAACATCCTCGACACGCCCGGCCACGCCGACTTCGGCGGCGAGGTCGAGCGCGTCCTCCGCATGGCCGACGGCTGCCTCCTCCTCGTCGACGCGCTCGAGGGGCCGATGCCGCAGACGCGCTTCGTCCTCTCGAAGGCGCTCGAGCTCGGCCTGAAGCCGATCGTCGTCATCAACAAGTGCGACCGGCCCGACTCGCGCGTCGAGGGCGTCATCAACGAGGTCTTCGACCTCCTGGTCGATCTCGGCGCCGACGATCACGCGCTCGACTTCCCCGTCATCTACGCCTCGGGTCGCGACGGCTGGGCCGCGCGCGCGCTCGATGTGCGCGACCGCGGCGTGGACGAGCTCTTCCAGGAGATCGTCGAGCGCGTGCCCGCGCCGACCGCCGACGAGGACGGGCCGCTGCAGCTCCTCGTCACGAGCCTCGAGTGGAGCGACTACGTGGGGCGCATCGCGCGCGGCCGCGTCTTCCGCGGTCGGATCCGGCCCGGCATGCCCGTCTCGATCTGCTGCGCCGACGGCAGCGTGCGCAAGGCGCGCGTCCTGAAGGTGAACCGCTTTGAGGGCCTCGGAAAGCGCGAGGCCGCCGAGGTGGCGGCGGGGGACCTCTGCGCCGTCGAGGGCCTCGGCAAGATCGACCTCGGCGACACGGTGTGCGATCCCGACTGCGTCGAGCCGATGGGGCGCGTCAAGGTCGACGAGCCGACGCTCCACATGGTCTTCCGCATCAACGACGGTCCGTTCGGCGGCAAGGAGGGCAAGTTCGTCACCAGCCGCCAGATCGCCGAGCGCCTCGACCGCGAGCTCGAGACCAATGTCGCGCTGCGCGTCGCGCCCGGCGACAGCGCCGACGAGTTCCACGTGTCGGGCCGCGGACTCCTTCATCTCGGCGTCCTTCTCGAGAACATGCGCCGGGAAGGCTTCGAGCTCACCGTCGGCAAGCCCGAGGTCATCGAGAAGGAGATCGACGGCGTGAAGTGCGAGCCCTACGAGCGGCTCTCGCTCGACGTCGGGCCCGACGGGCTCGGCGGATCGCTCGAGCTCCTCGGAAGCCGCGGAGCCGAGATCCTCAAGATGGAGGAGCGCGGCGGCCGCATGCATGTCGAGGCGGAGATTCCCGCGCGCGGCCTCATCGGCCTCCGGACGCGCATCCTCAACGCCTCGGGCGGCGAGGCGATCATGCACCACACCTTCTCGGCGTACAAGCCGGCGCGCGGCAATCCGCCCGTCCGGCAGAACGGCGTGATGATCGCGATGGAGGGCGGGCGCGTCACCGAGTACGCGATCCAGGGCCTCTCCGACCGCGGGTTCATGTTCGTGCGACCGGGCGACCAGGTGTACACGGGGCAGGTGGTGGGGCAGCACAACCGCGACACCGACCTCGTCGTGAACATCACGCGGCTCAAGCAGCTCACGAACTTCCGCGAGGCGAGCAAGGAGGCGACCGTCGTCCTGAAGGCGGCGAAGGAGCTCTCGCTCGAGGCCGCGCTCGAGTACATCGAGGGTGACGAACTCGTCGAGATCACGCCGCAGTCGATCCGCATGCGGAAGCGCATCCTCGACGAGAACGCGCGCAAGCGCGCCGAACGCGCCGAGCGCGACCGGATGGCGGCGGCGCAGGGCTGAGCGAGGCTCGAACCGCGATGGCCCCGCGATGGAGCGCGGCGGTGGCGTGAGCGGGGGCGCAAGGCGCTCGCCGCACGCACGACTGCCGACGCGGTATCGTGCGGTCCCACGCGGGCGCAGGACGCGCGCCGCGACGCCCGGTACGGAACACGAGATGGCGCTCTTCGTCCAGAAGTTCGGTGGTACCTCGGTCGGCGATCCGCGCAGGATCGCGCGCTGCGCGGCGCGCGTGAAGTCGCGCATCGACGCGGGCGACCGCGTGGTCGTCGTCGCGAGCGCGATGGGCCACTCGACCGACGAGCTGATCGCGCTCGCGGGCGAGGTGACCGATCGTCCAAGCCGCCGCGAGCTCGACTTCCTCATGGCGACGGGCGAGCAGGTGTCGGTCGCGCTCCTCGCGATGGCGCTCGAACGGCTCGGCGTTCCCGCGACCGCGCTCACCGGCGCGCAGGCGGGCATCGTCACCGACGGCGATCACGGACGCGCGCGCGTCGTGCGCGTCGATCGCGCGCGGCTCGATCTCGAGCTTGCGGCGGGACGCGTGCCGGTCGTCTGCGGATTCCAGGGGAACTCGGAGGCGGGTGAGCTGACGACGCTCGGCCGCGGCGGCTCCGACACGACCGCGGTCGCGCTCGCCGCGGCGCTCGGCGTCGCGGAGACGGGCGGCGCGTGCGAGATCTTCACCGACGTCGACGGCGTCTACACCGCCGATCCGCGGCTCGTGCCGACGGCGTCGAAGCTCGCGCGCATCAGCTACGAGGAGATGCTCGAGCTCTCGCTCCTCGGCGCGCAGGTCATGCATCCGCGCGCCGTCCTCTTCGGCGAGCGCTACGGAGTACCGATCCACGTGAGGCACAGCCAGCGTCCCGACGAGGGCACGCTGATCTCGAGGGAGACGCCAGAGATGGAAGACGTCATGGTCGTCGGCGCCGCGCTCAAGCCCGACCTCGGTCGCGTGAGCCTCCGCCGCATTCCGAACAATCCGGGCGTGCAGGGCATGCTCTTCGAGGCGGTCGCGAAGGCCGGCATCCTCGTCGACGACATCGTGCAGACGGAGTTCGGCGAGATCGCCTCGATCTCGTTCACCGTCGATCACTCCGAACTCGCCGATGTGAAGATCGCCGCGTCGCAGGTCCTCGACCGCGTCGGAACGGGCGAGCTCGCGATCGAGATCGGCCTCGCGAAGGTGTCGGTCGTCGGAACGGGCATGAAGACCCATGTCGGCGTCGCGAGCCGCATGTTTGGCGCGCTCGGGGCGGCGGGGATTCCGATCCACAACATCACGACGAGTGAGATCAAGATCTCCTGCATCGTCGGCAAGGAGCATGCGGTGCGCGCCCTCGCGATCGCCCACGAGGCCTTCGGGCTCGACCGTCTCGGCGCCGAACAGGCGGCGGGGACGGCTGGATGACGCCGAAGCGCGCCACTTCCGGGGGGTCGTCCTTGGAGCCGCGCGCGGCGGGGGTAGAGTGAACGGCGCGCGGGGCCGTTCCCCGTGCGGGGCGCGCCGGCCTGGCGCGGGCGGAACGTGGAACCATGCCTGATCGCGGCGAGGAACAGCACGCGACGGACTTCCTGATCGGCGGACCTCGCCGCGAGGCGGTGCCGCGCGTCGATGGAATCGCCTTCTCCGCGCGGATCGGCGAGGGCGCGTTCGGCGTGGTCTGGAAGGGGGAGCAGGTCGCGCCGGTCCGGCGGACGGTGGCGGTCAAGTTCCTCCGCATCGGTTCGGCCGGGCGCGAGGCGGTGCGGCGCTTCGAGTCGGAGAAGGAGGCGCTCGCGCGGCTCGATCACCCCGGGATCGCGCGCATCCTCGACGCGGGCGAGGCCGACGACGGATCGCCGTACTTCGTGATGGAGTTCATCGACGGGGTGCCGTTCGACCGCTGGATCGCGGTCGAGGCGCCCGATCTTCGCGCGCGCGTGGCGATCCTCGTCGAGACCGCGCGGGCCGTCGGCGCCGCGCATCGGCAGGGGGTCGTTCACCGCGATCTGAAGCCGGCGAACGTCCTCGTCCGGCGCCGTGACGGCGGCGCCGGTGGCGGGAACCCGATGGAGGAGGCGCGACCGTTCGAGGCGAAGGTGATCGACTTCGGCGTCGCGCGGCTCGTCGGAAGCGACGCGCAGCGGACGGCGACCCTCGAGCGCGGACTCGCGACGACGCCCGCGTACATGTCGCCCGAACTCGCCGAGGGCGAGACGCCCGTCGACGGTCGGACCGATGTCTGGTCGCTCGGCGTGATGCTCTTCGAGGCGGTCGCGGGGAAGCGGCCGTTCGCGAGCGCGCGCGACGGACTCGCGGGCGCGCTCGAACTGCAGCGGCAGATCCTCGCGGGCGAGGTGCCGTCGCTCGCCGCGTCGCTTCCCGCCGACGCGCCCCGCGCGCTGCGGACGGCGGTCGCCGACGATCTCGCGTTCATCGCCGACCGCGCGCTCGCGCCCGACCGCGAGGCGCGCTACCGCTCGCCCGACGACCTCGCCGACGACCTCGTGCGCTGGCTCGAGGGCGCGCCCGTCGAGGCGCGTCCCGACGACGCCTGGTACCGGGCGCGCAAGTTCGTCGCGCGGAACCGCGCCGCGGTCGCGTCGCTCGCGGCGCTACTCGTGGTCGCGGTCGCCGCGGGCGTCCTCGTCGTGCGCGCCTCGGGCGAGAGCGCGCGCGAGGCGGCGCGCTGGCGCGAGATCGCGCGGCTCAACCGCTCGATGCTGACGGCGGTCGATCCGGCGGTCGCGCAGGGACTCGATCCGAAGCTCGTCGAACTCGTGATCGACGAGGCCGAGGCGGCGCTCGCGACGGGGTCGCACGACGCGCTCGTCGAGGCCGAGATCCGCGCGACGCTCGGTGCGGCGCGCGCGGCGACGGGGGCCTTCGACGCCGCGCTCGAACAGTTCGGTCGCGCGCGCGCGCTTCGCGTCGCGGGCGGCGAGCCCGAGTCGGGAACGGTCGTCCGTGAGATCGACAACGCGCGCGGGCACGCGCTCGTCGGCGCGGGACGGTTCGAGGAGGCGAGGGCGCTTCTCGAGACGGTCGCCGCGGGAAGCGATCTCGTCGCGGCCGACGCGCTCCAGAACCTCTCGGTCATCGCGCGCGCCGAGGGCGATCCGGCCCGCGCGCGCGTCCTCCTCGAGCGCGCGGTCGCGCTGCGGACGGCGTCGGGTCGCGGTCGCGACGCGGCGATGCTCGCGGCGGAGCAGGAGCTTGCGATCGTCCTCTCGGAACTCGGCGAGTACGATCGGGCGCGGCCGATCGCCGAGGCGCTCCTCGACGAGAAGCTCGCGTTCCTTGGCGCGCGACATCCCGACACGCTGCGCGCGCGCACGAACCTCGCCGAGGTGCGTCTCGCGCTCGGCGAGGCGGCGTCCGCGAAGGAGCTTCTCGAGGGCGGCATCGCGACCTTCGTCGAGGTCCTCGGTGCGACGCATCCCGACACGCTCTCCGCGCGCAACAACCTCGCGGGCGCGCTGCGTGCGCTCGGCGCGCGCGACGAGGCGGTCGCGCTCTACGAATCGAATCTCGGATCGTTCCGCGAGCGTCACGGCGCCGACGATCCGCGCAGCGTGCTCGCGGCGCTCAATCTCGCGAGCGCGCTCGCCGAGGGACCGCTCGACGGCGCCGATTCGGTGCGCGCCGAGCGGATCTATCGCGAGACGGGCGCGACCGCGCT
>JBJOHC010000111.1:0-4272 GCA_046047955.1 Planctomycetota bacterium
CGGGCAAACTTGGCTTGCCCATTTCGTGGCGACTTGGTCGGAAAAAAATCTGCCTGCAGCCCGACCAGACGCCTCGTGGTCTCCTGTTATCAGCGACGAAACGGCGGATTTGGCGCATAACCTTGGTAACGGCCTCCGTCGCGAGCGCAGGTCCTGAAAGTTGGGGTGCGATCACCATCCAACCGCGCGGCTGGAGACGCTTGGCACGGCTGGACCGACGACGCGCGTCGCGCGGATCGCGCGATGCCCGCGAGGCGCGCCTCGAAATTCGCGCGCCTCGGAGTTGCCGACAAGCCGAACGCGGGGCAAACTTCTCGGCGTCGCGTCGTCTGCGGCGCACGATGTCCCGGATCGCGAATGAAGTTCGCGCGCGGCGGGCATTCCGGAGGAGCGAGATCAAGATGAAGAATCGCATCGCCACATCGCTGGCGGCGTGCCTCGTTCTCGGCACGACCGCTTCGGCGCTCGGCCACGCTTCGGCGGCCGCGATGCGCGTGGCGATTCTGTTGGAATCACCGGCGAACGACTTCGGCCAGGGCTCGCTGCGCTTCCCGCGGCCGACGGGACGCGACCTTCCGCTCATCGCGCATGTGCTCGAGCTCGACGCCGACCAGCGCGTGATCGTGGAGGCGCTCGTCGATGTCGCGTCGCTCGAAGAGGACGGGTTCGCGGCGGGCCACTCCTTCTATACCGATCTCGTCGCGGTGCTCGGCGATGCGCAGCGCGCGAGCCTTCCGCGGCTCTGCGACGAACTCCGCCGCGACCATCTGCAGGCGACCTCCACCGTCGAAGGCGAGAATCTCGAGGTCGGCGCGCTCCTTCGCGAGGCGGTTGGCGCCGAGGCCCGGGAGCGGCTCGATGGGCTTGTCTCGGAGTATCGGACCGAGCTCGATGTACTGGTTGCGCGCCGCGCGCGGCTGGTGGCCGAGCGCGCGAAGGAGACCGATGTGCAGCTCGTCCGCGTTCGCATCCGCGACGCGCACGCCGTCGCGCTCGAGCGGATGTCGGAGGCGCTGCCTTCGGACGACGCGTACCGGCTGCGCGAGGCGGCGCTCGCGAAGGGCTTTCCCGTCGCGGCTTCGCCCGTCGAGATCGTGGCGCAGCTCCGCACGCTCTGCGGCGAACTGCCCGAACGGGAACTGCTTGAACTCCTCGCCCAGGCCGACCCGCGGGCGCGCGAGATCCGCGACGACGCGGTCGCCGCGGTGCGCGCGCGCGACGAGGCGCGGGCCTCGGGGAACGCCGTCTCGATCAAGTCGGCCGCCGCCGCGATCGCGAGCGCGGAGCAGGCGATCGACGCCTTCCAGCGGTGGATCTACCCGCAGATCGTGACCATCGCCACCGAGGCGAACCTCGCGAAGAGCCTCACCGGCCGGGCCATCCTCGCCCAGTCGAAGCGACTCGCCGACACCGCCTCGCACGACTGGAACGACCAGCAGGCGACCCTTTCGGTCTACGACCGGGATGGTGACGGCGCCCTGAGCGACGACGAGAGCGCGGTGATGATGCGCGACTTCGCGAAGGGCGTCGGGAAGTCGACCCGCGTGCGGCTGTAGTCGCGCGCAGCGCTCGCGATGGGCTCCGGCGACCTGTTCGACGCACCTGTCGTGACCCCGCGGCTTCGGTGGCGAAGGGTTTGTTGGCTCCGATATCTCGGTACGCCGGGCTGCTGGGGGCTGTGATCTCTCGATGGTCCGACTCTTGGGTGATCGAGGCGTCACACGTTCCGACATCTGAAGACGTCGGGCACCCACGCGGGGGGGACGGCTGACAGTTCCACTCCTGGGTGATCGAGGCGTTCGACGTTCCGACGTCTGAAGACGTCGGGCACCCACGCCGAGGAGCGGCTCAAGGTTCCACTCCCGGGTGATCGAGGCGTCACACGTTCCGACGTCTGAAGACGTCGGGCACCCACGCCGAGGAGCGGCTCACGGTTCCACTCCCGGGTGATCGAGGCGTCGCACGGTCCGACGTCTGAAGACGTCGGGCACCCACGCCGCGGGACGGCTGATGGTCTCGTTCCCGGGTCATCGACGTCCCCCTTCCGACGCCCGACGCCGCTGGGCCACCACGCGGGACCAAAAAGACCCGAGGCGGCCGCTGGGCCGCCTCGGGTCGGGATCTTTCGGTTCGGCGCGCCGGCGCCGACAGTTGCCGTCAGAGGTTCTCGACCTCCCACCCCTTGCGGAAGGTGGGCTTGAGCGCGGCGCTCGCGGCGGCGCTGTTGGTGAAGGTGCAGCTCTTCGCGTCGTACATGAGCTCCTTGCCGGGCTCGACCGAGGTCATCGCGCCGATCGAGAGGCTCTCGCACATCTTGCCGCCCTTCTCGAACCGCGACACGCACGCATCCTTCTTGCCCGCGAGGCAGGCGTCGACCCAGTCGTGCCAGTGGTTCGAGCGTCCCAGGTCCTCGGTCTTGAGGTCGACCGCCTTGCCGTCGGCGAAGACGCGCGCCCACGCGTGCTCGATCGGGAACCACATGGTGCCCTTCTCGCCGACGAGGATCACGCCGCCGTCACCCTCCCGGACATTCTTCCCCTGCTCGCCGCCCTCCCAGCCCTCGGGCAGGCCGATGGCCTTGAAGTCGGGGAACTGGCCGCCGTCGAACCACTTGAGGACGAGGCCGTCCTTCGAGGTCTTGGGGCCCGGCGCGTACTTCACGACCACCGACTCGCTCTCGGGGAACTGGTCCTTCGACGCCTTGACGGGATTGCAGATCGCCGAGATGGGCGACCCGAGCTCGAGCTCATAGAACGGGACATCGAGCATGTGGCAGCCCATGTCGCCGAAGGCGCCGGTGCCCCAGTCGATCGTGCCGCGCCATTTGAACGGGGTGTAGCCGTTCTTGAAGGGACGGTCGGGCGAGGTTCCGAGGAAGAGGTCCCACGACAGCCACTCGGGGATCTCGTCGGCGCCCTCGGGGCGCGGGTTCCCCTGGGGCCACCAGCCGGCGGGACGGTTGGTCCAGGCGTACATCTCCTTGACGGGTCCGATGACGCCGTCGCGGAGGAGCTTGCCGCCGTACTTGCGCCACGGCGTCGCGATGCGCTGCGTGCCCATCTGGGTGACCACGCCGGGAAGCCTCGCGGCGACGGCCGCGAGCTGACGGTTCTCCCAGGCGCCGCGGGCGAGCGGCTTCTGGCAGTAGACATGCTTGCCGAGGTTCATCGCGGCCATCGAGATGGGCGCGTGCATGTGGTCGGCGGTCGAGCAGACGACCGCGTCGAAGCCGTTGCCGAGCTTGGCGTAGGCCGCGCGCCAGTCGCGGAAGGTCGGCACGCCCGGGAACCGCGCCTTGACCGTCTCACCCTTGTCGTTCTTCGAATCGAGGACGAGCCCGTCGAGCTGGCGCTGGTCGATGTCGCAGAGGCCGACGATCTCGATCATCTTGTGGCTCGCGACCTCGTTCAGATCGGAGCGGCCCATGCCGCCGCAGCCGACCTTGAGGACGCGCATCTTCGAGTTCTGGTGGAGACCCCTCGTGAGGAACGCGGGCGCGGTGGCCGACGCGATCTGCGAGGCGAGGCCGGTGGCGACCGGCGCGAGGACGGAGGTGACGACGAAGTCGCGGCGGGAGATGGTCATAGGGGCGGATTGAACCACATCCGCCCTTCGCGGTCGCAGCGCGCGCGGGCGCTCCGCAAAAAAAGTTCGGGGCGTTCTCGAGCGCGCGTCCGACACCCGCGACCCGCGTCAGCACGGCCCCCAGTTGCCGAGGAGAAGCGTCAGGTCGGCGGCGTCGACGACGCCGTTCCCGTCGAGGTCGGCCGCACCCGCGTCGGCGCCCGTCAACCCCCACCGTCCGAGCAGGCTCGCGATGTCGGCGGCGTCGACCTGCCCGCTCGGGAAGATGTCGCCGAGGCACGGCGGGCCGAGGACGGTCCACCGATAGGTCTCGGTGAGCCAGGTGGCGCGGAGGGACTCGCTGCGGACCTTCGTCGTCGGATCGACGACGACGAGTTCGAGCATCGCACCCGTCGCGGGCGCCCCCAGGAGCGCGGTGTCGATGGCGGGCCCCGTCGCACCCGCGATCGGCGCGCCGTCGAGGAACCACTGGAGCGCGAGCGCGTGCGTCGCGGGCTGGAGCGGCGTCACCGAGACGACCGCGCCCGCCTCGACCGTCGAGCCGACGGGATGCGACACGGCGTCAAGCATCGTCGTCTGCTGATGGATCTTCACGATCATCTGCTCGAGCCCGGGACCGTTGAACGGCTGGTTGAGCTCGCGCATGAGCGAGTTGAAGGTGGGACGGTAGATGCCGAAGACGCTGTA
>JBJOHC010000112.1:0-9456 GCA_046047955.1 Planctomycetota bacterium
CCGCCGGACTCAGAACTTGTCGAGCTCGCGGATCGGCACGGGCCGGCGCTCACGGGCCGAGCGGATCGCCGCCTCGAGCACGCACTGCGTGCGGAACGCGTCCTCGAAGTCGGGCAGCGGCACCACGGGCGAACCGCCCGCGACGACCGCGCAGGTGTCGGCCGCCTGGCTGATGAAGCCGTGCTCGTAGCCGATCAGGTGGGCCGCCGGCCAGTAGTGCCCCGCGTAGGGATGCGACGCGTCGGTGCACATGATGCGGCTCCATCCGCGGAGCTTCGGGTCGAGGGTGTGATCCCACCACTCGAGCTCGTTCATCCGCTCGAAGTCGAATCGGATCGAGCCCTTCTCGCCGTTGATCTCGATGTTGTTCCGGTTCTGGTTGCCCGTCGCGAGGCGCGTCGCCTCGAAGCTCGCGACCGCGCCCTGCTTGAAGCGCGCGAGGAAGAGGACCGCGTCGTCAACGGTCGACTTCGCCGACTTCCTGCCGCTCGCCGACTTCTTCGCGCCCTTCCCCGAGATCTCGCCGCCCGCGTGGGCGACGATCTCGCGCTCCTTGATGAAGGTCTCCTCGATCGCGCCGACGACCTCGGTCACCTCGTCGCCGGTGATGAAGCGGGCCATGTCGATGATGTGCGCGTTCAGGTCGCCATGGGCGCCCGAGCCCGCGAGATCGCCCTGGAAGCGCCAGAGAAGCGGCACATCGGGTCCGCCCCAGTCCTGGAGGTACGACGCACGCACATGGAAGAGGCGGCCGAGGCGCCCCTCCTTCACGAGCCGGTGCGCGAGCGCGACCGCGGGGCAGCGGCGGTAGTTGTACCAGACGGCCGTGCGCACCCCCTTCTTCGCCGCGGCGCGCGCGGCGAGCACCATCCTCTTCGCATCGGCGAGGGTGCCCGCGAGCGGCTTCTCGCAGGCGACGTGCTTGCCCGCCTCGAGGCAGGCGATCGACATCTCGGCGTGGAGGTGGTTCGGCGTCGAGACGTCGACGAGCTCGACCTCGGGATCGGTCAGGATCTCGCGCCAGTCGGTCGACGCGCGCGCCCAGCCCCACTTCGCGGCGAACGCGGCGGTCTCGGCCGCATTCCGACCGGCGACGACGCGCATCGCGGGCGGCCGGCGCAGGTCGAAGAACTGCGCGCACTTCCCCCACGCCGTCGAATGGGCCCGGCCCATGAACTTCGTGCCGATGAGGGCGACGCCGAGCGGGCCGTCCTTGCGGTCCTCCTGCGTGCGGGCGTCCTTCTTGCGCGGATCCTTGGCCATGCGGTGCGTCCTTCTCGGGTTCGTGAGGTCGTCGGCGGGTGCGCGGGCGCGGTCGACGCCCGCGTTGCGCATCCCGTCGGGAACGGACCGATATGCTAACGCCCCGCCGCGGCGCGTTCGTCCGCCGCGTTTCTCCGTCGAATCCGTCGCCCGAGGGTCGTTTCGCGCGCCTCGCGCGGAACCGACCGCCACCAAAGGACCCGCTCCGCCATGACCGACCGCCCCCTGCCGCCCGCCGCCGATCCCCGCGACCGTTCCGAACCCGCGGGTTTCGAATGTGGGGGCTTCGAATCTGGGGGCTTCGAATCTGGGGGCTTCGAATTCGCGCGGCTCCGCGCCGAGGTCGCCGAGCTGCGGCGCGAGGCGCGCTCGGCTCGACGCGTCGCGTTCGGCGCGTCGGCGGCGCTTGCCGCGGGCGTCGCGCTCGGTCTCGTCGCGATGGCGAATCCCGAGGTCGCGCGCGTGATCCAGACCAAGCGGCTCGAGATCGTCGACGACCAGGGACGCGTGACGATGGTCGCGAGCACGACCCCGCAGGGCGGTCGGCTCGATCTCTGGGACGCGACGGGCTCGAACGTCGCGCGCATCGGCGCGAACGACGCGGGCGGCGACCTCATCCTCTGGAACCGCGATGGGAAGACTGCCGTCAGCGCGTTCGCCGCGCAGTCGGGCGGACGGCTCGAACTCGGGCAGGCCAACGGGCGCCTTGCGGGCGTTCTCGAGAGCAGCTCCAGCGGCGGACGGCTCAGCCTTGCGAACGGCGCGGGCGCGGCGGTCGTCGGCGTCGGTGCCTTCGACGACGGCGGTGCGCTGCGGCTCGGCAACCGTGACAACGGCGACGCGGTCGTCCTCCAGGGCGCGGGCGAGGGCGGAAGCGTCGCCCTCGGCGCGGGCGACGGCTCGACTGCGGCGCGCCTCCGCGCGATCGCGGGCGGCGGCGAACTCGATCTCGCGACGCCCGCGGGTGGGCCGCGCGTCCATCTCGCGGCGGCAGGCGAGGAGGCGATCCTCCTCGCGGGATCCGCCTCGGGCGCGTCGCGACTCGTCGCCGGCAAGGATGGAGGCGGATTCGATCTCCTCACGGGCGAAGCCGTGCGCCTCGCCTCGATCGAGGCGAACGAGGGCGGCGGAAACCTCGTCCTCCGAAGCGGCGCCGAACGCGCCGTCGCCTCGCTCGGCGCGGTGCCCGCCCGCGGAAAGGGCGGCCTCATGCAGCTCTACAACGACGAGGAGAATCCCGTCGTCGCCGCGGCCGTGACCGCCGACGCCGCCGGCAGGCTCGCGCTCGGAACCGCCGCGGGCGGCGCCACCTTCATCGCCGAGAGCGGCAAGGACGACGGCGCGAGCATGAGCTTCGTCCGCGGCGGCAAGCGGCTCCTCGCCTTCCTCGCCGGCTCGAACGGCGGACTCGTCAACCTCTTCAGCGCGTCGGGCGCGCCGATCTGGGTGGCGGGCAACGCCGACGACGGCTCGGGCGGCGTGACCGTCCTGCGCTCGGAGGCCGGCAAGGACCTCGTCCGCATCGGCGTCGACGAGAAGGGGTCGGGCAACGTCGTCCTCTTCAACCGTGACGCGAGCGAGCGGAAGACGGTGGCCGGTCCCCGCTGACCGTCCGCGAATCCGACGATCTCTCCGCAGAAGTGTGGAGAATGGCCGGAAGCGCGTGGCGCCGCGGTAGGCTTTCCGCATGCCTTCCGATCGCGCCACACTGCCGCCGTCCACGCCAGCACTCGCTCGGGTCCTCGACCCCGTCTTCGCACGTGCCATCGCCCTTGCGATCGCTGGATCGCTCGCACCGATCGCATTCGCGCACGCGGCGTTCGATCCCGCCGCCGCCGCCAACGCCTCGATGGCGGCGCTCCCGATGGCTGCCGCCGACGACGAGTTCCCCGCGAGCTGGTTCTGGCGCCAGGGCTCCGTCGGCGCGCGCCACATCGCCATGCAGGGCAAGCCCGCACCCGCGCTCGAGGTGCGCGACTGGCGCGGCGAAGCCGACGAACTCGCCCCCCTCGCGAAGGGCGACCTCTGGAAGAACCTCCGCGGCAAGGTCGTCGTCGTCGACTTCTGGGCGACCTGGTGCGGCCCCTGCCGCAAGGCGCTCCCCGAGAATGTCGAGATGGTCTCCGAACTCGCCGACCGCGGGCTCGTGATGCTCGGCATCCACGACGCGAGCCGCGGAAGCGAGCGCATGGACGAGGTCGCGAAGGGCGCGAAGATCAACTACCCGCTCGCGATCGACAGCGGCGGCAAGAGCGCGAAGGCCTGGAACGTCGGCTTCTGGCCGACCTACGCGGTCATCGACCGCGCGGGCATCGTGCGCGCGGTCGGACTCCAGCCGCAGCATGTGCGGGCCGTCGTCGAGAAGCTGCTCGACGAGAAGTCCCCCGCCGCCGACGACGCGGGAAAGCCGGTCGACGGCGATGCCGCGAAGGATGCTCCCGCCGCGAAGCCCGCCGGGAAGACGCCTGCGCCCGCCAAGCCGGTCGACGCGTCGTTTCTCGAGGGCAATGCCGAGCGCCGCGCCGCGCTCGCCCGCTTCGACCGCTGCCCCGAGGCGCCGGCGCTCGCGGTCTCGGGCTGGATGAACGACGCCGCGCTCGACGGCGCCGACTCGCTCGCGGGCCTCGAGGGCAAGATCGTCGTCCTCGACTTCTGGGCGACCTGGTGCGGCCCCTGCCTCGCGGCGGTCCCGAAGATGAACGACCTCGCGAAGAAGTACGCCGACAAGGGCGTCGTCCTCGTCGGCGTCTGCCACCAGAAGGGCGCCGAGAAGATGGCCGCGACCGTGAAGGACCGCGGCATCGCGTATCCCGTCTGCATCGATGCGACGGGACGGACCAACGAGCTCTACTCGGTCGACAGCTACCCCGACTACTACCTGATCGACCGCCACGGCCGCCTGCGCGGCGCGGATGTCTCGAGCGCGGGGCTTGAGAAGGCGATCGAGGCGCTGCTCGCGGAGAAGTAGTCCCGCGGGTCAGGCCGCGGCTTGCACGCCGCGCCAGTCGCGGCGCCCCAGTGACGCCGCCACGATGACGCCGCCGAGATTAGGCCGCCGAGATTACGCCGCCAAGGTGCCGGCGACGCCGTCCATCGTCACGAGGAAGAGTTCGGGCGTGATCGGATAGGGCAGTCGGCGGAAGTCCTCGTCGACGCGGCGGCGAAGCCGGTCGATGAACGGCCCCGGCCCCTGGCTGATCGCGATGAAGGTGTCGCGCGCGGGGCAGGCGACGAAGAAGTCGCCCTTCATCTCGCGCGAGAGCCGTCCGTGCAGCGTCGAGAGCAGGAGTCGCGCCGCGTCGTACCCGTCGTGCTGCGACACGATCGCGGCCTTGCCGCCGTCGTGCGAGTCGACCATGCGCACCTCGAGATCGGGCGCGTAGCGCGCGAGGTTCTCCCTCGAGATCGAGTCGAGATCGTCGGGCTGGAGGCCCCAGCGGATCATCTGCTCGGTGGTGATCGAGACGGTGAGCTGCGGCAGATCGATCACGAAGACGACCACCGTGCCGTTCACGAACGGAATGTGCGCGACCTGCTCGCGGTCGAGCTGCTCGAAGATCGACTCGGGCTGGATGCGCGGCATGATCCGCGCGCGCGCCACCGAGAACGGCAGCGGCGCTCCCGAGACCTGATCGCCCTCGAAGAGCCGCTCGAGGTAGTTCTCGATGATCTCCTCGCCGTTGCGCGGGTCGCGCAGGACCATGCGGTAGAGGTTCTCGAGACCGAGATGACGGCCGTCGAAGACGACATGGAGCGGTCCCGTCAGGAGCGTGGCGCGTTCGGGGAACTGCGCCTGCAGCTTGGCGACGACGTGGGCGGCGAAGGCGTCGGGCTCGAGGGGAAGGTGATCCATGGTTGCCTCGCTGGGATGACCCTGGACAGGTGCCTGGTCGGTGCGTCGCACATGCCTCGCGCGTGTCGGCCGCCCGTGGACGACCGGTCGCCGCGGCGACCCTGATGGGATGCGGGAGCCGCCTCCCGCGCATCGGTTGGATTCGGCGGTTCCGACGGGCGTCTTTGCCGAATCCCGTTCCGATCGGACGAATCGTGGGAGGAACGCGGACGCGGAATGCGGGTTTGCGGACGGTCCGCGGGCGGCGCCGGGATGATCCTCGGACGATCCGCGGTCAATCCGCAGTCAATCCGCAGTCAATCCACGAACGGCTCCCGCCCGTCGATCGCCCGTACACTCGCCGCCCATGCAGACGGACCCGTCCCCGATCCGACCGGACCACCCCGAAGATCCCCGTACGCAGGCACTTTCGCGCTGGTTCGCGACGCCGGCGGGGCCCGGTCGACCGCTCCTCGTGATCGCGGGCCCGTGCGTCCTCGAGGACGACGAGACGAACCATCGGATCGGCGACACGGTCGCGGGGATCTGCGCCGATCTCGGACTTCCCTACGTCTTCAAGGCGAGCTTCGACAAGGCGAACCGTTCGAGCATCCGGAGCCCGCGCGGCCCGGGGCTCGGGCGCGGACTCGCCATGCTCGCGGCGATGCGCGACCGCCTTGGCGTCCCCGCGACGACCGACATCCACCTCCCGGAGCAGGCGGCCCCCGCCGCGGCGGCGGTCGATCTCCTCCAGATCCCCGCCTTCCTCTGTCGGCAGACGGACCTCCTCGCGGCGGCGGCGGAGACGGGCCGCGCGGTCAATGTCAAGAAGGGCCAGTTCATGGCGCCCGAGGAGATGCGCAATGTCCTCGAGAAGCTCCAGGAGGGCGGCGCGCGCGAGTCGATGCTGACCGAGCGCGGCACCTTCTTCGGCTACCACCGCCTCGTGACCGACTTCATCGGGCTCGCCGACATGATCGACCTCGCGCATGGGTTCGGCGCGCCCGTCTGCTACGACGCGACCCACTCGACCCAGCTGCCGGGTGGCGAGAAGACCTCGACCGGCGGCCGCCCCGACCGCTGCGCCCCGCTCGCGCGCGCCGCGGTCGCGACGGGGGTCGATTGCGTCTTCCTCGAGTGCCACCCCGAGCCCGCCCGCTCGAGCTCCGACAAGGGAACGATCCAGCCGCTCTCGGCGGTGCGGCCGCTGCTCGAGTCGCTCGTCCGCGTGCGCGCGGCGGCGTTTCCCGGCTGAGCGTGCCGAGGGCGCCCCGCGGCGCGCGACCGACGCTCCGCGCGGAAACCTCTGTTCGGAGGCGATCGCCGCGACTACAGTCCTCGTCTGCCGACACCCTCCACGGGGTGAAGGCGCGCGACACCCGGCCCGGACACCGGAAGGGTCCCGTCCCGGAACCGCGTCGCGGGCCGAGAGACCGCGTGGAGAGACCGCGTGGAGAATCCTCGTCGAGGAACCATCGGAGAAGCCTGTTGGAACCCCAGTGCGACCGCTGCCAGAACCCCGCCGTCGTCCATGAGATGGTGGTCGTGAACGGCGTCAAGTCCGAAGTGCACCTCTGCGCCGAACACGCGCAGGAGCAGGGATTCATCCTGCCCACCGCGCACGGTCCCGCACTCGTCGTCAGCAAGCTGCTCGACCGCGCGCGGACGCCCGCCGCGGCGCGCCCCGTGCGCGCGTGCGGCCGCTGCGGGATGACGATGGCGCACCTCCGCGAGAAGGGACTCGCCGGCTGCCCCGAGTGCTACGCCACCTTCGAGGAGGAGCTCGGGGCGATCATCGAGCGCGCGCAGGGCGGCGCCGCGGTCCATGTCGGCCGCCATCCCGCGCAGGCGGCGAACCTCGTCGACCGCGCGGCGCTGCGTAACAGGCTCGCCCGCGAACTGCGCGAAGCCGTCGCCCGCGAGGAGTACGAGCGCGCGGCGCGTCTGCGCGACCGCCTCGAGGCGCTCGCGGCGCCGTCGGAGGGCGAGGCATGATCGACGGCGCGAACGACCCGCTCCCCTCGTCCGACGGCGGCACTGCCGACGGCACCGACCCGTCCGGCGCCGCGGGCGGCCGACTCGCGGCGGGTGCGACTCCGCCGCCTCTCGCCGGCCTCGATGGATCGCCCGCGCCCGAGGTCGACTGCGTCCTCTCGAGCCGCGTGCGGCTCGCGCGCAACATGGTCGGCTTCACCTTCGTGAACCGCGCCTCGCCCGACGAACTCCACGAGATCGTCCACCGCGTGCAGGCCGCGCGCCTCGGCGGGCCGTTCGAGTCGGGCACGCGCTGGGTGAACGTGCAGGCGACGGGCGCCGAGGAGCGGCTGCTCCTCTTCGAGCGGAACCTCATCTCGCGGCCGTTCGTCGAGTCGCCGCATCCGCGCTGCGTCGCGATCTCGCGCGACGAGACGACGAGCGTGATGGTCAACGAGGAGGACCACCTGCGCCTCCAGATGCTCGCGCCCGGGCTCCAGCTGCGGCCGCTCGCCGAGCGGATGTTCGCGCTCGACCAGTCGCTCGAGCGCTCGCTCGAGTTCGCGTTCCACCCCCGCTTCGGCTACCTCACCGCCTGCCCGACCAATGTGGGAACGGGCATCCGCCTCGGCGCGATGCTCCATCTTCCCGCGCTGCGCATGCTCGAGGAGCTCCCCAAGGTCCAGCGCGCCGCGAAGGACATGCATCTCGCGGTGCGGGGCTTCCACGGCGAGGGCACCGAGGCGATCGGCGACTTCTACCAGGTGTCGAACCAGAACACGCTCGGACGCAGCGAGCAGGACCTCGTCGACGAGTTCACCGAGGTCGTCGTGCCGCGCTTCGTCGCGTACGAGCGCGCCGCGCGGCGGACGCTCCGCGAGCGCGATGTCGCGACGCTCGACGACCGCGTCCATCGCGCGCTCGGCATCCTGCGCGCCTGCCGACTGCTCTCGCGCGACGAGGCGATCAAGCTCCTCTCGCGCGTCCGCCTCGGCATCGCGATGGGCAGGATCTCCGATGTCCCGCTCGCGCTCGTGAACCGGCTCCTCCTCGAGGTGCAGCCCGCGCATCTCGCGCGCGCCGCGGGCGTGCCGCTGCGCGACGCCGACGACCGCGCCGCGCGCGCCGAAATGGTGCGGAACGCGCTGCGCGGTGCCTGAGATCCGATCCGCCACGCATCGGTGCGGCAACGGCGACGCGCGGATGCGGCGCTCCGCTGGCGAGGGTGTCGCGCCCGGACGAGGCCGACGCCGTCAGCCCCCGCGCATCGCGAGGAAGTTCGCGAGAAGCCGCGGTCCCTCGACGGTGAGGAAGCTCTCGGGGTGGAACTGGACGCCCTCGAGCGGCGCCGCGCCCGCGGGCGCCTTCCAGCGGAGGCCCATGATCTCGCCGCGGTCGGTCCACGCCGTCACCTCGAAGTCGGGGTGGACCGTCGCGGGATCGACGACGAGCGAGTGGTAGCGCGTCGCCACGAACGGATTCGAAAGCCCCGCGAAGAGCCCGCGGCCGTCGTGGTGGATCGGCGAGGTCTTGCCGTGCACCGGACGGTCGTTGCGCCGCACGGTCATGCCGTGGCAGTCGCCGATCGTCTGGTGGCCGAGGCAGACGCCGAGGATCGGGATCCGCCCGCGGAAACGCCCGATCATCGCGGCGCTCACGCCCGCCTCCTTCGGCGTGCAGGGCCCGGGCGAGACGACGAGGTGGGTCGGCGCGAGCGCCTCGGCCTCGTCGGGCGTGATCCGGTCGTTGCGCTCGACGCGCACCTCGAGGCCGCGCTCGATCTCGCCGAAGCGCTGCACCAGGTTGAAGGTGAACGAGTCGTAGTTGTCGATCAGGAGGAGCACGGGGCGCGCATGGTACGACGCGGCGGAACGGGTATCCTGCCCGCCCCATGGAGACCGCCCCCGCCACCGTCGCCACCGTGCGCCTCGAACGGATCGACCGCGACCGGATCGTCGTCTCGGTGCCCGGCACCGAATACGAACTCGCGCTCGTTCCCACCGGAACGACCACGACACCCGTCGGCAAGCGCCTGCGCGGCACGATCTCGGGGCGCGCGCAGAAGCTCCACCGCGCGACCGCGGGCGGCGAGTTTCTCGAGCCCGTCCACGGCCATCCGCGCATCGTGCAGGGGCGGATCCGCGAGGTCGACGCGACGGGCGGGCGGCTCCTCGTGCAGGCGGTCGTCCCGATCTGGATCGAGACGATGGCGGACCAGCCCGTGCGCGATTTCCGCGCGGGAGAGATCGTGAACTTCTACATGGAAAGCGGGGTCGCCTTCGCTCCCGAGTCGTGAGCGGAGGCGAAGACCACCGCTCGCCCCCCGCGGGCTCCGACGCGTCCGACCGCATCGTCGGCGTCGGCGTCGTCGGGCTCGGGTTCATGGG
>JBJOHC010000113.1:0-17350 GCA_046047955.1 Planctomycetota bacterium
GGCTTGTAGAGGCAGGCGTGAAGCCCTTCCTGATTGGAGCGCACGACGGAATGGTTCGGGTCGTATCCGAACGCCGTCATCAGGATGACCGGCGTCGAGGGCGTGATCTCCTTCGTCGCACGGAAGACCTCGTATCCGTTCGCGTCGGGCATGCGCACGTCGGAGACGACGAGTTCGAACGGCCGACCTTCGCCCGCGCGCTCGCGGATCGCGGCGATCACGTGCGTTCCGTCGTCGAAATCCTCGACGATCGCACCCTGCTGTTCGAAGACCGCCCGGACGGTGCGGCGGATCGTCGAATCGTCGTCGGCGACGGCGATGCGCCTGCCCGCGAAGACGGGGTCGCGAACGCCTTCGCGCATCTGATCGTCGCCCCCCAGCACGCCTGTGGGGGCCGACTGGGATTCGTTGAGCAGGGTGTCGATCCTTGCGGCATTGTCGATGACGCGCTGGAGGCGCGCCTCGCCGGAACCTGCAGGCGCCGAGGCGAGCAGTTCGCGCGCATCGAGCGCGATCGCGTCGAGCGGACGGCGCGCTTCCTTCGCGACATTCGCAAGCAGGACGCGGTTCGTCTCGCAGCGCTCCGCCACGAGCATGTCGAGGATGTTCAGGGAGAGCGCGACGTAGCGGCCCATGAGCTCGGCCGCGATCCGGTCCTCATCGTCGAAGGCCTCGGGGGCGTTGCTTTCCACGTTCAGCACGCCGATCGTCCGGTCGTGGAGGAGGAGCGGCACGGTCAGCGAGCTGCGCGCCCCGGGGAGACCCGCGACGTAGCGCGGATCCGCCGCCGTGTCGGGACAGACGACGCTGCGGCCGGTCGCCGCGACGAGTCCGCTGATGCCATTGCCCTCGGCGCGCGCGAAGAGACGCTCGCCGATGCCAAGTGGCACAAGGCCCGAGCAGAAGACGAGTTCAAGCTGCTCGGTGCGCCGGTTCGTCAGGCGGTACTCGAAGTGGTCGAAGCCGAGGACGCTGCGGGTCGCGGAGACCACCCGACCCTCGAGATGCGCGAGGCGCTCGGGCGCGTTCATCGACCGGACCATGTCCGCGTCGAAGTGCAGGAGCTGCGCCCCCGCCTGGTCGATCGCATCGAGCCGGTCCTTGACGCGATGGGACGCACTTGCATCGACGAGCACCGCGACGGCCGCGTCGGGTACGGACTCCGCGGCTCCTCGGGAGAGTGGCGAGATGACGATCTCGTGCCAGATGCGTCCGACGCGGAACTCGGCGCGGATCGTCGTCGCGTCGGAGGGAGTGCGGCGCCACGAGGCGAGCGCCTCGACGCACGCATCGGCGAAGCGGCGCATCGTCTCAGGGGGCTGAGAGGCCAGCGATGCGGTCATCCAGGAGATCTCGCCACTTGGCTCGACCACCGCGACGCCCTGTCCGATGAGTTCGAGAATCCGATCCGCGGTGAGGAATTCGCGAGGGGAAGCCAACTCCGAGGACATCCGCGGGTGCGCGGCGCCTGTATCGCCTTCCGCAGGCGGTCGGATCGGATTCGGTCGGGGCTCTTCTGGGTCGGATGACATCGTCGTTCCGTCGGGGTCATTGTACGAGTGTGGAGGTGATGCGGGGCGGCCGCGCGCGGGCTCGGTACACTTCGCGGGTGCGAAGATTCAGCGTCGGTTGGCATGACTCCATCAGGCGGAAACCCGCGCCGACCTCGTGGCGCGGGGCCACTTCTCGTCGAAGTCCGATGCGACAGGGCTCGCATCCGCGCCCGAGGCACGCATCGCTGCGCCGACTGATGCAGGGTTCGTCGGATGCGCCTCGCGGGGGAGCGCATGTCTGACGGATCGAGCGCGACCGCGGCCGAGCCGGCCGGTGTCCTCGCGGCGGGCATCTCGAAGCGATTCGGAGACACCCTCGCGGTCGAGCGGGTCGATCTCGCCCTGCCCCCACGCGGCGTCTGCGGACTGCTCGGGCCGAACGGCGCCGGCAAGTCGACGACCATTCGGATGATCGCGGGCGTGTTCGCGCCGGATGCCGGGGAACTTCATGTCGCGGGGTTCGATGCGCGGCGGAACGCCGCGGCGCTGCGCGCTTCGGTCGGCTACCTGCCCGAAGCGGCGCCGCTCTTCCCGGAACTCACGCCGCGCGAGTACCTCCGGTACCGAGCGGGGATCGCGGGCATCCCGCGGGCGCGCATGCGCGCCGAGATCGACCGGGTCCTCGAACGCTGCGACGCGCGCCACTTCGGGAACCGCTGCTGCGGGACGCTGTCGAAGGGGATGCAGCAGCGGGTGGGGCTCGCCGCCGCGATCCTCGGCGATCCGCGCGTGGTCATCCTCGACGAGCCCTCGGTCGGGCTCGATCCCTCGCAGACGATCACCTTCCGCGGACTGGTGCGCGAACTCGGCGAGTCGCGGCTCGTCCTCTTCTCATCCCATCTTCTCGCCGAGGTCGAGGCGGTCTGCACGGAGCTTGCGGTCATCGCGCGCGGTCGCCTGCTCGCACAGGAGTCGATCGACCGCTTCCGCGCGCGCGCGGCCTCCCGCAGGTTGAACGTCGAGTCGGACCGCCCGCTCGCCAGTGCGCTCGAGCGAGAGTTTCCGCCGGACGCGATCGAGGAGGCCGGGCTCGGCGATGGCTGGTGGCGGGCGGTGATCCTCTCGGAGGACGCGCGGATCGGCATGGAGCGGATCGGTCGCGCCGCGCGCGAGATCGGAGCCGTCGTTCGCCGGCTCGAGCCGGAGCCCGTGTCGCTCGAGTCGGTCTTCGTCGCGATGATCTCGGATCGTGCCGCGGTGGGAGGCCCCCGATGACCGGACCCTTCGGTCGTTCCGCATTCTCCTTCGGACGCGCGTCGTCCGTCGCCGTGCGGGAACTTCGCAGCGCGTTCGTGACGCCGATGGGGTGGATCGTGCTTGCGATCGCCGCACTCGTCGCGGGCACCGCTTTCTTCGCGGGGGTCTTCGCCGACGGACGTCCGGCGACACTCCGCACGGTGATCCTCTCGAGCGGCTGGGCGCTCCTCGCGACCTCGCCCGCACTCTCGATGCGGGCCTTCAGCGAGGAGTTCCGGCTGAAGACCTGGGAGACGCTCTTCGCGAGTCCGCTCGGGATCGTCGAACTCGTGATCGGAAAGGCCGCCGCGATGGCGGTCCTCGTTCTCGTGACGCTTCTGCCCGCGGCACTTTGTCTCCTGCCGCTCGAGTGGTACGCGTCGCCCGACTACGGCGAGGCGGCCTGCGGACTGCTCGGCCTCTTCCTCGCGGGATGCGCCTGCTGCTCGCTTGGTCTCGCCATTTCGGCCTCGACCGCGAGTCAGACCGTCGCCTTCCTCGGCACCTTCTTCCTCTGGCTCGGCCTCGTCGCGGGCTCGCGCCTCCTCCTCGGCGTGGTGCCGATCGAATTCGCGCCGGTCGCCGTCGCGCTGGACCCGCTCCGGCGGCTCGACTCGTTCGCGATCGGTCTCCTCGATTCGGCGTCGGTCGTCTACTTCGCGGCGCTCGCGTTCGTGGGGCTCGTCGCCGCGTGCGCCTCGCTCGAGAGGATCCGCGAGGACGGCGGCTCGGTCGGCCAGCGTGCCCGCCGCATCGCCGAACGCGTGGGCTTTGTGCTCTCCGCGATCGCGCTCGCGGGCGCCGCGGTGTGGCTCGCGTCGCAGCCGCCCGTCCGCGCCGCCGCCGATGCGACGAAGACGCGGGCCTACAGCCTCGCGCCGTCGACGGTCCGTCTGCTCGAAGGGCTCGAGGGGCCGTGGCGGGTGATGCTCTTCGTCGATGCGTCGGCCGCCGATCCGGCGGTCCTCCGCCAGATCGACGAGGTGCTCGAGCGCTTCCGCGAGGCGAACGGCTCCATCGACGCCCGCCGCATCGATCCCGTCGACCCCGGGGCCGCGGCCGCCTTCGATGCAGCGCTCGAGGAGCTCGTGGCCCTTCGCTCGGGCGATCTCGCCGGAAGCCTCGAGGAGATCGGTCGCGCGCTCGCCGTCTTCGACGATTTCCGCCGTGAATGCGCCGCCGAAGCGGCCGCGCTCCGTGCCGCGGCCCGGCAACTCCCCGAGGAGGGGACGCTCCGAAGGCAGGTGGAGCAGCTCGCCTCGCTCGTCGCGCAGATCGCGACGGATGGCGGTCAGTTCCACGATCGGATCGTCGAGTTCACGCGCACCTCCGCGAGCCGTCCGCTGCCGGATGTCGAAGGTGCGCGCAGCGCGCTGGCGCAGGGGTTCCGCGTCTGGGGCGACCAGCTTGTCGCGGGGGCCGACCTCTTCCGCCAGCTGCGCGGGCGCAACCAGATCTCGGCACCGGTCCGTTCGGTCCTCGCCGCCCGCATCGATCCGTTCGAGCGGCTGGCGACGCGCATGCAGGCCGCGCGCCAGGCGCTCGAAGCGCTTCCCGCGCTCGAACTCGATGTCCTCGGCCGCGAACTCGCGAGCGGAGAAGCCGCGGTCGTCGCCGGCGGCGGACGGCTCGCCGTCGTGCCGGCGTGGCGGATCTTTCCGAAGCGACTCGACCTCGAGGGCGCCGATCGCGTCAGCTACAGCTGGGGCTTCCGCGGCGAGGAGGTGCTCACGGGTGCGATCCGGAGCATCGCGTCGGGCTCGATGCCCGAGGTCGTCTTCGTCCACGCCGAGGCGGATTCCCTCCTGCGGCCGCGCGCCGACCACTCCGACCTCGTCGCCGTGGCCGACGCGCTTCGGAGTGCGGGATTCGGCGTCGCCGAGTGGACGCCCGGCCGCGGCGAACGGCCGAAGCAGGCCGGCGCGCGCCCGATCGTCTGGGTGGTATTGCCCGCCCTTCGCCGGGGTCAACTCGATCTGACGCGCGAGGAACGGCTCGTCGTCGCGGAGGTCGAGCGGCTCGTCGGCGAGGGTGAGCCCGTTCTTCTGACCGCCGGGCGAAGCCTGCTCTCGCTCCTCGGCCAGCCCGATCCGTGGTCGGAGGTGCTCCGCCCGTTCGGAATTGACGCGGATGGAGGTCGGGTCGTCCTTGAACTCGTCGCCGATGCGAATGGCGAGCCCGAACCGCGCGCGTGGCAGGAGATCGCGCGGGTCCCCGAAAGCCCGATCGCGGCGCGGTTGCGCGGACGCGCGCTCATCCTCGCACAACCGATGCCCGTCCGCATCGCCGATCCGGTGCCCGCGGGCGTCGAGGTCTCGACGGTCATCGAGATCGATCCATCATCGACGCGCTGGCTCGCCGACGACTGGAAGGGCGATGGCGATGGCGTTCGCGAGGTGCCCGCGGGCCGGGCGCTCGCGGACGCGGTCCCGGTCGCCGTCCTCGCGAAGCGCACGGATGGATCGCGAACCGCGCGCGCGGCGCTCGTCGCGAGCGGCGGCTGGATGCTCACGGGAATCGCGGACTTCTCCGACCAGCTCGGTGGCGGTCGTACCGCGCTGCGGAATCCCGGGAACCGCGAGCTCCTGCTCTCGCTCGTCGCCTGGCTGGCCGGGCGCGACGATCTTCTCGATGCCGGGCTCAGCGGTCGCGAGGTCTCGCGCATCGAGGGGCTCGGACCGACCGCCGCCCGGGCATGGGCGGTCCTGCTCGGTGGCGGCATGCTGTTCGGGCCGGTGATCTTCGGTGGCATCCTCATTCGGGCGAGAAGGGGGCGCGCATGAAGTGGATCCGGATACCCGTCGTCCTCCTGCTCGCGGGAGCGCTCGCGTTCATCGCCGTGCGGCTCGCGCCACTCGCCGAGGCGCGCAGCGCCACGCGCCAGCCGCTGGTCGCCGCCGATCGGCTCGATCCCGAGCGCGTCGACCGCATCGCCATCGTCCGCGGCGAGGAACGCTTCGAGTTTGTACGCGACGGCGAGCGGTGGCGGCAGCGCGAGCCCATCGAGCACGCGCTCGATGCCTGGAGCGTGCGCCAGCTCGTCTCCAAGGTGCGTGCGGCCGAGGTCGTGCGCGTCCTCGGTGAAGCGGACGCGCCCGAGGGCGCCACCGAAGCGAAGGGCGTGGGCGAGAGGCCGTTCGGCGAGGTCCTCGGTCGGATCGAGCTGTCGATGACGGGCGATGGTTCGGCCGGCGAAGGGCGCGCGACCGTCATCGAACTCGGCCGCCGGAGCCTCGGCGGCCGTGCGCTCGCGCGGGTCGCCGAGGCGGGCGCACCCATCGTCGTCGTCGATGGCGCCCTTCACGATCTCGTCCTCGATCGCGATATGCGCGACTTCCGCCGGCGCGACCTCTTCGCCGATCTCGGCGAGATCGCGTCCATCGCCTTCCGTCCCGCAGGTGGTGGCGAGGTGATCCTCGCGCGGCGCGGCCGCGGATTCGAGCTGGACTCGCCGGTCCGCACGCGAGCCGACCGCTCGCAGGCGGAGGACTTCATCGCCGCGCTCCGCCGCGCGCGCAGCGACGGGTTCGTGGTCGACCGACCGCGCGAACCCGCGGTCTACGGACTTGCGCCGCCCGCTGCGACGCTCGTCGTGACTGGCAAGGATGGAACCGCGACGCTTCTCGTCGGCGAACCCGTCGCGCTCGGTGCGCAGGACCGCTTCGCCATGATCGAGGGAAGCGACACCGTCTTCCGCCTTCCCGCCGCGACGCTGGGTTCGCTGATTCCGAGGACGGAGCGGCTCGTCGATTCGACCGCCACCGCGACGCGTCCATCCGATGTCGCGCGCATCGATATCGATTCCGCGGACGGCAATCTCCGCCTCGATCGCGAACTCGACGGTTGGCGCGCGGAGCGCGTCCCGCGCGGCGGCGAGGTCGGGGCGGCGCGCACCGGTTCGGCCGATGCCGACGCCGTGGAGCGTCTGCTCGCGACGCTCTCGGAGGCGCGTGCGGGCAGTCTCGAGCTTCAGCCGCTCGAGCCTGCGCGCATCGACGCCACGATCACGCTGCGCGGTTTCGCGGGCGAGCCGCTCGCGACGATCCGGCGCGCCGCCACGGCCGACGGCACCGGCACGGTGCTCGATGCGGGTGACGGCGTCCAGCGTGTCTTTGGCTCGATCGATCTGCCGCTGACCGACGCCGATCTCGGGCTGCGATTCGCCCCGCGGCCGTGATGCGGGGGTTCGGTCGCTCACCGCAAGTGACGCTTCCTGCGATCCCGTTCCGCGGCACTTCACGCCACGACATTCGATGACTCGGCATGCGACGCCTCGACACGCGATGCCTGCCTCGACACGCGACGCCTCGACACGCGACGCCTCGACACGCGATGGCTCGGCGTGCGGCACCTCGGCCTCCACGCACCGGCCTCCACGTCACGGCATGCCAGTCCCTCGCGCGCCGCGCAGCGGCTCCCGCGCTCATCCGAACCGGTAGTGCAGCAGCGTGTCGTCGCCGCGCCGCCGCACCGAGAGGAGGCGCGCCCGCGGACATGCGCCGACCGATGTCGGCGAGAGTCCACGCACCGCGCGCACCGCGTCGCGCTCGCCGACCAGAATCGGCGCCACGAAGACCCAGGCCTCATCGACGAGTTCCTCGGCGAGCAACTTGCCGAGGAGCCCGCCGCCGCATTCGACGAGAACCGTCGCCACGCCGCGCGCGGCCAGGGCTCGAAGCGCGGGCGCGATCGACCGATCCGCACCGAGTTCCACGGCGTCCGCGCCTTCCGCACGGAGTGTCGCGAGGCGCGCCTCAGCGGCCGCGTCGCGCGCCGGGTCGACGAGGAGGATCGCGCGATGATCGGGAGCGGGCGCGGGGGGATGAGCGGAGGGATGAGCGGGGGTATAAACGGCGGGATGATCCGAAGCGCCGGACGCAGACCGAGCCGGAGCCCGCGACGGTGAAGCGCCGGATGCAGGCTCCGCGCCCTCGCGCGTCTCGCCGTGAAGGACCCGCGCGCCTGGCGGCGTCTCGGCGTTCGGGTCGTAGATGATCCGTAGGGGCGTCCGTCGTCGCACGCCGCCGCGCGGCGTGAGAAGCGGGTCGTCCGCGAGCACCGTGCCGATGCCCGTCAGAACGGCATCGACCCGTCCGCGTTCGCGATGCACCATCGCGCGGCTGCGCGCGCTCGAGATCCACTTGCTTTCACCGCTCGCGAGGGCGATCGCGCCGTCGATCGACTGCGCCCACTTCGCGAGCACCCAGGGAAGGCCCGTCGCGACCCGCTTGAGGAAGGGGCGCGCGAGCTCGTCGGCGCCTGCGTGCGGGAAGAGGCTCGCGGGAATCCCCGCGGCGCGCAGCCGCTCGGCGCCACCGCAGGCAAGCGGATTCGGATCGGCGACGGCGTAGAGGACGCGCGCCACGCCCGCCTCGATGAGGGCGTCGGCGCACGGGCCCGTCCGACCGCGGTGGGCGCACGGTTCGAGCGTCACGATGGCGGTCGTCCCGCGCGCCCGCGCGCCCGCCGCCGCGAGCGCCGCGGCCTCGGCGTGAGGCCCGCCGCAGCGCGCATGATGTCCCTCGGCGACGACCGATCCGTCGGGCGCCACGAGGACGCAGCCGACCATCGGATTCGGTTCGGCGCCGCCGTGCCCGCGCAAGGCACGGCGCACGGCGCGGTCCATCATGCGCCGGATCTCGGACTCGGTCATGCCACGGCTCCCGCACCCGCGGGCTCGGCATCGGCGGGCGAAGGTCCGGCGGGCCTCGAAACCGGCGCCGACCGCTCGCGCACCGCGGCCGGCGCGGGCATCGGGGGCTCGTCGCCCGTCACCGCCGACCAGACCGAGCGCCGCTGCGTGAAGGTGACCTCCGCGACGAGAAGATCGTCCTCGGGCAGTCCCGCCTCGAAAGTCTCGACGAGCCGCACGAGGTACTGCGACCAGCGCACCGGCGGGTTCGGCCGACGGAGGATCTCGCGCAGCCGGTCGAGCCCGAAGCGTTCGCCCCGCGGGCTGCGCGCGTCGTACGCGCCGTCGGTGAAGAGGATGAGCGTGTCGCGCTCCTCGAGCGGCACCACGATCTCCTCCTCGCCGAACATCTCCCCGTCGACCGCGCCGAGCATGAAGGTCGTCGACTCGAGCTCGCGCAGCGCGCCGCGCGAACGGAGGAAGATCGGCGGATGACCCGCGCTCGCGTAGCGGAGTTCGCCCGTCGTCGGATCGACGGTCATCAGGATGCCCGTCGCGAAGAGCGAGTGCCGCGCGAGCAGGCGGTGGAAGTAGCGGTTCAGCCGCGCGAGGATCCGCGCGGGGCCCTCGTCGGGATGCTCGTCGCGCAGACGCTCGATCTCTCCGTGGATGCGCGCCACGCTCATCGCGCTCGCGAGGCCGTGTCCCGTCACATCGATGATCGCGAGGTGGAAGCGCCCCGACGGATCGATCCACGCGTGCACGAAGTCGCCGCCGATGTCGGCCGCGGGGCGGTAGCTGAAGTCGAAGCGGATCCAGTCCTCCGAGATCGGCTTCGGGAAGAGCGACTCGTGGATCGCGCGCGCATGGAGGAACTCGCGCCGCATCGCCAGGAATCGCCGGCCGACGAAGCCGCTCTTGAAGCGGTTGCGGTGCCAGCGGAGCCGCGCGTAGCAGAGGATCAGCGCGGGTGCGAAGAGGAACGGGAGGGCGACGATCGTCGCGGCGAGCGATCCCCATCCGCCGTCGCCGACGGCGAGCCCGAGGCGCAGGAGGAGCCACGCCGCGAGGAGCGGCAGGATCGGCCGCAGCGACTCGCGCCAGCTCCACGGCAGGAAGAGCGACGCCGTCAGGTGCCAGAAGAAGATCGAGGTGAGCGGCGTCACCGGCACCGCGGGATTCGCGAGGAGGATCGCGCACTCGAAGGCGAAGTTGAGGAAGCCGAGCGCGAGGATCATGCGGCTCGCCGCGGCGACGAGCGCGCCGCGCGTCTCGAGCCGCGGCCGGACGACGAGGCCGAACCACGCGAGGACGCCGAAGATCGGCGCCGCGACGATCGCCCAGATCCACCACGGGATCGTCCATTCCGAGATGGGGTCCGATGCCGCGGTCGCGCGCGGCGGAAGCGCGTTCGTCTTCGCCCGGCGCGCCGTGGGCGGGCTCGGCGCGTCCGAGGGGCCGACCGTCGCGAACGGCGCGTTGAGAAACGGGCGCTGCGCCCAGGGCGCCATCGCAGGCGTCGACCACTCGCGCGTGCCCGTGGTCGGGTCCTCGCTGGGCTGTGGCGGCGCGTCCGTCTTCGTGCGGCGCTGCCGTTCGAGCAGTCGCGTGAACGCCTCGTAGGGCGAGACGACCGGAGTCGCGCCACCCGTCGCGCGGGCGGCGTCGGCCTCGCCCGCGTCCGTCAGGACGCGCGCAGTGGTGAACGGAAGCGCGTCACGCCGGAACCCCGCCCATGCGGACTCCGTCCGCTCGGAGTCGGTCGCGGGCGCCGCGTCGACGGGCGCGCTCGATGGTGCACTACTCGATAGCGGGCTGCCTGAGGATGGACTGGTGGCATCGCCATCCGCGGCGCCTGCCGAAGGAACGCGATCCTCGGATCCGTCGGTCGACTCCGCGACGGGCCGAGCGCTCGACGCGCCGTCCGAGGCCTTCTCCGCGTTCCCGCGCGAGCGGCTCGCGGAGCTCCCATCGGTCTCACCGTCGTCCGCCGCAGGCGCGACGATCGCACTCGGTGTCTCGAACCACGACTCGTCGCGATCGGCCGCGTCGCCGTCGGCCGCCACCGAGAAGAGCACCATCACCGTCGTCGAGAGCACCTCGAACGCCGCGTAGACGAGGCACAGGATCCCCAGCCGGCGTCGCAGCCACTGTCCGAGTTCGCGCTCGTACTCGGCGCGGAACACGCTGCTCTCACCTTGAAGTTCAGGGGCCTCGACCGGGCCGTCGTCCGCCATGGGGCGCCATGGTAGGCGCGACGCGACGCCGCGTGCGGTCGCTCCGCTCGTCGGCGCACGGAGGATCGACCCCAAAACGGCGCCGCGCCGCCGACCTCGCGGGGAGGCCGGCGGCGCGGCGGTTCACGCTTTCGACGAAGTCCGCTTTCGCGGCCTTCATCCGGCGCGCATCACTTCTTGAGGACCGCCTCCTTGAGGCGATCGGGCATGACCGAGTAGGTGAGGGGCTCCATCGAGCTCGTCGCGCGGCCCTGCGTCATCGAGCGCAGCGCCGTGGTGTAGCCGAAGAGCTCCGACAGCGGCACCTCGCAGGTGAGGAGTCGCGCGTTGCCGCGCATCTCCTGGTCGGTGATCTGGCCGCGCCGCGAGGCGATGTCGCCCGAGACGTTGCCGAAGAACTCGTCCGGCGTGGTGACGACGAGCTTCATGATGGGCTCGAGGAGCGCGGGGCGCGCCTTCATGACCGCCTCGCGGAAGGCGAGCATGCCCGCCTGCTCGAAGGCGACCTGGCTCGAGTCGACGTCGTGGTACGAGCCGAAGACGAGCTGGACGCGCACGTTGATGACGGGGTAGCCGCCAAGGACGCCCGACGCCGCCGCCTGGCGGACGCCGTACTCGACCGACGGGATGAACTCGCGCGGAATGACGCCGCCCGTGATCTTGTCCTCGAACACGACGCCGTCCTTCATCACGAGACCCTCGGCCTCGGCCTCCTCGGGCGTGATCGCCATGACCGTCACGACCGCGTCGCCGAACTGGCCGCGACCACCCGACTGCTTCTTGAAGAGGCCGCGGACGTCGTTGGCCTGGCCCGTGATCGTCTCGCGGTACGAGACGCGCGGCTTGCCGACGTTGACGCCGACCTTCATGTCGCGGATGAGCTTGTTCTTGATGATCTCGAGGTGGAGCTCGCCCATGCCCGCGATGATGGTCTCGCCCGTCTCGTCGTTGTAGTTCGAGCGGAACGAGGGATCCTCGCGGCGGATGGTGACGAGCGCGTCGCCGAGCTTCTTCTTGTCATCGGCGGTGATCGGCTCGATCGCCATCGAGATGACGGGCTCGGGGAAGGTCATGCGCTCGAGGATGATCGGGTGGTCGGGATCGCACACGGTGTCGCCCGTGAACGAGTTCTTGAGACCGATGACGGCGACGATGTTGCCCGCGTCGACCTCCTCGAGCGCGTTGCGGCTGTTCGCGTGCATCTCGAAGATGCGGCTCACGTTCTCGCGCTTGCCGTTGCCGGGGTTGAGGACGCGCGTGCCCTTGGTGAGCGTGCCCGAGTAGACGCGGATGTAGGTGAGGTCGCCGTGCGTATCCGAGACGACCTTGAAGACGAGCGCCGAGAAGGGCGCGGTCGGGTCGTGCGGACGGGTCATCGCCTCCTCGGGGTTGTCGGGGTTGACGCCCTTGGTGTCGGGGCACTCCTTCGGATTCGGCAGGTAGTCGATCGCCGCGTCGAGGACGCGCTGGACGCCGATGTTCTTGAGCGCCGCGCCGCAGAGGACGGGGAAGCACTTGATCTCGACGGTGCCCTTGCGGATCGCGGCCTTGAGCTGCTCGGTGGTGATCTTCGAGGGATCCTCGAGGTACTGCTCCATGAGCGCGTCGTCGAGTTCGGCGGCCTTCTCGACGAGAAGCTCGCGGTACTCGTCGGCCATGTCCTTGAGGTCGGCCGGGATCGGCTCCTCGGTCATCGTGGCGCCGTTGTCCTCCTGGTTCCAGCGGACCGCCGTCATGGTGACGAGGTCGATGATGCCCGCGAAGTCGTTGCCCTTGCCGATCGGAAGCTGGATGGCGATCGCGTTCGCGCCGAGACGGTCGTGGATCGACTTGAAGCTGAACTCCCAGTCGGCGCCCATCTTGTCCATCTTGTTGATGAAGCAGAGGCGCGGCACCGCGTAGCGGTCGGCCTGGCGCCACACCGTCTCCGACTGCGCCTCGACGCCTTCCTTGCCGTCGAACACCGCGCACGCGCCGTCGAGGACGCGCAGCGAGCGCTCGACCTCGATGGTGAAGTCGACGTGGCCGGGGGTGTCGATCAGGTTGATCTTGTAGTCGACGCCGTCCTTCGTCCAGGGGCAGGTCGTCGCGGCCGACTGGATCGTGATGCCGCGCTCCTGCTCCTCCTGGAGGAAGTCCATCGTCGCCTGGCCCTCGTGCACCTCGCCGATCTTGTAGTTGCGGCCGGTGTAGTAGAGGATGCGCTCGGAGACGGTGGTCTTGCCTGCGTCGATGTGGGCGCAGATGCCGATGTTGCGGACTCGATTGAGGTCGGTGGCCATGACTGGATCCTGAAGTCTGCCCCGCACGAGCGGGGCGTTGGGGGAAAGACTCGTCCGCGCCGTCGGGCGCGGTTGATGTGGTGGACGGATGTGGACGGAAGGGGAACGGTGCCGGTCGACGCCGTCGGCGTCAGCGCGAGGTCCTCAACCAGTCGCGCGCGGACGGCCACGCGCGCGGGATCGCACGGCGGTCGTCGGCGGTAGGGGCTGGGTCGTCGTCGGGCACGGGTCGCTCGCAGGGCCGGAGGCCGAGTCGCGCAGTGTAGAAGACCGCTCGGGGCGATGCAATTGGCGGGGAGATCGGGTTGCCGTGGCGCTTCCCGTGCTCGGAGAGGGGCCGCGGGCGGGTTGCCTGGGCGCATGCGGCCGGCGTCCACCGGGCTCCCGGGGGGGCGCTCGGCAGCCTCCCAAGGATCGCCCAACGACCTCCCGACGACCGACCTGCCTGATCGGGCGACTCCGTTTCAGGACCATCGATCCCCGCAGGAGTGCGTCCCATCGGCGGTGAATCGCTGCGGTCCGTCGAACGGCGGCGGGCCTCGGGCGCGCGCTCGATCACGCCGTCCGCGCGAAATCCGCGGTCGCAATCCCCTCGGCGGCGAGGATCGGCTTCACCTCGGCGAGGAAGCGGCGGCCGTCCTCGACATAGCCCGCGGTTGGCGCGAGTCCCTCGCGGCGACTCGTGAAGAAGGCGTTCAGGCGCCGCATCGAGACCTCGCGGGCGTACTTCGCCGCCATCGAGGCGAGTGCCACCGGCAGGTGCCGCGTCTCCGCCTCGACCTCGAAGGTGACGACGAGATCGTCGCCGATCGCGTACGCCGAGCGGGTCTCGCTCTCGGTGAGCGTGCGGACGGGGCGCCCCTCGCCGAGGTGCGCCTCGAGTTCGGCGGCGTACGACGCGCGGCCGCCCTGGCGATCGATCGCGACGAAGGCGGGACGCCCGTCGCGCGTGAGGTCGATGCGGCGGAGCGCGTCGAAGACGAGCGACATGTTCAGCGCCGACTTGTTCCCGAGCGTCCGGTAGAGCGCGTTGAACGCGGGTGGATCGAGCATCTCGACCGCGAGGCGGCCGAGGCTCGCGCCCGAGCGGGCGAAGGCGCGCGCGATGAGGTTGCGCGCGATCGCCACGCCGCCTGCATCGAGATCGACGGGTACGGGAAGCGCCGACGCGTGCCACGGGGTCGCCGCCGTCGCGCGCGGCGCGCAGCCGAGGAGTTCGAAGAGCGCGGCATCGTCGGCGGGGATCGCGGGGAGGAACGCGAGGACCCCGCGCTCGAGATGCTGGAGCGGCCGCTTGCCCGCACCCTTCA
This sequence comes from Planctomycetota bacterium, assembly GCA_046047955.1. GTDB lineage: Bacteria > Planctomycetota > Phycisphaerae > Phycisphaerales > SM1A02 > QWPT01. The sequence continues at coordinate 14,251 of JBJOHC010000113.1, forward strand.
GCTTCTTGCTGTCGGCGATCGCGATGCGACGGCGGCGGTCGGTCGGCTTCCGGCAGACGCCCGCGTCGAGCGCCTTCCAGAGATCGCAGGGCGGTTCGGCCTGCGCGTGACGATCGGCGGCGGCGTCGGCATCGTCCGCGGCATCGTCCGCAGCATCGCGCCCGATCACGAATGCCGACGATCCCACGCAGAGCGGTCCAAGGAGGGGGCCGTAGCCGGCTTCGTCGATGCCTGCGTAGATCACGCGCCCAATGTAGCGGCGGGCGCGGCGCGCGCCTTGCGTTCGCGGCAGGCGCGGACTGCCAGCGTCGGCGGGGAGGGGCGATCCGCGGTGATTCGCGGGTTTTCGCGGGGTTTCGTTGCGGTGATTGATCCAGGCCGCTACGCGACGATCACACTGCCGCGGGATCCGAGGACGAAGGATTCGAGGTCGAAGGATCCGAGGCCGCTGGACCCGGGGCCGAAGGATCCGCCCCCAAGCCCGACACCGTCCGATCGATCCAACCGCCCCCGAGAATCCGCTCCTCCGCGTCGTAGCAGACGACGGCCTGTCCAGGAGCCACGCCTGCCTCGGGGACGGTGAACGCGACCGACAGCCGTCGCACGCCCGCCGCGTCGGTCGTGAGCGTCGCGCGCGCGGGGATCGGCGCACCGTGCGCGCGGACCTGCGCGGTGCACGCGATGGGCGCGCCTTCCCGAGTCCCGCCGTTCGGACCGTCGCCGTACCAGGTCACGCTTCCCGCTTCGACCGCGGTCACCTCGAGTGACGCACGGGGGCCGACGACGACCTCGTTCCGCGCGGGATCCTTGCGGAGGACGTAGAGCGGAATCGTCGCGGGCACGCGGATGCCGCGCCGCTGGCCGACCGTGAACCGCTGGTGCCCATCGTGCCGCCCGACGACGCGCCCCGCCTCGTCGACGATCGCGCCCTCCTCGAACCGTTCGGGCGCGCGACGGGCGAGGAACGACGCGTAGTCGTCGGGGACGAAGCAGATCTCCTGTGAATCGGGCTTGTCGGAGACGGCGAGGCCGAACTCGGCCGCGAGCGCGCGGACGCGTGGCTTCTCCATCCCGCCGATCGGAAGAAGCATCGAGGCGACGGCCTCGGGCCCCGTGCCGAAGAGGACGTACGACTGGTCCTTCGCGCGGTCGAGCCCGCGCGCGATCCGCGGCGTGCCGTCCGAGCGGTCGATGCGGGCGTAGTGGCCCGTCGCGACCGCGTCGCAGCCGAGCTGCGCGGCGTAGGTGCGCAGCTTCCCGAACTTCAGCCAGTCGTTGCAGCGGACGCACGGGTTCGGCGTGCGACCCGCGTGGTACTCCTCCTCGAAGTAGCGCACGATGCGGCCGAAGTCGTCACGGAAGTTGACGACGTAGAACGGGATTCCGAGGCGGGCCGCGACGAGGCGCGCGTCGGCGGCGTCGTTGATCGAGCAGCAGCCCTGGTGCCCGATGCGCGCGGCCGGCGCGCGGCACTCCGCGCCATCCCCGTCGCGCACCGCGGTCTCGAGCGCGTCGCCGGGGCTTCCGAGCCGCATGAAGCAGCCGACGACCTCGTGTCCCTCGCGCTGGAGGAGCGCGGCGGCCACCGAACTGTCGACACCGCCCGACATGGCGAGGAGCACCTTCACGGACGCAGTCTACGGCGGCGCGGGAGCGCGTCGCGGCATGCGTCGATCATGTTCCGATCCCGTCCCGATCACGCCTTTCGCGCGTCGCCCGAGCGGAGCGCGCGGCCGCGTTCGCAGGGGGGCTCGCCGCGTCGGAGCGTCCGAATCGCCGTGAGGAGCGCCGTCGCGGGCGATTCTCGGAATCTTCGCCGGAACCGTGACACGCTCCGCCCCGCGATTCCGCCATCGGTGATGGAAACACCGCTCTCAGTCGGTCCGCCAAGGCCATCCGCCCACGCCACGGCGGCCGACGACTCCAGACTTCGCGGAAGCGAGGCCGTGCCCGGAAGGGCGCGGTCCGAGAGAGAGAGCGCGGCGGCGCGAGGCGAAAGCCTCGTGCCGCTGTTCCGCTTTTGCGTCGTCGCACATCGCTTCGCCGTCGCGATGCCGCGCGGCGTTTCGAGCGCTCGTTCCGACCCGCCATGCGAAACGCCGCGCCCCGCGGCCGGAGATCGGCCGCGGGGCGCGGGAGGTTCACACGCACGCGCGGGTCGCGCGCCTCAGGCGATCGTCACGCCGTCGCAGAGGTAGACATCCTGGATCGCGTGGAGGAGCGCGACGCCGTCGGCGAAGGGCTTCTGGAACGCCTTGCGTCCCGAGATGAGGCCCATGCCGCCCGCGCGCTTGTTGATGACGGCCGTCCGCACGGCTTCGGCGAGGTCGTTCGAGCCGCTCGCGCCGCCCGAATTGATGAGTCCCGCGCGCCCCGCGTAGCAGTTGAGGACCTGGTAGCGGCAGAGGTCGATCGGGTGATCGGTCGCGAGGTCCTCGTACATCCGCTTGTCGAGCTTGCCGTAGCTCGAGTCGCCCGAATTGAGCGCCACGAAGCCGCCGTTCAGCTCGGGAAGCTTCTGCTTGATGATGTCGGCCTTGATCGTGACGCCGAGGTGGTTCGCCTGACCCGTGAGGTCGGCGGAGACGTGGTAGTCCTTGCCGCCCGTCTTGAAGGCGTTGTTGCGGATGTAGCACCAGAGGACGGTCGCCATGCCGAGCGAGTGCGCCTCCTCGAAGGCGCGCGCGACCTCGACGATCTGCCGCGTCGACTGGTCGCTGCCGAAGTAGATCGTCGCGCCCACCGCGACCGCGCCGAGATTCCACGCCTCGCGCACCGAGCCGAACATGACCTGGTCGAACTTGTTCGGGTAGGTCATCAGCTCGTTGTGATTGATCTTCACCATGAACGGAATGCGGTGCGCGTACCTCCGCGACACGCTCGCCAGCGCGCCGAAGGTCGTCGCGACCGCGTTGCAGCCGCCCTCGATCGCGAGCTTCACGATGTTCTCGCCGTCGAAGTAGATCGGGTTCTTCGCGAAGCTCGCGCCGGCGGAGTGCTCGATGCCCTGATCGACCGGCAGGATCGAGAGGTAGCCCGTGTTCGCGAGGCGGCCGTGGCCGAACATCGCCTGCAGGCTGCGGAGGACCTGGGGGCTCCG
>JBJOHC010000114.1:0-11016 GCA_046047955.1 Planctomycetota bacterium
CCGAGGTCGTATCGCTGCGGGAGCTCGAGCGTCTCGGCGCGCGGTTCGTCGCTCGCCCAGGCGAGCGCGGCGACGACGCGGATCGCGCGGCGGATCGCCGAGCCGACATCCTCTCCCGCGCGGTAGCGCCGCACGAAGACGGCGCGCTCGCCTCCCGACTCGACCTCGAGCGTCGCGAGGATCTCCTCGGCGCCCGGCGTCAGCAGCGCGGGATTGCCGCGACCGTCGGCGAGCGCGGGATCGGCGAAGCCCGCCGAGCGGAACGCCGTCCAGACATCGACCATCTGTTCGCGCGAGAGCCGCCGCACGCGCGCGGGGCGGCGGCCTTCCGCGGGCACGCGGTCGAGTTCGCCGTAGAGCGTGCCATCGGGAAGAAGGACGAACCGCGCGGCGCGCTCCTCGACGCGCGCCTGCTCGCCGACGAGCCGTCCGGGCGCGACGCGGATCTCGATCGCGAGATCGGCCGGCACTTCGCCGACCGGGTCGGCTGACGCGGCGGGCACGCCGGACGCGTCGCGCGGCGCGGCCGCGCAACCCGAGGGCGCCGTCGTGGCGGCGATGGCGAGGAGCGCGGCGAGCGCCCATGGCGACGCGGTCGGAACGCCTCGGGGGAACATGACGGAAAGGTAGCCGAATCGTCGCGGCCCGCGCGGCGCGCGAGGCGGTACCTTCCCGCCATGCGCACGAGCGTCCTCTGGCTGAACGACTATCTCGACCCGCAGGCGACCGCCGACGAGCAGGCCGCCGCGCTCACCTCCGCGGGGCTCCCGCTCGACGGCGCGGATGTCGCCGAGAACGGCGAACCGTGGCAGGAGATCGAGACGACCTCGAACCGCGGCGACTGCCTCTGCCACCTCGGGATGGCGCGCGAGGTCGCGGCGGTCACGGGGCGGCGGCTGAAGGCGCCCGCCGCGAAGGCGGTCGCGACGGGCCCCGCGGCGTCCTCGTTCATCCGCGTGACGAACGAGGACCACGGCGGCTGCCCGCGCTACACCGCGCGCGTCATCCGCGGCGTCAAGGTCGGACCGAGCCCCGAGTGGCTCCAGCGCCGCCTCGTCGCGATCGGGCAGGTGCCGCGCAACAACCTCGTCGACGCGACGAACTTCGTCCTCTTCGAACTCGGCCAGCCGACGCATGTCTTCGACCTCGCGACGCTCGCGGGCGGCGAGATCCGCGTGCGCCGCGCGCGCGCGGGCGAGCGGTTCCTGCCGCTCGGCGCCGACGCGACCGAGGTCGAGCTCACCGCCGACGATCTCGTGATCGCCGACCGCGACCGCCCCGTCGCGCTGGCGGGCGTGAAGGGCGGCGCCCTCGCGAGCGTCACCGACGCGACGACCGACATCGTCCTCGAGGCCGCGACCTTCGAAGTGACCTCCGTCCGCAACACGAGCCGCCGCCACGGCATCGCGAGCGACTCGAGCTACCGCTTCGAGCGGATCGTCCACCCCGCGACGATCGACGAGGCGACCGACCGCCTCGCGTCGCTGATCCTCGAGATCGCGGGGGGCGAACTCTGCGACGGCGTCGTCGAGGCGGGCGCGCCGCTCCCCGCGCCGCGCTCGATCGAGGTGCGCCCCGCGCGGGTCCGCCAGATCCTCGGGATCGATCTCGCGACCGAGGAGATGATCGCGATCCTCGACCGGCTCGGCTTCGCGCCCGAGCCGTCGGCCGACGCGAGCGTGATCCGGACGACGCCCCCCGCCGCCCGCGTCGACTGCGAGCGCGAGATCGACCTCATCGAGGAGATCTGCCGACTGCACGGACTCGACGCGATTCCCGTCGCCGACGCGATCGCCGTGCGCGTGCCCGCGCCGAACGCGGTCGAGCGCGGGACGCGCGTCGTCAAGTCGACGCTCGTCGCGATGGACTTCGTCGAGACGGTCACGCACTCGCTCGTCTCCGACCGCCACGCGCTGCCGTTCCTCGCCGATGGTGCGACGCTTCTCCGCGTCGACGACGAGCGCGCGGGCGGCGAACCCGCGCTCCGGCCGAGCGTCGTCCCGAGCCTTCTCCGCGTCCGGCGCCACAACGAGGACCAGGGCACCGACGACCTCCGCGTCTTCGAGTTCGCGCGCGCGTTCCACTTCGCGGGCGGCACGCACTGCGAGCGTCCGACGCTCGCACTCGTCGCCGACGCGCCCGCGTCGGCGCGCGACGCGCAGGGCGCGCTGCGCCTCGTCCGCGGCGCGGTCGAGCGGCTCCTGCGGCCGCTGCTGCCGCGCGCCGCGCGCGTCGAGGTCGTCGCGGCGGATGGTCCCGCGTGGCTCGCGCCCGCGGCGCGCGTCCTCGTCGATGGAACGCCCGTCGGCGTCCTCGGCGTGATCGCGCCGAAGGTGGCGAAACTCTTCGGCCTCGAACGGCCGACCGGCGCCGCCGAGCTCGAGCTCTCGCCGATCCTCGCCGCGTACCCGCCCGACACCGCGGCGGTCGCGCTCCCCGCCTTCCCCGCGGCCGATCGCGACATCTCGGCGATCGTCGGTGACCGCGTCGCCTACGGCGATCTCGTCGCGGCGATCGAGGCGCTCGCGCTTCCCGACCTCGAGTCGATCGAGTTCGTCACGACCTTCCGTGGGAAGCAGATCGGTGATGACCGCAAGAGCGTCTCGCTGCGACTCGTCTTCCGGAAGGCGGACGGCACGATGACGAGCGAGGAGGCCGACGCGTCGGTCGCGCGCGCGATCGCGCAGCTCCGCGAGGCGGTCGGCGCGGAGATCCGCGGATGACGCTCGACCTCCGCGCGATGACGGTCGGCGACTATCTCGACAGGCTCGCGGCCGCGGAGCCCGTGCCGGGCGGCGGCGCCGTCGCGGGGCTCGCGCTCGCGCAGGCGGCGGCGCTCGGCTCGATGGTGGTCGGCTACGCGATCGGGAAGCCGCGCTACGCGCCGCACGACGCGGTGCACCGCGCGACGCACGAGACGCTCGCACGCGCGCGCGGCCGCGCCGTCGAGCTCGCCGAGGAGGACGCGCGTGCGTACGGCGCGCTCAACGCGCTCTGGCGCCTGCCGAAGGACGATCCCGCGCGCGCGGGCTTCGACGCCGCGGTCGTCGCGGCGATCGCCGCTCCCGAAGCGACCCTCGCGCTCGCCTCCGAGACGACCGACGCCCTCGCGCGACTCGTCGGAACGACGAGCGCCGCGCTCGCGAGCGATCTCCGCATCGCCTTCGACCTCGTCGCAACCGCGGCGCAGGCGGCGATCGAGAATGTCCGCATCAACCTGCCCTCGGTCGCCGACGACGCGTCGCGCGGAGAGATCGCGACGCGCAGCGAGGCGCTGCTCGCACGGATCATCGCGGCGTGCGCCGAATGGCGCGGCAAGGTCGGCTGACGGCGGGCGGATGTGACGGGTGGAGGATCGGCCGAGATCACTCGCGGCCCGCGGCGATGGGCGGAGGTCGGATGTCGTCTGGCCCTGTCGTGGCCTTCGCCTGACCCTCGCCTGACCCTCGTCTGACCCTCGCCTGGACCTTGTCTGTTCATGCTCGGCGCCGATCCGCGGGACGGCGAACGCCCAGGCACGCCCGTCTGGCGCCCTGTTCAGCCGCGTGCGACGCAAGGCCGGCGCGGACCCAAGCGCCCGCTCAAGCCCGCCCCCCTCCGTGGCCGACGGAATGCCCCGTGGGCGCACCGCGCGACATCGTCGACATCGAGGGCCTGCGCACGCCGCCGGCGGCGGGCGCGGCGCCCGACCCGCGCGCGGAGACCGCAGGTCCCGCGCGCCCCTTCCTCATGATCTGGTTCCGCTGCTGCGCGACCTACGGCCGCCTTCCGAAGTCGCCCGACGGGCGCCGCTACGAGGGACGCTGTCCGAAGTGCCTCGCGCGACTCGCAGTCCCGGTCGGCGAGAACGGGACGAGTCGGCGCATGTTCGAGGCGGGGTGAGGCGTTCGCGGCGGACTGCGGGCGGCAACGCCGCGACGCATTCGCGCGGGCCTGTCGGTGCTCGAACACGAGCGTGCGTGACCGTTCCCCGCGCCATCGCGTTCCGCCTGGACGCGGCGCTCCCCGCGCCTCTCCGCCCCACCGCTCCCTCCACCTGACCGCGGATCGACCGTCGCCCCCGCCACCTCGGATAGAGTCCGCGGCTCCCGATGCCGCTCGACCCCTCCATCCTCGGCGGCGCCGCGTTCCTCGCCGGTTCGGGCGCACTCCTCTACGCGGGCGCCGTCGCGGGCGTCGTGCGCGAGGCGCTGCGCCCCGAGCGCCGCACCATCGCGTGGGCGCTCGCGCGCGGAACGCCGTCCGAACCCGCCGCGTGGGGGCTTGAGAGCCGCGAGTGGACGCATCGGTCCGAAGGCGCCGAGTGCCCCGTCTTCGATCTCGGCGCCGACGATCCCGACGCGCCGACCGCGATCATCCTCCACGGATTCGCCCGCTCGCGCTACGACGCGCTCGCGCGCGTCGGTCCCGTCCTCCCGCATGTGCGGCGGCTTCTCCTGCCCGATCTCCCGGGTCATGGCGATGCGGGCGGCCGCGCGACGCGCCTCGGTTCGGGCGAGGAGCGCTTCGTCGCGTCGCTCGCCGAGACGACGCGCGGGCCCCTCCTCCTCGTCGGCCACTCGCTCGGCGCGACGCTCGCGATCCGCGCCGCGGCCGACCCCGCGCTCGCGCCGCGGGTGCGCGGCGTCCTCGCACTCGCCCCCTACGAGCGGCTGCGGACGCCGCTCGGCGCGCGACTCGAACTGCGCGGCATGCCGAAGGGCGCGCTGCTCGCGCCGACCCTCGGCGCGCTCGCCGCGCTCGGTGTGCGCGAGCACGCGACGAGCGCCGCCGCGCGCGCGATCCGCGCGCCGCTCGCGGTCGTCGCGGGTGGAGTCGACCCCGTCGTCCCGCTCGCCGAACCCGAATCGATCGCGCGTGCCGCCCCGAACGGCCGCCTCTTCACCGTCCCATCGGGGCGGCACGACGACTTCCACACCCTCGGCCGCGACGCCGTCTCCGACGCGCTCGCGTGGATCGACGCGACGCCTCGCGACTGACGCGCGCCGCACCCCATCGCGCTCCGTCGATCGCGCGATGGCCGCCCGAGGGTCGGTCGCGCGCATCACGGCTGATTCACACTTGCGTTGAAGCCCGCGCGCGGGCACCTCGAGCGCGACGCATGACGCATGAAGCAAGAATTCGGCCGAAAACGCCGCGCGGGGCGCCCATCGGCGCCCCGCGCGGAGGATTTCGAACCGGAGCTCCGCGCTCACTCGGCGCGACCGGGCATCCAGCGGTAGCTCGTCGAGTAGCCCTTCGCCGTCGACGAGAACGAGAGCGTCGCGTCGCCGAAGCAGCGCTTCATCGCCTCCTCCGAACGGAAGAGCTTCATCAGCGCGTCGGTGTCGGGCAGATCGGCGCCGAGGACTTCCATCCCGGGAACTCCCTCGTCGGCATCGAAGCCCCCCATGCCGCCGAGCTGCTCCTCGAGACCCTCGAGCATGCGCATCGTCGAGGACATCTGGCGCACGATGTCCCACCAGGCCATGCCGACGACGGGCTCCTTCGGCATCGACGCGAACGAACGCGCGAAGTCCGCGTCGCCCGCGAGCCCCTCGCCCTTCGCATCGACCGCGCGCAGCGCCGCCTCGACGTCGCCGCTCGAGCCGATCACCATGTAGCCGCCGCCGATCCCGACCGCGAACGGCGAGAACTCGTCGGAGAGGATGGTCATGCCGTTGAAGTCGCGCGGCGCGAGCCCGAGGCCGAAGAGGTTGAGGAGGTCGCTCACCGCGGCGGCCGACTCCTTGTCGCCCTTCATCGAGATCGCCGTGACGGTCGTCGAGGCGAGCGGATCGTTCGGATCGGGCTCGCGGCCCCAGAGGTGGACCGCCGGACCGAGGGCCGCGAACGCCGCGCGCATCGCGGGGCGGTACATGTCGAGCATGGGCGCGATCATCTCGCTCTGCTCGGCCGGCATGCCGCCGACGACGCCGTCGAGGATCTCGACGATGCGGTCGAAGCGCACGTTGAGACGGCCGTAGCTGAGCGCGTCCGACGGGACGATCGCGGGCGGCGCGGAGGGCGCGCTCGGCTCGTCGACGACCCCGAGGAGGCCGCCCTTGCCGTTCGGCATGTAGATGCCCGCGCACTGCTCGAGGACGCCGTCCTTCGCGTGCGCGCCGAAGCTCCACGCCTTGATGTCGCCGACGACCTGCTTGATGAGCGGCTCGACGAGCATGAGCTGCGGCATCATGCCGAAGATCGGCTGCGCGGCCTCGGTCGAGAGGACGGCGTAGACGTCCTGCGTGCCGCCCGAGAGTTCGACCGCCTCGCGGAAGGTCGTCGTCTCGCCGACCGCACGCGCACGGTCGCCGTCGACGCGCGCGAGGAGCGCGTCCATCATCTCGGGGCTGCTCGCGACGAGGAGTCGACCGCCGTCGACGGCGATGCTCATCTCGGGTTCGCCGAAGTCGGGCAGGCCCATCATGCCGAACTCGTCCATACCGCCGAACTCGTCCTCCTCGTCGGTCACGTCGACCGCCTCGGGCGGCTTCGACACGAGCACCTTGCGTCCGCGGATCTCCTCCATGCGCGTGTCGAGGTTGCGCTCCTTCGCGTCCTTCTCGGCGCGCTCGAGGAGCGCCGAGAGGAACTTCGAGGCCTTCTCGGCCTCGTCGGCCCAGTCGACGAAGAGGACGAAGTCGATGACGGGAAGGCCGGTGTCGTCGCTGATGTCGACGAGGAGGGCCGCGCCGCCGCTCGCGGGCCAGGTGATGTCGCCCTCGTCGACGCCCGCCTCGGCCGCGGCCTCGCGGAGCCCCTCGGAGAACGCGTCGCGGATCACCTTCACCTCTTCGGCGACGGCGGCGTCGTTCCAGAGCTTGCCGAGCGCGGTCGGGCCGAGGCGCGAGATCGTGCCGCGGATGTCATCGGCGCCGACGACGAGGAGCGCCGTGTCGGGCGCGAGGTCGCGGATCGTGAGCGCGTCGGCCGCGAGCGCGGAGGAGACGACGGCGAAGGTGGCGATGAAGGAGGCGCTGGCGGCGAATCGGTTCGTCTGAAGGAGGGGCACGGGGTTCCCTTTCTGGCGCGCGCGGGGAGCGGGCGGGGTGTCGGCCGCACGAAGGGCGGCGTTGGAGGACTGTCTTCGTGGTGACGGTGCTGGAGGCGCTTGGAGGCGCTCGGCGGCGAGCCCTCGAACGCAGTCGGGCCGGGCGCCCGTCTTCGGATCGGGTCGACGCGGATTTCCGCGCGCGGCGTCAGCCGGCCGAACCGTCGCGGAGCGCGGGCGGTGCGCCCGCCTTCGAGCGCGCGGGCGGCTTCTGGTAGTTGTGTCCCGAGTTCGGGTTGTTGCGGTCGTAGGCGAAGGCCTCGCGGTTCCGGATGAAGTCCTTCACGTAGCGCGCGGGAATCGCGAAGCCGAGCGCCTCGCCGCCGCGGATGCCCATGTTCGTGATGCCGATCACCTCGCCCTTGGTATTGAAGAGCGGTCCACCCGAGTTCCCGGGATTGATCGGCGTGTCGGTCTGGATGTAGGTGAGGCCGTCGAAGTTCCGCTGCGTCGTCGAGATGACGCCCTGCGTGAGCGTGCGCTCGAGCCCGAGCGGATTGCCGATCGCGAAGACGCCCTGTCCGATCTCGAGCTTCTCGGCGTCCTGGACGGGCGCGAAGACGAAGTCCTTGCCGTCCGGGTGCTTGATGCGGATGAGCGCGAGGTCGAGATGGTTGTTGAGCGCGACGAGCTCGACGTCGTCGATGTCGGTGCGCTTGAGGGTGCCGTCGTCCTGCGCGAACCAGACGGTCGCGCGGAGGTTCGTCTCGCCCTGGACGACGTGCGCGTTCGTGATCGCGTAGCCGTCGCGCGAGAGGATCACGCCCGAGCCGAGGCCGCCGGGGGTCGAGACCTTGATGACCGCGGGACCGATCTGCTTCGCCTGGTCGCGCGGCGGAAGATCGGCGAGCCCCTTCGCGGTCGAGAAGAGCGACTCCTGACGCGTCTCGACCTTGGGCGCGTCGTCGCCCGCGTCGATCGACTTCACATCGTCCATCGGGAAGCTGAGGACATCGGAGCCGACATCGATCCAGACGCGGCGGTCGGTCCGCTTCAGGACGGTGCCGTCGATCGAGGCCCCGCTCTTGAGGGTGACGAGGTCGCCGGCCGCGGCACCCGCGAGGGCGAGGGCCGTGAGGAGGGCGAACGGACGGGCGTGGCGCGGGGTGGCGTTCAGCGGCATGGCGAGGTTCCTACTATACCCGCCTCCCGCGGGGCTCCGCCGAACCGACGCGCGACCGCCCCACCACGCTCCCCGAGTTCCGGAATGCAGACGACGATGCAGAAGACGCACCCGCAGACGATCGCGATCCCCGAGTCGAACCGCTCCGCCGCGACCGCCCGTTCCGCCGCGCTCCGCGCGATGCTCGCGTTCGGCGCATGCGCGCTCGCACCCGCGGCCGCCCTCGCGCAGGAGGCCGACGACGCCGCGCACTTCGGATTCGACGGACTCGAGGTGGTGAAGGTCGACCGCAACGCGGGGCCCGTCGCGACGGCCGACTTCGACGGCGACGGCCGCATCGACCTCGCGGTCGCGAACAACTTCAAGAGCCGCATCGAGCTGCATGTGCAGAAGCCGGGCGCCTCGCCCGACGACGATCCCGACTGGTCGGGTTCGGTCAACGAGGTGCCGCCCCACTGGCGCTTCCGCCGCATCGAGATCCCCGTCTCGCACCAGATCACGGCGATGGCGCCCTTCGACTTCAACGGCGACGGGCGGATGGACATCGTCTACGCGGGGCAGCCCGGCACGATCGTCTTCCTCGAGCAGGTGCGGCCGGGCGTCTTCGAGGCCGTGCGCCGCGTGCCGCAGAAGGGCCTGAGCTCGAGCCGCGACGGCTTCGTGCTCGCCGACATCGTCGGCGACGCGCGGCCCGATCTCGCGGCGATCGTCTCGGGGCAGCCCGTCGTCTGGACGCTCGACGGAACGAAGCTCGGCGATCCCGTCGAACTCAACTCGGGCGAGCAGGTGGTCGCGCTCCTCGTCGGCGACTTCGACGGCGACGGCCACAACGATCTCGGCGCGGTCGCGCCCGACAACGCCGCCCCCATCCGGCTCTGGCTCGCGAGCGTCGAGAAGGACGGCGGCGCGGTGAACGCGCGCCTCGGCGCGCAGCGGCGCTTCGAGATGCCGCCGCTCCGCGAGGCGTCGGTGATCCGCCTGCCCGGCGCGGGCAAGGATCTGCTCGCGCGCATCGAGCGGCAGAGTAAGCGCATCGTCGTCGAGGAGCTCGTCGAGGACGCGGGCGCCTCGCGCGACGCGTCGCTCGAGGTCTTCTCGCGCGCGGGCGGTTCGAAGAAGCGCTCGTACGCGGTCGCCGATGTCGACGGCGACGGGCTCGAGGATGTCCTCGTGACCGATCCCGCCGCGAGCGCGGTCGTCGTCTACCGCCAGATGGCGGGGCGCGGCCTGCAGCCGGGCGTCGCGATGCCGAGCTTCGCCGAGATCGACTCGATCGCCGCCGGCGATGTCGACGGCGCGCCGGGCGCCGAGGTCTTCGTCCTCAGCGAGAAGGAGGGCGTCGTCGGGCGCTCGTCCTGGAAGGACGGCTCGCTGTCGTTCCCGACCGCGATGCCGATCTCCGCGGGTTCGACGCCCGCGGTGCTCGAACTCGCCGAACTCGAGGGGCGGCCGATCGTCGCCGTCGTCACCAAGGACGGGCGCAACTACCAGGTCGAGCTCCTGCCGACCGGCGAGGGCTCGGCGGAGACCGTCAAGCTCGGTTCGCTGGTGAAGGCGCCCGACGCGATCCTCGGGATCGACGCCGATCAGGACGGTCACGGCGACCTTCTCCTCTTCACGGCCGACAAGCCGATGACGATGCTGCAGGCGGTCGTGAAGGACGGCAAGGTCTCGTACGAACTGCGCGAGTCGAAGGACATGGCGCAGTTCGGGCTCGCGCAGGCGGCGGGCGCGGCGAACTCGCTCGCGTTCGACGTCGACGGCGACGGACGCGAGGAGCTCGTCGTCGCCGACCGGAACTTCATCCGCGCGCTCCGCTACGCGGGCGGCGAGGGCGGCGCGGGCTGGCAGGTCGTTGCGCAGATGAACGCGCAGCGCGGCGACGCGAAGCTCGTGGCGATCACCGCCTCGGGCGACCGTCTCGTGGCGGGCGACAAGGAGAACAACGAACTCGCGGTCTTCGCGCGCGGCGACGCGGGCACCTGGGCGCAGGTCGACGAGCATCCCGTGACGGGCTTCCGCTTCACGGGCGTCCGCTCGGGCGCCTTCCGCGGCAAGGATTCGCGCGACCTCATGCTCGTCGGCGACGACGGCTTCGCGGTGGCGCAGCTCGACGGCGCGCGGCTCGCGTTCGAGGAGGTCGCCTCGCACCGCGGCGACCGCACGCAGCAGGTCGATCACGAACTCGCCGCGGGCGATGTGAACGGCGACGGGTTCCTCGACCTCCTGGCGCTCGACGCGGGCGAGCAGTCGCTCGGCATCCTGAGCTTCAGCGAGACGGGACGGCTCGTGCCGATCACCGGCTTCAAGGTGTTCGAGTCGCGCATCTTCCAGGGCGGCGAGCCGCGCGAGTTCGAGCCGAGCATGGCGATCGTCGCCGATGTCACGGGCGACGGAGCGGACGACATCGTCCTTCTCTGCCACGACCGCGTGCTGATCTACCCGCAGGCGAAGGTCGCGGACTGACGCGCGTCGCGCGCGGTGCGACCCGCGGCGGCGTGACCCACGCGCGGCGGGGCGACGATCCGCGGCAAGGCGAGAGTTCGCAGCAAGGCGAGTGCGCGCGGCAAGGCGAGCGTGCCTGGCACGATTCTGCCGCCGTCGACGGCATTTCGTCCGCCATCGATGGCGTCCGCTTCGCGACGACGCGCGTGCCCGACGACTTCAGTCTCCCTGCGCATGGCAACGACGGAGCCGCGCATGCGGCGCACCGAGGTCGCGCATCAGGCGCGGTCGGCCATCGGCGTGTACGACAGGCCGTGCGGGCCCGTGTACTCGGCGCGCGGGCGGATGAGGCGGTTGTCCTCGAGCTGCTCGATGCAGTGACCGCACCACCCCGACATGCGGCTCATCGCGA
>JBJOHC010000115.1:0-5584 GCA_046047955.1 Planctomycetota bacterium
CGACCCGCAGCACGAGCGGCACCTCGAGCGTCTTCGGATGGCTGAATCCGTGCGCCCAGAGGCCGTCCTCGCCCCAGCAGTCGCCGTGGTCGCCGCAGACGACCGTCGTCGCGTTCGAGAAGGCGCGCAGCAGCGGCCCGAGCCGCCCGTCGATGAACGAGAGGCACGCCTGCTGCCGGCGCGCGCACTCCGCGGCGTCGTTGTCCGCGCCGTCGGCCTTGCAGGGGTTCTCGTCGCGACGCCACGGCGCGCCCTCGTGCCAGTACGGGATGTGCGTCTCGCCGACATTGAGGAACGCGAAGACGGGCCCGCGCGCGCCGCCGACGACCGACGCGAGCCAGTCGAGCTGGCCGTCGAGCGCGTGGTTGCTTCCCGCGTAGCGGTAGTGCCGGAAGTGCCGCACGAGGTTCCGCACCGACGGCCGACGGTCGTCGAACCAGCCGACGGCGCCCGTCCCTGCGGTGACGAACCCCCTTCGGTTGAAGCCGTCGACGATGTCCTCGCCCTCGACCCGCATGTGGTCGCGGCCGAAGGCGGGTGACGGGCCGCCCTCGAGTCGGACGACGCGGCCGCGCTTCGGGTTCACGAAGGGTTCGTCGCTCGTCGCGACGCCGGGCGTGAAGCCCGCGAACATCGCCGCGTGCGACGCGAAGGTGAAGTGGCTCGGCGCGTGCGCGCGGTGGAGCGGCCCGACCGCGAGGATGTTCGCGGGCCGCACCGCGGCGAAGGTGTCGTAGCGGCAGCTGTCGAGCGTGACGAGGAGGAAGGACTCGCGGTGCATCGATCCGTCGCGCCAGGGGCCGGGCTCGGGTGCCGCGCCCGCGGTCGGACCGGCGCCGCGGAACGCGAGCCGCACCGCGCGCAGGCGTTCGGCGAAGCCCGGGCCCCGGGCGCCGCGACGGTCTCCGGCATTCATGATCGGGGACCCCGCGGCAACGGCGTTTCGACGAGCGATTCGATCATGCGGCCCTCTCCCGGCGGCGGACCGGGTGCCCGCTCTTCGGCCGCGCGCCCCTCGGGGCTTTGCGGATTGGCGGGAATCGCCCGGCCGCGCGCGGCTTCATGCGAAGGCTGCCGCGCCCCATCTGCTAGCATTTCGCCCCCCATGGCCACCACGAAGACCCGCGCCGCCGCGCCCGCCCTCCCCGTCCTCGAGTTCGTCGCGCGGAACTACCGCAACTTCAACGCGCGCTCGACGCGCGACGCCCTCTTCGCCTACTGGGACCACATCCAGGCGGGCGGGCGCATGTACTGGGCCGTCGCGGGCGCGATGAGCTCGGCGCAGCTCGGGATCACGCTCGCGCCCGCGATCCGCGCGGGGCTCGTCCACGGTCTCTCGGTGACGGGCGCGAACCTCGAGGAGTCGCTCTTCCGGCTCGTCGCCCACGACAGCTACAAGGACTTCCCCGACTACCGCTACTTCACCAAGGAGGACGACACGAGGATCCTCGAGCAGCGGATGCGGCGCGTCACCGACACGAGCATTCCCGAGGACGAGGCGTTCCGCGCGGTCGAGAAGATCCTCGTCCCGATGTGGACGCGCGCGAGCGCGAAGGGCGAGCGCCGCTTCTGGCACGAGTACTTCTACGAGCTCGTCCTCTCGCTGCCGAAGTCGAAGTTCGAGGGGAATCCCGACGAGTGCTGGCTGCTCGCGGCCGCGAAGGCGAACCTGCCGATGGTCGTCCCGGGGCACGAGGACTCGACCTTCGGCAACATCTTCGCGTCGCATGTGAAGTTCGGCGACTGCGAGGCGTCGATCGTCAAGAGCGGCATCGAGTACATGACGCGCCTCTACGACGACTACCGCGCGCTCTCGAAGGGGAAGGGCGTGGGCTTCTTCCAGATCGGCGGCGGCATCGCGGGCGACTTCCCGATCTGCGTCGTCCCGAGCATCAAGTACGACCTCGAGGAGAAGGTGAAGCCCTGGGCGTACTTCTGCCAGATCAGCGACTCGACGACCTCGTACGGCTCGTACTCGGGCGCGACGCCCAACGAGAAGATCACCTGGGACAAGCTCACCGAGAAGACGCCGATGTTCGTCGTCGAGTCGGACGCGACGATCGTCGCGCCGCTCATGCTCAGCGCGCTTCTCGAGGCGAAGGCGAATCCGAAGGCGGCCGACCGCATCGTCGCGGCGTCGCGCGCGGAGACGAGGAAGTCGCTCGCGAAGCGGCGGTGAGGTGAACCGCGGGCCTCGGGCGCGCGACGCGCGCCGAGCACGAAACGCCGTGAAATCGGTGCGCGGGGCGCCGCGCGCGGAGTCGACGCCATGACCGACCGCAGCTCCTCCTTCACGCTCGAGGCGATGCAGTTCTTCGGCCGGCTCGGCGGCGACTACGAGGCGATGTTCGGGCTGCCGCTCGCGTCGCTCGCAGGGCGGCGCGTCCTCGACTGCCCGTCGGGGCCGAGTTCGTTCGTGTCGGAGCTCGCCGCGCTCGGCGTCGACGCGACGGGCGTCGATCCGCTCTACGCCGAGGACGCCGCGACGCTCGGCGCGCGCGGGATCGCCGACATCGCGCACACCGTCTCGCGCATGCGGGCGAATCCGGGCGCGTTCGCCGATCTCGACCTCGAGGCGTACGCGGCCTCGAAGCGCCGCGCGCTCGACGGCTTCCTCGCCCACTACGACGAGGGGCGCCGCGCGGGCCGCTATGTCGCGGCGTCGCTCCCGTCGCTTCCCTTCGAAGACGGCGCGTTCGACCTCGTCCTCTCGGCGCACCTCCTCTTCACCTACAGCACGCCCGAGACGGGCGGGCTCCTCGTCGACTCGCCCTTCGACGAGGCGTGGCATCTCGCGGCGGCGGACGAATTGCTGCGCGTCGCGCGCGGCGAAGTGCGGCTCTACCCGACCTCGACGCGCTGGACGACGCCCGCGCGCCACCCGTTCGCCGAGGCGATCGCCGCGCGCTTCGAGGCGCGCGGGCTGCGCGTCCGCTACGAGGCGAGCACCTTCGCGCGCGGGAACCACTCGGCCGACGCGCTCAACGCGTGCCTCGTCGTCTCGCGCGCGTGACGGCGTGGCCGCCGCGCCGCCTCACGCGACGCCGAGATCCGCGAGCACGCAGTTCGCCGCGTTGTGCCCCGCCGCGCCGATCACCGAACCCGCGGGATGCGTGCCCGCCGAGCAGGAGTAGAGCCCCGCGACGGGCTGGCGGTACGGCACGCGGTCGCTGAAGCCGAACGCGTTGTCGACATGGTGGATGTGGCCGCCCGTGATCCCGAAGTGGCGCTCGATCGACGCGGGGTCGAGCGCGAACATGTCGACGACGAGGTCGCTCGTCCCGGGCGCGAAGCGGTCGCAGATCGAGAGGAGGTGGCGCGCGTAGCGGTCGCGCGCGTCGTCCCACGAACCCTCGGCGAGCGTGTGCGGCACCCACTGGACGAAGAGCGCGCTGTTGTGGCGGCCCTCGCCGTCCTGCATCGACGGGTCGACGGTCGTGTGGAAGTACCACTCGATCGTGGGGAACTCGGCGAGCCGCCCCGCCTTCACCGCCTCGAAGCCCTCGACGAGCGAGCGCATGACGTCCTTCTCGTCGGGCAGGAGGTGGATCGTCGGACCGAACGCGGCGCCCGCGCGGTGCATCGCCTCGGGAAGGCAGGTGAAGCGCGGCAGACCCGACAGCGCGAGGTTGACCTTGAAGGTCGAGCCCGGCCTGCGCATCGCCTCGAGTCGCGCGTCGTACTCGGCGGGAAACGCGCCGTCGCCCGCGAGCGCGCGCATGCGGAAGGGATCGGCGTTCACGACGACGGCCTTCGCGCGCAGCTCCTCGCCGTTCGCGAGGAGGACGCCGCGCGCGACGCCGTCCTCGACGAGGATCCGCGCGACGGGCGCGTTCGTCCGGATCGTCGCGCCGAGCCGCCGCGCCTCGTCGGCGAGAAGCCGCGTGACCGTGCCCATGCCGCCCTCGACGATCATCCAGGTGCCGTCGCTCCCGGGCAGGCGGCACATGTTGTGGACGAGGAAGTTCATGCCCGTGCCGGGCGTGTCCCAGGTGCCGAAGAGCCCCGAGAAGCCGTCGGTGACGGCGTACATCGCCTTGAGAAGGTCGCTCTTGAAGCCGAAGCGGTCGAGGTAGTCGCCGACCGAGCCGCGGCAGAGGCGCACGAAGGTCTCGCGCAGCGCGGGGCGCACGAAGCGCTCGGCGGTCTCCTCGATCGAGAGGGGCTCCATGAGCCAGGTCGGCGCGATGTCGTCGCGGATCGCGCCGATCTCGGCGGCGAGGGCGTCGTTCGCGCGCGCGTCGTCCTCGGAGAAGAAGCGCACGAGCTGCTCGCGCGCGGCCGCGTGATCGGAGCCGAGGAGGAGGTGGCGACCGTCGGTCGTCGGGAGGAAATAGTGCGGATCGCGGCGGCGGACGGGCATGCGCACGCCCGTCGCCTCCATGACCTCGGGCGGCATCACGCCGAGGAGGTACGCGCCCGTCGAGGTCGCGAGGCCCGGCGCCTTCGCGAAGGGACGCTCGGTGCGGACGGCACCGCCGATCGCGTCGAACTGCTCGACCACCGTGACCTGGAGCCCGCGCCGCGCGAGAAGGAGCGCGGCGACGAGGCCGTTGTGGCCCGCGCCGACGACGAGGACATCGGCCGCGGGCGCGGTGGAACGGGGCCGTTCGGTGGATTCGGACGATGGCGTGGCGGGCATCGCGCGGATGCTATCAGCGGAAACCCGCGGTTTCGCCGCAACTCACGGGGTGGTCGAGGGTGAGGTCGAGGGTGCGGTCGAGGGTGAGGTCGAGGGCACGGCGACAGGCTCGCGCGCGGGCGTCGCGGGCGCCTTCGTCCGCTGCTCGACGAGCGCGCGCATCGCGCGTCCCATCGCGTCGCCCGCCTGGAGATAGCTCCCGCCGCTCCCGTACCAGTGGTGGCCGTGGCCCGTGTTCGGGCAGGCGTCGGCGGGCTTGAGGAACGCACGCGTCTCGACGAAGCGCGTGTTCGCCGCGACCTCGGCGCGCGCGCAGCCCGCGCGCTGCTGCTCGCGGAATTCGGCGCCGTCCCAGTTCCCCGTCTCGCCGACGACGACGGGAAGCGTCGCGTCCTTGAACTCGGCGCGAAGATCCGCGATCAGGTGCGCGAGGTTGTCGGCGTAGGCCGTGGTCGCCGCGTCGTCGCAGGCGTCGTTCCAGCCTTGGAACCAGACGACGCCCTCGAGCCGCGGCGTACGCCCCGCGAGCGCGGGAAAGCGCTTCGCCATCGCCGCGACGGCCTCGCGGTACTCCTCGAGCATCTGCGTGTAGAAGGGCCCCGTCTCGCCACCCGCCGACGGTGGGCGGAAGTCCTTCGCGAGGCTCTTGCCGCCCCACGCGGTCTTGATGAGAAGGACGGGCTCCTCGAACGCCTCGCCGAGGATGCGGCCGATGCCGAGCTCGGGGCCGATGTGGTGGCGGCCGCCATGCACCGCGAAGCCGACCGAGAGCGGACCGTCCTTCCGCTCTCCGTTCGCCGTGAGATACGAGACGAAGACATCGTCGCGCACGACCCAGGCGCCGTCGGTTCCGCGCAGGTCGCGGTACGCCGCACCTTCGTCGGACGCGAGGAACTCGACGAGGTTCCCGCGGCCGCCGTTGTAGTCGCGCGCGTCGTCGAG
>JBJOHC010000116.1:0-6288 GCA_046047955.1 Planctomycetota bacterium
CCGTCACCTACGCGCGCGAGATCTCGCGCATCCTCGCCGCGAACTGCGTCGAGTGTCACCGCGAAGGCGGCGTCGGGCCGTTCCGGCTCGATTCGTACGAGGCCGCGTCGCGGCGCGCCTCGATGATCCGCGCGGTCGTCGACGAAGGCACGATGCCGCCGTGGTTCGCGGCGCCGATCCATGGCGAAGACGGCGCTGCGCTCGCGAGTCCCTGGGCGAACGACCGCTCGATGAGCCGGGCGGAGAAGGATGCGATCGCCGCATGGATCGCGGCGGGAAAGCCGGAGGGCGATCCGAAGGACCTCCCGCTTCCGCGCGCGTTTGCGGGCGGCGAGTGGAGGATCGGAACGCCCGACGCGGTGCTCCAGCTGCCCGAGCCGATCGCGGTCAAGGCCGACGGATTCATGCCGTACCGGAACGTGCTCGTGCCGACGAACATCACCGAGGACCGCTGGGTGAAGGCGGTGCAGATCGTGCCGAGCGATCCGTCGGTGGTGCACCATGTGCTCGTCTTCGCGCTCGACGAGGCCGCGACGAAGGACCCCGCCACGCGGCGCCGCCTGGGCGCGGACGAATCGAGCGGCTACTGGGCCGCGTACGTGCCCGGCAACGATGCGATCACCTTCCCCGACGGAATGGCGAAGCGGCTTCCCGCGAACTCGTCGCTCCTCTTCCAGATCCACTACACGCCGAATGGGAAGGCGACCCAGGATCAGATGAAGCTCGGTGTCGTCTTCGCGGACGCGGCGCCGAAGCATCTCGTGCGCACGGCGGCCGTCGCGGACATGCGGCTGAATATTCCGCCCGGCGCAAAGAACCACGAGGAAAGTGGCCTCATTCGCATTCCGGCCAACGCGAAGATCCTCGCCTTCATGCCGCACATGCATGTGCGCGGGAAGGCGTACCGCTACGAGCTCGAGCTGCCCGGCGCATCGAAGCGCACCGTTCTCGATATTCCGAACTACGACTTCAACTGGCAGCTGCGCTACGAGCTGCGCGAACCGATGGACGCACCGCGCGGCGCGGTCCTGCACGGCACCGCGTGGTACGACAACAGCGCCGACAACCCCGCGAATCCCGATCCGACGAAGACCGTCCGCTGGGGCCCGCAGACCGTCGACGAGATGATGCTCGGGTACATCGAGTACTACCTCGTCGACGAGGATCCGGCGAAGCCGATGGACATCGGCGGCCGCGGCGGACTGCGCGCCCGCGCGGGCGCGGCGGGAAGACCGTCCTTCGAGTCGCTGCTCGGGCAGTTCGACGGGAACGGCGACGGCCGCATCGAGAAGTCCGAAGTCGCGCGCGCGCTCCACCGCCGCTTCGACGAACTCGACGCGGACGGCGACGGCGTGCTGACGACACGCGACTTCGAGCGCTGACGGCCTCAAGGCCCGCGCGGCGGCGACGCGTCGCGATCGATCCGATAGATCGCGCGCGCCCTCGGCTCTCCCGCGACGAAGACGGTCTCCTCGCGGTCGAACCGCGCGCCGATCTTCTCGAGCGCGCGTCGCGAGCGCAGGTTGCGCGGCCCGACATGGAACCAAGCCGTGCGCGCCCAGCGGAACGCGTGCGCGAGCATGAGCGACTTCATCTCGCGGTTGGTCGCGCCGCCCCAGTGGTCGCGCGCGAGGAAGGTGTAGCCGATCACGACCGACGCGCTCGGGGCGCACCAGTCGTAGAAGCGCGACGAGCCGATCATCCTCCCCGTCGCGCGCTCGACGACCGCGAACGCCCCGTCCGACGCGAGGCCGCTCGCGAAGAACCCCTCGAACACCTCGCGCCTGTACCGATCCGAATCGGGGTGCTGGACCCAGATCGCGGGATCGCTCGCGACGGCGTGGAGCGCGTCGAAGTCGTCCGCCTGGATCGGACGCAGCACGATCGTGGCTCCTTCGAGCGTGGGCCGCCAGTCGGGGACGGACGCGTCGTTCGGTCGGGGCGTGGCGGACATGACGCCCATTGTCGCCGAGCCGCCCCGCTCGCGGCGGCCCCTTCCTCAGCGGACCCGCATCCGCACCGCGACCACGACACCCGAAAGAAAGGTCAGGCCGGCGACCGCCCACATCGCCGCGCCGAGTCCGAGCGCGTCGGCGACGACGCCCGCGACGAGCGCGCCGACCGCGTAGCCGAGGTCGCGCCAGAGGCGGTAGACGCCGACCGCGGACGCGCGCCACGACGGATGCGCGACATCGCCGATCGCGGCGAGGAGCGTCGGGTAGACGAGCGCCGTGCCGAGTCCGAGGAGAAGCGCGCCCGCCGCGAATCCCGCGAATCCCGTCGACATCGCGACGACCGCGATGCCCGCCGCCTGCACCCACATTCCCCACTGGATCGGCCGCTTGCGGCCGATGCGGTCGCTCCACGCACCCGTCGCGACCTGCGCGAGCCCCCAGCTCGCGGGATAGATCGCGGCGAGGACGCCGACCTCGCCGAGTCCGAGTCCCGCGGCCGCGAACACCAGCGGAAAGAGCCCCCACGCCATGCCGTCGTTGAGGTTGTTGACGAGCCCCGCCTGGCTCACGCTCGAGAGGTCGCGGTCGCCGAGCGAGGTGCGCAGGAAGATCTCGCGCTGCGTCGGCGCGGTGGGCGCTTCGGCGCGGTGCGCGTCGCGCCGCGCGGCCTCGGCCTCGGCGTGCCCGCGCGTCTCGCGCACGACGAACGCCGAGAGCAGGAATCCGACCGCGACATATCCGACGCCGAGGTAGAACGGCTCGGGCCGCAGGCCGTACGCCGCCGCGACGAATCCCGTCGCGAGCGCGCTCGCCGCGACCGCGAGGTAGCCCGCGCATTCGTTGAGCCCCATCGCGAGCCCCCGCCGCGCGGGCCCCGCGAGATCGATCTTCATGACGACGGTCGTCGACCAGGTCAGTCCCTGGCTCGCACCGAGGAGCGCGTTCGCGGCGAGCACCCAGTTCCACGACGGCGCCCACATCAGGAGGAACGGAACGGGCGCCGCGACGATCCACCCCGCGACGAGGACATGCTTCCGTCCGAAGCGGTCGGAGAGCCGCCCCGCGAGGTAGTTCGTGCACGCCTTGACGACGCCGAAAATAGCGATGAACGAGAGGATCGCGGACTTCGCCGCGAGATCGAACTCCTCCTCGGCGAGCGCGGGCAGGATCGCGCGCTCGAGCCCGACCATCGCGCCGACGAAGGCGTTCACCACGAGGAGGAGCGAGAATTGCGGCAGATTCGCGCGAAGACCGAGTCGGATGGTGGCGTCGCGCATCGGCGGCCGATTATGACCGATCCCGCGCGGCCGACGCGGTCAGCATGGCCCGAGGCCGTCGCCGCCGGGCCGCTCGCTCGCGGCGCGGATCCATCGGCGGAGCTGCGCCTCGTCGATCGCCTCGCCTTCCGCGAGGTGGAGGTAGCGCGTCCCCGCGACCTTCGACGCGACGGGCGGCGGCGGATCGAGTTCGGCGCCGCGGAAGAAGGTGACCTTCATGTAGCGCGTGAAGGCGTGGAAGGCGAGGAACCAGCCGCGTCCCGCGACGCCGTAGAAGGGCGTGTTCCACTTCACGGCCCGACGGACGCCCGGGACCTCGAGCGCGACGAGCGCGTCGATCCGTCGGCCGATGGGCCCCTTCCATCCAGGCAGCGCCGCGAGGTACGCCTCGACGGGCGCGTCGCCGTCGCCGCGCGCGATCTGCGGATTCCCGCCCGAGAGAAGTCGGGGCGACGCGGCATCCGCGGGAGGCTCCGCGCGGGAGGGACGGCGTGGACGCGTCGGCTTTCGTGGTGCGGTCATGCGCGGCTCGCCCCGTCAGCGTACCGCGGCACGACGCGTCGCGATCCCGACGGCGAGAAGGACGAGCGCGGGCGAGGTGAAGACGAGAAACCACGATCCCGCGGGCGGGCGGCCATCGTCGACGAGAAGGAGCGCATGGAACGCGACGAGCGCGACGAGGGCGACGCTTCCCCCCGCGATCTCGCGGAACCACGCGAGCACCGTGCCGATCGCGACGCCGATCGGAAAGAACGCGAGAAGCAGCCATTCGAACGCGCTCGGGGCGCTTCCGCCCGAGGTCGCGAAGAGGGCGAGAAGCGCGAGGCTCGCGAGGCTCGCGAGCCGCGCGAGCCAGCGGAGGACGCGGAACGGCGCGGCTCCGCGATCGGGCGCGAGGCCGCGGGCGACGGTCGTGGCGAAGGTGGTGGCGAAGGTGGGCGTCGAGTCGGGCATCGTCACGCTCCCTCCCGTCAGTCGCGCGCGCGATCGGCGCCCGTCGCGGCGTCGCGCGCGCCTTCGAGGAGCACCGCAGGCACCGAACCTCCCTCGGGAACGACGAGGAACATCCGCATCGTGAACGACGCGGCCTCGCGCCACTCGAGTTCGATCCGCCATCCCCACGCCGTCCCGCCCGCCTCGAAGATCCCGTAGAGACGGAGCAGCCCGCCCTCGGTGAATCCGTGGAAGACGAACCCGTCCTTCGCGTGGTAGGTGTCGTGCCAGTGCGCCTCGAGCGCGTCGGGCTGCCCGCGCAGCGCGATCATGCCTTCGTGCGTCGCGCCTTCGTGCGCCCATCGGTAGCGGACCGTGCGGGGCTCGACCTCGAGCGCGCCCTCCGACTCGAACGGCGTCGCGGGATCGTCGAGCCAGAGCTGGTTGCGGCCCGTGAAGCGCCCGATGTGGGACGCGGGAAACTCGACCTCGGTGGTTGGAAATTCGTTCATCGGGTGCTCACGCGAGGGAATTGGAGCGGGAGGCGCGGAGAAAGGGCGGCGGCGACGACGCGATTCGGCGTGCGGCGGCGAGTGTATCGACGCCTCGCGGCCGTTCCACATCGGATCGACGCGCGTCGGAGCCCGATGCCCGGGAAACTTCCCTACGATCGGCGCCCGCCGGAGCCCACCATGCCGACACCCACGCCCCTCTCCCCCACCGTCGCCTCGATCCGCATGGCCGTCGCGAAGCTGCACGCCGTCACCGTGACGCAGGCCGATCTCCACTACGTCGGTTCGATCACGATCGACGCGGACCTCGTCGACGCGGCGGGCATGGTGCCCTTCCAGATGGTGCAGATCACGAACCAGTCGACGGGCGCGTTCTGGCAGACCTATGTGATCCTCGGCGAGCGCGGGAGCGGCATCATCGGGCTGAACGGCGCGCCCGCGCGCCACTTCCTGCCGGGTGACAAGGCGTACATCGTCGCCGAGGGGCAGGTCGAGCCGTCGCGCCTCGCGGAGCATGCGCTCAATGTGGTCTTCGTCGATGGGCGGAACCGCGTGACGAGGATCGAGCGGCAGCATGCGGACGGCTCGGTCGCCGCCGAGGTGCGCGCGTGAACGCGGGCGACACCGAGGGTGCCTCGGCGCCAGCGCGCGCGACGCGGCTCCTCGACTGGTCGGACGCCGCGCTCGTCGCGAGCATGGAGTCGGAGGCGTACCTCGCCTTCGACGGCGGCCGCGCGAGCGAACTCCTGCGCGGACTCTGGATCTGGGACGACGAGGCGCGCCGCGTCCGCACGCGCGTCCCCGCCGAGGACACGCGCGTCTGGATCGGCGCGGAAGACGGCCGCGTCCACACGGCGATCCTGGCGAACACGCGGCTCGCGCTTCTTCAGAGCGCGGCGTACGGCTTCACGGTGCCCGCGTCGCTCGAGGACGGCCGCCCCGTCTGCGAGTTCACGCTCGCCTATTCGCGCGACGATCACTCGATCGGCCACTTCCACGCCGCATGGGACGAGGTGTTCGGCGACCTGCGCGCCGACGGCTTCCACGACGGACTCGCGACCTGCGCGCGACGGCTCCTGCCCCTCTACCGGCGCATGGGGGCGCGCGTCGTCGAGGAGACGGAGATCGGCGGCGAACGGCGCTTCTTCCTCCACTTCGAGCTCGCGCGCGCCTCGCGCTGGAACGCGAGGCTCGTCGAGTGCGGCGCGACCGAGCTCGCGGACGATGCGCGTAGAGCCGACGCCGCCACGCGGCTCGCCTTCGCGGAGCGGGAGACGGGCGTCGCGCTCGCGCGGCTCCTCGTCGCGATGGAGATCGCGCGCGGGCGGCCCGACCCGGCGGTCGGCATCGAGGCGCGGCGGCGCGGCGCGCAGCATGTCCTCGCGACGGTGCGCCGCACGCTCGCGGCGGGCGAGGCGGCGGGAGCGCTGGACGCCACGACTGGAGCCACGACGCAAGCCGCGGCGAAAGCCAAGACGAAAACCACGACGCAAGACACGACGCAAGCCGCATTCGCGCACGCGCGCGCCGACGCCGACGACGCCGAACTCCTCTGGGACGCCGTCGCGTCGTTCGCGACGCTCGCCGAGGGCCCGGGCCGCGGCGACGACT
>JBJOHC010000117.1:0-17572 GCA_046047955.1 Planctomycetota bacterium
CGCGGCGCGAGAGGACGAGAAGGGCGAGCATGAGGAAGGCGACCGAGATGGCGATCGCCGCCGTCCATGCGACGCCGTAGTGGATCTGCGGACCGCCGCCCGCCGGACCGATGAGCCACGACACGCGGTCGAAGAGGGCGCGCGTCGCCTCGTCGACCGTCGAACCGAACGGCCACGCGTTCGGACCGAGCGCCTTCTGGCCGCGCGAGAGCCAGCCGATCGCGGCGCCGCCCTGCGCAAGTCCGCCGATGGCGAGCCCGCCGTTCGCGAGCATGCCGATCGCGCAGCCGCCGACCGCGCTGCCGAGGAGCGCGACCGAAAGCCCGCCGAACGACGCGAGAAGCGACAGCGAGCAGCCGCCGAAGGTGCAGACGCCGAACGACAGTCCGCCGAACGCGACCACGCCGCGCGCGACGCCGCCGAGGGCGAAGACGCCCGTCGCGACATCGCCGATCGCGAAGAAGCCGCGCGCGTGACCGAACGCGCCCTTCTCGTCGGGGCCCGTCGCGATCGCGAGGAGCGGCATGCCGAGGACGCGCGTGGGCGAGCTGTAGCGCCGCGTCGGCTTCGCGCCGAAACGCCGTGGCGTGCGGCGCTCGAGCACCTCGACGAGCGGGCGTCCGCATTCGGGGCACGCGGCGCTCGCGACCGCGCCCGTGAGATCGTGCCCGCATGCGGCGCAGAAGGGCGCGCCGAGCACGGTGCCTTTCGGAAGCGGGCGGCTCACGCGAGGCTCCGGAGGGCGAGTCCGAGCAGGTACGCGAGCGCGAGGATGGCCTTCGCGAGGGCCGTGACCACGACAACAACCGTCGCCACACACGCGATCGCGAAGCGGCGCAGCGTGCGCAGGTTCGCCGCGCCGCGCGCCTGCGCCTCGGCGTAGGGCACGGTCGAGAAGCTGACGAGGTCGTAGAGCGGGACGAACGAGCGCGGGTAGAGCCGGTTCAGCAGGTGCTCGGCCTTCTTTCGCCACTTGAACGACGCGCGCCCCGTGAGGTCGCGCATCTCGATGAAGTTCGCGAGCGCCATGTCGGCGATCGCGTTCGCGTTCGCGACGCGTTCGCGCTCGTAGCGGGCGAGCGCCTCCTCGACCGTGCGCTCGGCGGCGAGCGCGTCGGCGAGCGCCTCGCAATCCTCGAAGCTCGCGTTCGCGCCCTGCCCGTAGAAGGGAACGATCGCGTGGGCGGCGTCGCCGAGGAGGGTCGTGCGGCCGCGCGACCAAGGCGCGCAGCGCACCGTGACCATCGCGCCGACGGGATTGCGGTCGAAGTCCTCCTCGAGGGTCGGCATCAGCGCGAGCGCGTCGGGATAGACCTCGCGGAAGTGCGCGACCGCGTCGCGACCCGTCGGCACGGACTCGAAGGTCGCCGCGTCGCCCGCGCCCTTGCTGCGCGCGTCGTGCGGCCAGAAGAGCGTGCAGGTGAACGACCCGTCGGGGTTCGGCAGCGCGATCATCATCGACGAGCCGCGCGGCCAGATGTGGAGCGCGTCGGGCGCCATCGCGAAGGGCGCGTGGGGCCCGCTCGCGACGGGCGGGATCGCGAGCTCCTTGTAGCCGTGGCCGAGGAAGTCCTGGCTGTAGTCGAAGCGCTCGGTGCGCTGCATCGCGGCGCGCACCGCGGAGTACGCGCCGTCGGCGCCGACGATGAGGTCGGCGTGCACGGTGCGCTCGGCGCCGTCCCCGTCGCGGCGGAAGGTCGCGGTCGTCGCATCGAAGTCGACCGCGGTGCAGCGTTCGCCGAAGGCGAGCGTCACGCGCGGCTCCGCGGCGGCCGCATCGAGAAGCGCGAGGTTGAGCGCGCTCCGCGAGACGGAGTTGATCGCGCGCGTCGGGTCGCTCGAGTAGGGCTGACGGCCCGCGGGCCCCGCGACCGGATGCACCATGCGCGCGCCCATGCGGATCGCGTCCTTGAGGACGGTCTCGTCGAGCTTCGCGCGGCGGAGCGCCTTGATGCCGCGCGCCGAGATCGCGAGGTTGATCGAGCGCCCCGCGGCGAAGCGGCGTGCGCGCGGATCGCCCCGCCGCTCGACGAGCTCGACCGTCCAGCCCGCGCGCGCGAGGTAGGTCGCGAGGAGGCATCCCGCGAGTCCGGCACCGATGATGAGGACGCGGCCTGGCTGCATCGGGCGCATCGTATCGGTCGGGCCGAACCGTACACTGCGCCCATGGAAACGACCGCCGAAGCCCCCGACCGCGGCGAGATCCGTGCGTTCGAGAAGGATCCCGCGCGTGCGATCCCCGCGCTCTTCGAGAAGTTCGGCCCGCGCACCTACGCGCTGGCCTACCGGATCACCGGTTCGCCCGCCGAGGCGGAGGATGTGGTCCAGGAGGCGTTTCTGCAGGCCTTCCGTCGATGGGAGACCTTCGAGGGGCGCGCCGATCCCGGCACCTGGCTCTACGCGATCGCGGCGCGCGCGGCGAAGCGCCGCTTTCGCAAGCGCAAGGACGGCACCTCGCGGCGTTCGCAGATGAAGAGCTTCACCGAGCTTCTGCCCTTCCGCGACAAGGGTGTGATCGACCTTGCGATCGATCGCTCGAATCCCGCCGATCCCCTCATGCGCGCCGAGGCGAAGGAGCTCGTGCAGGACGCGATCCTGACGCTTCCGACCCCGTACCGCGTGCCCATCGTGATGAAGGACATCCTCGAGATGCCGCTCGCCGACATCTCGGAGGCGCTCGGTCTGCAGATCGAGACGGTGAAGACGCGCATCCACCGCGGACGCCTCGCGCTGCGCGAGAAGCTGAACCGCGATCTGCGCACGCGCCGCGCGCCCACGCCCGAATACGAGAAGCAGGTGTGCCTCGATCTCCTGCAGGCGAAGCTCGCGGCGATGGACTCGGGTCGCGGGTTTCCGCTCGGGCGCGAGGTCTTCTGCGAGCGCTGTCGTTCGGTGTTCGCCGAGCTCGACCTCGGGCAGAACGCCTGCGCCGATCTCGGCCGCGAGGGGATGCCGAAGGAGGCGCGGGCGCGCGTTCTCGAGGCGATCGGCGCGCTGAACGGCGCGGGCGCCGCGGTCGGCGCGAAGCCCGCGCGCGAGCCCGCCGCGTCGCGCGCGCGTCCGAAGCGCGGGCGGTAGCGCGGCCTTGCGTTCGGTGTCCGCGTCCGTGGGCGTTCGGGCGCGCGCCTCGGGTGTCGCGCCGCGGGTGTCGTGCCTCGGGCTTCGTGGGGACGCCGCGCGTCGCGCCCCTGCTAGTCTGCGCCCATGCAGACGCTCACCGCCGCCGACCTCTCGCACGATCGCGAGCTCGCGCTCGCACTCGACCGGGACGACGCGCTCGCCGCGTTCCGCGCGCGATTCGAACTGCCCTCGGCGCTCCGCGCAGGCGGAGAGGACGGGATCTACTTCGTCGGCAACTCGCTCGGCCCCATGCCGCGCGCGGCGCGCGCGCTCGTCGCCGAGGAGCTCGACGACTGGTCGCGGCTCGGCGTCGCGGGGCACCTCGGCGCGCGGCGCCCCTGGTACGACTATCACGAGCGGCTGCGCGGTCCGCTCGCGCGGCTCGTCGGCGCGAAGGAGCACGAGGTCGTCGCGATGAACTCGCTGACGGCGAACCTGCATCTCCTGCTCACGACCTTCTATCGACCCGAAGGCGCGCGGACGAAGCTCGTGATCGAGAAGGGCGCGTTTCCGAGCGATACCTACGCGGTGCGCTCGCATGTCGCCGCGCGCGGGCTCGATCCCGACGAGCATGTCGTCGAACTCGCGCCGCGCGAGGGCGAATGGCTCCTGCGCGAGGAGGACATCGAGACGGCGTTCGCGCGGCTCGGCGACTCGCTCGCGCTCGCGCTGATGCCGGGCGTCCAGTACCGGACGGGCCAGGCGCTCGACCTCGCGCGGGTCACGCGCGCGGCGCACGCGGTCGGCGCGCGCTGCGGGTGGGATCTCGCGCACGCCGCGGGAAATCTCGAGCTCGCGCTGCATGACGCGGGCGCCGACTTCGCCGCGTGGTGCAGCTACAAGTATCTCAACGCGGGTCCTGGCGCGGTCGCCGCCGCCTTCATCCACGACCGCCATGTGCGCGACCTCGACCTTCCGCGGCTCGCGGGCTGGTGGGGGAACGATCCCGCGACGCGCTTCGCGATGGAGGATCGCTTCGTTCCCGTCGCGCGCGCCGACGCGTGGAGCCTGTCGAATCCGCCCGTTCTCGCGCTCGCGCCGCTCGTCGCGAGCCTCGGCGAGTTCGATGCGGCGGGAATCGCGGCGCTGCGCGCGAAGAGCGTGCGCATGACCGCGCTCCTCGAGTTCCGCCTGCGCGGGATCGCGGGACTCGAGATCCTGACGCCGACGGCGTCGCACGCGCGCGGCGCGCAGCTCTCGCTCCTTCTCGCGCGAGGATCGAAGGCGTCGTACGAGGCGTTCAAGGCCGCGGGACTCGCGTGCGATCATCGCGAGTCGGGTCGCGGCGTCGACGGCGAGGGCATCGTCCGGCTCGCGCCCGCGCCGCTCTTCAACACCTACGACGAGGTCTGGCGCGCGGCCGAGATCGTGCGCGGCGTACTCGCGGGCTGAACGCGCGCGTCACGGATCGGGCGGCGGATTCCAGTTGCCGAGGAGAAGCGCGAGGTCGCTGCCGAGGACCGCGCCGTCGCCGTCGAAGTCGGCGGGCGAATCGCCGCGGATGCCGAACTCGCTGAGGAAGATCGACAGGTCCGGCCCCGAGACGTAGCCGTCGCCGTCAAGGTCGTAGGGCACGCCCTCGCAGTCGTCGGGGATGCCGTTCCCGTCGAGGTCGGCGGCGCCCGCGGCGATCGCGCAGGCGTCGGGCACGCCGTCGCCATCGCAGTCGGCGAGCGGATCGCCGCCGCAGGCCGCGGCGTGCGCGAGGGTCGCGAAGTCCGCCGCGGCCACGAGATCGAGCGCACCGAGCGCGGGCGGAACATCGCACTGCGCCGCGCCGTTCTCACCGAAGCAGACGACCTCGCCGTTCGCACGGAGCGCGACGGAGAAGAACGCGCCCGCGTCGATCGCGACGACCCCGTCGAGGCCCGCGGGCACCGAGGTCTGTCCGAAGTCGTTGAATCCCCAGGCCGCGATCGTCGCGTCGGCGCGGAGCGCGAGCGAGTGGAAGCGGCCCGCGGCGATCGCCGTCGCGCCGACGAGGTCGACCGGCGGCTCGCACTGGTCGCTTCCGTTCTCGCCCCAGCAGACGACCGCGCCGTCGGCGCGGAGCGCCATCGAGTGACCGTCGCCCGCGGCGATCGCGAGTGGCGCCGAGAGTCCCTTCGGCGCGCGCGTCTGGCCGAACCGGTTCGCGCCGAAGCCGACGACCGAACCCTTCGCCGTCACGACGAGCGTGTGCGCGCCGCCGGCGGCGCACTGCGTCGCGGCACCGAGCTTCGCGGGCGGCGTCGCCTGCCCCGCGTCGTTCGCGCCCCAGCAGACGACGGCACCCGCCGCGTCGATGGCGACGGCGTGCCGCGCGCCCGCGTCGAAGGCGAGCACGCTCCCGAGGCCCGACGGCACCGCGCACTGCCCGCGGTCGTTTGCGCCCCAGGCGACGAGCGTGCCGTCATGGACGCGGGCGAGAGCGAATTCGCCGCCGCCGCGGATCGCGTCGATCGCGAGCGAGCCCGCGGGCGTCCGCCACAGTCCGCTCGCGTTCGTGCCCCACGCGGCGAGTTCCGAACGGTGGACCGACACCTGCGTCGTTCCCGTGCCGCCGCCGAATCCGCCGACGCGCACGAGGAACGAATCGCCCGAGCCCGCGCGCAGGTTGCGCACCTCGGCGTGGTACTCCTGGCAGCCCGAGTCGTCGGGAGCGTCGCCGTTGCAGGCGCGCAGGACGCCGTCGGCGCACGAACCTTCGTACACCGCCATCGAGGTGTCGTATCCGTCGGGATCGCAGGTGGTGAAGGCGAGGAAGCCGGCGCCGCGCGCGATGAAGCGGAACCACACGTCGGGGCTCGCGTTCCACTCGAGGAAGGTGCCGGGGCAGACGGACTCGTCGGGCGGATCGGCGCTCGGCGTCGCCTTCACGGTCGATGCCGTCGCGGGCTCGTCCTCGCCGACGAGGGTCGCCGTCGCGCACTCGTCGTTCGCGGGAGGCGTGGTGCCCGCGGCCGCGACTGCGGCCACGAGCGTGGCCGCGGCCAGCGCGGCGAAAGGCGCGACGACCGCGCGCGACGATGACTGTCCGATCCCTCGCATCATGCCGATCTCCTCGATTCCAGGCTCGGGAATCGCGGGGACTATGGCACGGAACGCGCGGTCGCGCCAACCCGTTCGCGCGGAGATGACGATTGCGTCGGCTCCGGGTTCGGGCTGGCGCGATAACGCGCCGTCCGTTCAGTCGTCCGTTCCGCCATCCACTCAGCCGGCCGACCACGCGCCGAGCAGGATCGCGAGATCCGATCCGCCGACGCTGCCGTTGCCGTCGAGATCGGCGGCGGCGTCCGACGAGCCCCACGCGCCGAGGAGCGCCGCGAGATCCGCGCCGTTCACGACGCCGTTGCCGTCGAGGTCGCCGACGACGCCCGCCGAATCGCAGCTGTCGGGAATGCCGTCGCCGTCGGCATCGGGCGCGCCCGCCGCGATCGCGCAGGCGTCGGAGACGCCGTCGCCGTCGCAGTCGGGCATGGTGCTCGAGGCCGAGATCGCGAGCGAGTGGTAGAGGCCCGCGCCGAGCGTCGCGACATCGGCGAGACCCGCCGGCGGCGTCGACTGTCCGAAGTCGTTGCGGCCCCACGCGCGCACGGTGCCGTTCGCCTCGAGGGCGAGCGAGTGGAGTCCACCCGCCGCGATCTCGACGACCGTCCCGAGATCGGCGGGCACCGTCGACTGCCCCGAGATGTTGTAGCCGAACGCGACGACCGAGCCGTCGGCGCGCAGCGCGAGGTTGTGGTAGTCGCCCGCCGAGATGCGCGTCACGCCCGCGAGGCCCGCGGGCACCGTCGACTGTCCCTGCAGGTTGTCGCCCCATGCGGCGACCGTGCCGTCCGCGAGGCGCGCGAGCGTGTGGAGCGCGCCCGCGTCGATCTCGGCGACCGTGCCGAGACCCGCGGGAACCGTGCACTGTCCCTTCGCGTTCGAACCCCAGCAGACGAGGGTGCCGTTCGCGCGGAGCGCCGCGGTGTGCTGGAATCCCGCCGCGACCGCGACGGCGTCGAGGAGCGTGCCGGGGACCTCGCACTGGCCCTCGATGTTGCGGCCCCAGCAGGTCACGCGGCCTCCCGCCGACACCGCGGCGTTGTGATAGAGGCCCGCCGACACGCCCGTCACGAGCGCGAGGCCCGCGGGGACATTCGTCTGTCCGTAGCTGTTGAGGCCCCACGCGCGCACCGAACCGTCGGTGCGGACGACCACCGAGTGACCGAAGCCGCCCGTCGCCGCGCGCACCTCGCCGAGATCGGCGGGCACGGTCGACTGGCCGTAGTTGCTGCCGGCGGGGCTGCCGGGCGCGCCCGCGCCGAAGGCGGCGAGCGCGGTGTCGATCTCGCACGAGTCGGGGATCCCGTCCGCGTCGCAGTCGACGGCTCCCGCGGCGATCTCGCACGCGTTGAGGACGCCGTCGCCGTCACAGTCGAGGGAGGGATCGGCGGCGAGCTCGTCGTCGTCGGCGGTGCCGTTCGCGTTGCAGTCGATGAACGGATCCTGCGACACCGTGTGCGTGCGGTCGCCGATCGCGATGGTGAAGGTCCGCGCCGCGCCCGTGTTCGGCGTGACGAAGTAGGTGAACGAGCCGCTGCCGCCCGCGGGTCCCGCGTCGACGAGCGAGATCCACGAGGGCACCGTCACCGGCGACCACGAGCAGTTCGGCGCGATCGCCGTGACCGACACCGAGCCCAGGCCGCCAGCGCGGGCGAAGTGCGTGCCCGGCGTCGAGACCGAGAGGACGCACGCGGGATTCGCGGTGCAATCGATGAAGCTCGCGCAGTTCGCGCCCGCCATGTAGCTCGTGATCTCGCCCGCGGAGAGCGGGTGGAAGTTCAGCGCGATGTTCGGCATCCCGGGCGAGCAGAGGTGGCAGTAGCTCATGATCGTGCCGGCCGACGCGCCCGTGCAGTCGCCGTTGCCGCAGCCGTCGACGGGCGGAGTGCGGTCGTGCGTGTGGATCGATCCCGCGTTGTGGCCGAGCTCGTGCGTGAAGACGACGACATCCCAGTTCTGCGCGACATTGTCGAGAAGCGGCGTCGGGAAGAAGCCGTCGAGATCGGCGCAGACCGAGTACGCGAGGTTGGTGCAGACCGCGTCGAGCCACGCGATGCCGCCGCCGAGCGGACGGCCCGAGAGGAGCGTCGCCACATCGCGCACGACCGAGCCCTGCGTCTGCTGCCAGCGCGAGCGCAGCTGCGTGAGCTGCGCCGAGGTGCTCGTCGAGGTCCACGGATCGGTGGTGGTCCAGAGACGCGAGTACGCGAGCCGGATGCGCACGTTGGTGTCGCGGCGGTAGATGGCGTCGCCCGCGGCGACGAGCGTCTCGATGTAGCCCTGCGCGGCGTCGGTGTTCCCGGCGAAGAGGGCGAGGAACTCCTCGTCGGTGTCGACCGCGAGGTCGATCGAGCGGCAGGTGCCGAGGAGCGAGTCGTCGGCGACGCCGCCCTCGGCGCCGTCCGACTCCTGTACGCCGTCGTGCTCGAGCGCGCTGCAGTGGAACGGCTTCCACGCGAGCTGACCCATCGCGGCGCCGTGCATCTCGAAGACCGCGGGCGCGCGGCCCGAGGCGAAGTCGCCCGAACTCACGATCCAGCGCGATTCGCCGTCGTCGACCCAGCCGAAGGTGCCGGCGGGCGTCGTCGAGAGGAAGACGCTCGAGCCGGCGACGCCCTCGATCGCACCGATGAAATGGTGCGTCTCGGGAAGGGCGCGCGGCACTTCGACGCCGCGGCGGGCCGACGAGACGATCGTCGCGTCGGTCGCGACGGGGACGACGCGCTCGACGACGAGGTCGAGCGCGGTCTTCGGCGCGACGGGGAAGTCGAGGATGCGGACCTCACCCTCGAGGGGAATCGCGCGCAGCGCGGCGAGGTCGACCGAAAGCGACTGGCCGCCGCGGATCGCGACCTCGGCGTCGAACTCCGCGGCGAACGGCGTCGCGACGGGCGCGATCTGCGCGGCGGCGGGGGCGTGGAGGGCGGCGAGAACGAGGAGCAGGGCGCCTGCGGGGCGTCGGAGGTGGGTCACTTCGGCGTTCCAGTCGGTGGGTGCGGGGTTCGCTCGCGTGCGCGAGACATGTCATCTCCGCCGCGCGCCCATCGGCCGCGGGGAGGGGCAGATACGCACGACCCGGCCGCGCATGTCGAAAACCGCGTCAATTTGGAGCGAATGGCGCACTTCTCGGTCGTGCGGATGCACCGCGCGTCGTGCGGGCGCGTTCAGCCCGCCGCGAGTCCGAGGAACTCCCGCGCCGTCCCCGCGAGAAGCCGCGCCTTCACCGCGTCCGCGAGGTCGTCCATCGAGCGGATGAGGGACCCCGGGACATGCTCGCCGAGCGGGAACGGGTAGTCGCTTCCGAGGGCGAGCCGCGCCTCGCCCACCGAGGCGATCAGGAAGCGCAGCGCGGCGGCGTCGTGGACGAGGGTGTCGAGATAGAAGCGCGAGAGCTGCCCGGAGGGGTCGATCGCGCACTCGGTCGCGCAGAGATCGGGCCGCTCGCGGAATCCGTGCGCGATCCGCCCGATCGTGAAGGCGAGGCTGCCGCCGCCGTGCGCGAGGCACACCTTGAGCGCGGGAAGCCGCGCGAGGACGCCGCCCATCATGAGCGAGCACGCCGCGCGCGTCGTTTCGGCGGGCATGCCGACGAGCCACGGCATCCAGTACTTCGGCGTCGCCGCCTGTCCCATCATGTTCCACGGGTGGACGAAGACGGCGGCGCCGCGCCGCGCGCAGTGCTCGAGGAACGGAAAGAGCTCGGGTGCGTCGAGGTTCCACTCGCCGCGCGCGGTGTTCACGTTCGAACCGATCTCGACGCCGCGGAGACCGAGCTCGTCGAGCGCGCGGTCGAGTTCGCGGCAGGCGAGCGCGGGATCCTGGAGCGGGACCGTCGCGAGTCCCTCGAAGCGCCCGGGAAAATCGCGCACGACGCCCGCGATGTGGTCGTTGAGGTGGCGCGCGAGTTCGAGCGCCGCCTCCGCGGGCTGGTGGTACGAGAACATCACGGGCACCGTCGAGAGGACCTGCGTCGCCACGCCATGCGCGTCGCACTCCTCGATCCGCACGCGCGGATCCCAGCAGTTCGCCCCGATGTCGCGGAAATGCCGTCCGTCGATCGTCAGCCGCGCGCAGGCGCAGCCCGACGCGCCCGCCGCGAGGTGCTCGATCGCGGGCCAGCCACGCGTCCCCGCGCGCGCCGCGAGGTCGGGCCAGGACGGAGGCAGGATGTGGGTGTGGAGGTCGATCGCATGCATCGCGGAGTCCCTTCTCGCCGCGTGAAAGTTATCCACTTCGCGCGCCCGCGACCTCCTTCGGTCCGCATCGGCCCCTCCGCGGCGGTACGATCCGCCCTTCAGCCGTGTCGCACGGGCGCTCACAGCATCTTTCGACGGGCGCCTTCGCGGCCCTCGCCATCGGAGCCATCGGTGTCGTCTTCGGCGACATCGGCACGAGCCCGCTCTACGCCCTCAAGGAGAGCTTCGCGCACCTGAGCGATCGGGGCGCGACGATCGACGAACTCTTCGTCCGCGGCATCCTGTCGCTCGTCTTCTGGCTCCTCGTCTTCGTCGTCAACATCAAGTACATCTTCGTCATCACGCGGGCGTCGAACCGCGGCGAGGGCGGCATCTTCGCCCTCCTCTCGCTCATCCCGCGCGGGCTCTCGACGAAGGCGCGGCGCGGGCGGTTCATCGTCACGATGCTCGCGGTGGCGGGGGCGGGGCTTCTCTTCGGCGACGGCATCATCACGCCGTCGATCTCGGTGCTCTCGGCGATGGAGGGCCTCGAGGTCGCGAATCCCGCGCTGCGGCCCTTCGTGATCCCGTGCACGCTCGCGATCATCGTCGGGCTCTTCTCGGTGCAGCAGTTCGGCACCGCGAAGGTCGGCACGGTGTTCGGCCCCGTCATGTGCGTCTGGTTCGCGACGCTCGGCGTCCTCGGCGCCATCGCGATCGCCGACCGTCCCGAGGTGCTGTCGTCGGTCAACCCCGTGCACGCGCTGCGCATGGTCGCGGCGTACCCGGTCGAAGTGTTCTTCCTCTTCGGTTCGGTCGTCCTCTGCGTCACCGGGGCCGAGGCGCTCTACGCCGACATGGGTCACTTCGGCATCCGCCCGATCCGCGTCGGCTGGTACATCCTCGTCGGCCCGTCGCTCGTCCTCAACTACTTCGGGCAGGGCGCGATCCTCCTCACGGGGATGGAGGCGGGCACGGTCGATCCGTCGCAGACGCACGACTTCAACCCGTTCTACGCCCTCGTCCCGGGCTGGATGGTCTACCCGATGATCGCGCTCGCGACCGCGGCGACCATCATCGCGAGCCAGGCGATGATCTCGGGCGTCTTCTCGATCGCGCGCCAGGCGATCCGCCTGAACCTTCTGCCGCGGCTCGAGGTGGTGCACACCTCGGGCGAGCAGGAGGGGCAGATCTACCTCCCGTCCCTCAACAGCCTCATGCTCGTGGGCTGCCTGATCACGGTCCTCCTCTTCCCGTCGTCGAGCAGGCTCGCGTCGGCGTACGGCATCGCCGTGACGCTCGACATGGCGATCACGACGATCCTCTTCGCCATCGTCGCGCGGCGGTTCTGGCGCTGGCGCCGCCGCTGGGTGGGCATCGTGGTCGCTTCGTTCCTCGTCCTCGACATTCTTCTCGTCGGCGCCAACATCATCAAGTTCCCCTCGGGCGGCTGGTTCGCGATCGCGATCGCGTTCGGCGCCTTCGTCGTCATGGCGACCTGGGTGCAGGGCAACTACTTCATCGGGAAGAAGCTCGCCGAGGACAGCCAGCCGATCCACGAGTTCATCGCGAACCTCTGGGACGGCGCGACGCCGCGCGTGCCCGGCACCGCCGTCTTCCTCACGACGAACTACAACACGCCGATCGCGCTGAAGCACTTCGTCGAGCACGCGCATGTCCTGCACGAGCAGGTCGTCCTCATGACGATCACCTCGTCGAACCTGCCCGTCGTGCCGCCCGCGCGGCAGATCCGGGTCGAGTGGCTCCCCGACGGACTCTGGAAGATCACCGCGCTCTGCGGCTTCATGGAGAGCCCGAACATCCCGCGGTTCCTCGCCCGCGCGCGCGCGCACGGCTTCGAGTTCAAGCCCGACGAGACGACCTACTTCGCGCGGCGCACCTCGGTCGTGCCGACGGGGACCTCGCGGATGGCGCGCTGGCGGAAGCGCCTCTTCGCCGCGCTCTCGCGGAACTCGAGCGACGCGACGCGCTCCTTCAACCTGCCGCCCGACCGCGTCGTCGACTTCGGCGCGCAGGTCGAGCTGTAGCGCGGGCGCGGTACGATCCGCGCCATGCAGCACGCCCCGGCGTCGGTCGACACGCGATCCCTCGATACGGTCCGCTTCCGCGATTCGCTCGTCGGGCGAATGCTCGTCTTCGGCGTCGCGCCGGGCGCGCTCGTCGTCGGCGTGGTGCTGACGCTCGCGGCGCGCGCGCGCTTCGAGGACCTCGAGTCGCTCGCGTCGACCGGCCTCCTGCGCGAGACGCTCTACGCGGCCGAGATCGTGGGACAGTCGAACTTCGACGCGATGCGCATCGCCGAGGCGATCGCGACCGATCAGGAGTCGGGACTCTTCGGGAAGCGCGCGCTGACGATCGACCTGCTGCGCGGCACGCTCGCGTCCGATCCGAACATCACCGCGGCGTACGTCGCGTACGAGCCCGACGCCGACGGCGCCGACGCGTCGTCGCGCGCGGGCGCGCTGCCCGCCGAGTGGCTCGATGCGTCGGGTCGCTTCATCCCCTATCCCTTCCGCGACTGGACGAAGGGCGGCGCGATCTCGGTCAAGCCGCTCGTCGATTTCGAGACGGGCCTCTACTACGACGGCGTGCGCCGCGCGCTCGCCGCGACGGGCCGCGCCGAGACGATCGTCACCGAGCCCTACGTCTACGACGGACAGCTCATCGTCGAGCAGTCGCACCCGATCGTGATCGACGGGAAGTTCCGCGGGATCGGCGCGACCGACCGCTCGCTCGACACCATCGAGGCGCTCGTCCGCGAGCGCGCACGGCGCGCGGACGCCGAGGCGTTCCTCGTCAGTTCGCGCGGGCGGTTCGTCGTCGCGACGGCCGATCCCGAGATCGGAGCCGCGGGAGAAGGCGATCTCTCGCGCCAGTTCCGCACGAACGAGGTCGCGGGTTCGGAGCTCGCGCCGATGCTGATGCCGCTCGTGCGGGACGCCGACGCCGACGGCCATCTCGCCACCGCGACCGATCCGCGCACTGGCCGCGAGCTTCTCTGCGCCTCGGTGCGGATCTCGGCGGGCGACTGGACGCTCGTCCTCACCCGCGACCGCGACGAGGTGATCGCGCCGATCCGCGCGGGGCTCGCGCAGACGGGGGCGATCGTGGGCGCCTCGCTCGGCGTCGCGTGCGCGCTCGTCATCTGGACCTCCGTGCGCATCAGCCGCCGTCTCCGCCATGCGACCGACGGCGCGAACGCCTTCGCGGCGGGCGACCTCCGCGCCGTCATCCCCGACTGCACGCTCCACGACGAGACGGGCGTCCTCACGCGCGCGCTCCAGCGGATGCAGGCGAACCTGAACGCGCTCATCGGGAAGGTCCGCGAGGCGGGCGTGACGCTCGACTCGGGCGCGCTCGAACTCGGCGCGACGAGCCGCGAGCAGCAGCAGATGGCGCACCGCTTCGGCGAGAGTTCGAACGAGATCGCCGTCGCGGTGAAGGAGATCAGCGCGACGGGCGCCGAACTCTCGGAGACGATGCAGGATGTCGAGCGCGCGGTCGAGCGCACGAGCTCGCTCGCCGAGGGGACGCGCGCGAATCTCGCGAGCGTGAACCGCACCATCGACGAGATGGCGCAGGCGACCGCCTCGATCTCGGCGCGGCTCGCGGCGATCAGCGAGCGCGCGGGCTCGATCGGCTCGGTCGTCACGACGATCGCGAAGGTCGCCGACCAGACGAACCTCCTCTCGGTGAACGCCGCGATCGAGGCCGAGAAGGCGGGCGAGCAGGGGCGCGGCTTCCTCGTCGTCGCGCGCGAGATCCGCCGCCTCGCCGACCAGACCGCCGGCGCGACCCTCGACATCGAGGCGATGGTGCGCGAGATGCAGTCGGCGGTCGGCGCGGGCGTGATGGAGATGGACCGATTCTCCGAGAAGGTGCGCCGCGGCGTCGACGAGGTGGTCGCGTCGAGCGCGCAGATGGCGGAGATCATCGAGCAGGTCGCGGCGAACACCGACCGCTACCGCGTGGTGTCGATCGGCATGGCGAGCCAGTCGGAGGGCGCGCAGACGATCGCGGCATCGATGGGCGCGCTCGTCGCGGCGGCGAAGCGTTCGGTCGAGAGCGCCGAGGAGTTCAGCCGGACGGCGTCGGAGCTCGCGCGCGCGAGCCAGGTGCTGCGCGAGAGCGTCGGGCGGTTCACGCTGCGGGCGTAGCGGTTCCGTACGCGGTGCGTCGTCCAAGAAAGCGGGCGCGGCCCGAAGACCGCGCCCGTCGTTCGATCGCGTTTCGCGAAGGCGGCGCTCAATCCCAGCGGAAGACGCCCTTGCGCCACGCGTAGATGTAGGCGATGACGCTCGTCGCGAGGAAGAAGAGGATGCGGCCGAGATAGACCTGCGCCTCGGGGCTGCCCGGCTCGAGCTGCGAGTAGCTCACCGCCCACGGGTAGAGGAAGATGATCTCGACGTCGAAGAGGAGGAAGGTCACCGCCATCATGTAGAAGCGCACGTTGAAGCGCTTCCGGGTGGTGCCGATCGGGTCCATGCCCGCCTCGTAGGTCGTGCCCTTGATCGCGCCCTCGGCGCGCGGGCCGATGATCGTGCTGAGCACGATGTTGGCGATCACGAACACGATCGCCATCGACGCGATCACGGCGACGGGGATGTAGTCGAGGAGGTTCAGTTCGGCGAGCATCGGGCGGGCAGGATAGCAGAGGGTCGAAACCGCTTCAGATCCCCTTCAGCCACGGCATTTCGGGACGTTCTCGTGCGACCGCAAGCCGCGTCTCGATCGCCGCGCCCGCGCGGACGAGGGTCGCCTCGTCGAAGGGGTGCCCGATGAGCGAGATGGCGCGGGGCCGGCCGGGCCCGTCGAAGCCGCCGCGGAGGACGAGCTGCGGGTGACCCGTCGCGTTGGTGACGAAGAGGAGTCCGCCCGCGAAGGGCGGGAGGATGAGCGCGTCGACGCCGTCGAGCGCGCCGCGCATCCAGTGCATGAAGGTGCGGCGCAGGCGCTCGACCTGCACGAGTTCGATCGCGGGAATGAACCAGGTCTGGCGGAAGGAGTTGGGCCACGCCTCGTCCGCCTGCCAGGAGAGCCGGTCGTCGGCACCCGAACGGGTCATCTCCTCGAACGCGGCGGCCGCCTCCGACATGAGCGAGACGAGGAGGACCGACGGATCGCCGGGAAGGTCGAGCATGCGTTCGACGAGGGTCGCGCCCGCGTCGCGCGCGGCGGCGATCGCGTCGCGCGCGCTGGCGGCGGGGCCGTCGAACCAGCGCGGGTCGTAGGCGAGCGTCATCCCCTTCGCCGAGACCTCGTCCGCGGCGGGGGCGTGGAAGGGCACCTCGACGCTCGACGCGTCGAGGTCGTTCGCACCGTTGATCGCGGCGAGGACGAGCCCCGTGTCGACGACGCTGCGCGCGATCGGGCCGACCTTGTCCCACGACCAGCAGAGCGCCATCGCGCCGTCGCGCGGCACGCGGCCGAAGGTCGGGCGCAGACCGGTCGTGCCGCAGCGAACGCTCGGCGAGACGATTGAGCCGAGCGTCTCGGTGCCGATCGCGAAGGGAACGCATCCCGCGGCGACGGCGGACGCGCTGCCCGCGCTCGAGCCCGACGAACCCTGCTCGGGATTCCACGGATTCCTGCAGGTTCCGCCGAACCAGATGTCGCCGTAGGCGAGCGCCCCGACCGCGAGCTTCGCGACGCACACGGCGCCCGCCGCACGCAGGCGCTCGACGACGGTGGCGTCGGTCGCGGGCACGCGGTCGCGCCAGGGTTCCGCGCCCCAGGTCGTGGCGATGCCCGCGGTGTCGAAGAGGTCCTTGAG
Organism: Planctomycetota bacterium; assembly: GCA_046047955.1. Classification (GTDB taxonomy): domain Bacteria; phylum Planctomycetota; class Phycisphaerae; order Phycisphaerales; family SM1A02; genus QWPT01. Next base: position 16,120 of record JBJOHC010000117.1, read on the forward strand.
TCCGTAGGGAATCCCGTGCAGGGGTCCGCGCGCGCGGCCCGCGCGCAGTTCGGCGTCGCGCGCGTCGGCCTCGGCGAGCGCCTGCGCGCGGCACGGCGTGATGACGCAGTGGAGCGTCGGGTCGGCGGCCGCGAGTCGCGCGAGCGACCGCTCGACGAGCCGGCGCGAGGTGACCGTTCCCGCGCGCAGCCATGCGCCGAGCTCGGGGATCGTCGCCCAGTCGAGGTCGTCGTCGCCCGTGGGCGCGGCGCCGTCCACGGCACTGGGCGCGGTGACGGAACGCGCGCGTGCGTCGATCGGCTTCGCGTCGTTCGCGACGCGCTCGAGCGGCTTCTCACCGGGAAGGAGGACGCGGAAGACCTGTGCGGGCGCGAGCGCGTTGTCGAGCGCGCCGAAGGTCGCGCGCGCGCGGAACCATGCGGTCTGCTCGGCGATCGTGCGCGTCATCTGCGCGCGTTCGGCGTCGGTGAAGGCGATGCCCGCGAGGCGTTCGGCGTGGGCGATCGTGGAGGCGGCGATCGGATCCGCGGGCGACGCGGGCGACGAGCCGGGCGCGTTCGTCCTGTCGGTGTCGGCGTCAGTGTTGGTGTCGTCGTCGCGCTCGCTCGCGTGGCGCGACGGCGCGGAAAGCGCGGGAGTCGCTGCGGCGACCGCGCTCCACGCGGCGAGGGTGGCGAAGAAGCCGCGGCGATCGGGGGATGGAACGGGCGCTACGCTTCGCGACATGGCGCGCAGGATAGGGTGCGCGCGTCGCGCCGCCGCCTCGGCCGGGTCGAGGGCCACTCGTGTGCGGCCTGTCGTTCGACCGCGCCACATCCAGAGACACGCAGGATCCCAGCATGGAAGAACGCACCCCCGACCACGCGCCCGCCTCCGCGTCCGACCCCGGCTCCGCGTTCCGCGCGACGCCTCCGCGGACACCCGCGGGAATCCCGACGCCGCCTGCGCCGCCGCCACCGAACCGGATGGGCGTCGTCGCATTCATCGCGTCGATCCTCGGCCTGAGCTGCGTCCCCTTCGCCGGCTCGATCGCGGGGCTCGTCCTCGGCATCGTGGCGGTCCGCCGCGCGCCGCGCGGATTCGCGATCGCCGCGATCGTGCTCTCGGCGGCGGGAACCTGTTTCATCTTCCCGCTCCTCCTCGCACTCCTGCTGCCGGCGCTCGGCGCGGCACGCAATACAGCGCGCAGCATGCGCACCGACGCCGCGCTGCTCGAGGTCGCCGCGCGCGCGAGAGAGTTCAGGAGCGACTACGGTCGCTTCCCGACAGACATCGTCGAGTGCTTCGGCAGCGAACTGCCGCCCTTCGACGGTTGGGGGACGCCCGTGCGTCTCCGGCTCATCGGCGACGGTCTCTTCGCCGAGTCCGCTGGCGACGACGGACTCTGGGACACGGACGACGATGTCGTCGGGGAGGCCGTGAGAGAGGCTGAGTTCATGGAAGAGGTCGAACG